>JARDZW010000128.1 GCA_029240655.1 Chloroflexota bacterium
CACGTCGGGAACCTGCGCTCGTATCTGCTCGCCGACATCCTCCGGCGGGCCCTCCTCTATCACGGGCTCGAGGTGTTCCACGTCAAGAACATCACCGACGTCGGCCACCTTCGAGACGAGCGCTTCGATCGCGGCGAGGATCGGATGCTGGTGGCCGCCGGGCTCGAAGACCGCTCCACCGCCGAGATCGCCGACGCCTACGAGGCTGCCTTCCATGTCGACGAGGCTCTCGTGAACATCCTGCCCGCGCACGTGTTCCCGCGAGCGACCGAACACATCGCGGAGATGGTGGCCCTCGCCGAGGCCCTGGAGGATGCGGGGCACGCGTACGAGTCACCCGAAGGCAACGTGTACTACTCGGTGTCGTCGTTCCCCGGCTATGGGCGGCTGTCCGGCAACTCGCTCGACGACCTGCGCGCCGGTCATCGGGGCGAGGTGGAGCCCGACAAGCGCGATCCGGCGGACTTCGCATTGTGGAAGCGGGCCGGCGAGGGCCGTGCTCTGAAGTGGCCGACCGCGCGCTGGGGCGAGGGCTATCCAGGCTGGCACCTCGAATGCTCCGCGATGGCGCGGCGCTACCTGGGCGATCGATTCGACCTGCATACCGGCGGCATCGACAACGTGTTTCCGCACCACGAGGACGAGATCGCGCAGTCCGCCCCGCTCGTGGGCGGCCCACCCGCCGCGATCTGGGTCCACGGCGAACACCTGCTGATGGCCGGGCGAAAGATGGCCAAGTCCGCCGGCAACTTCCAGCGCGTGACCGAGCTCGCGGAGCGCGGTTTGGACCCGCTGGCGTTCCGTTACCTGACGCTGACCTCGCGCTACGGGCGGAAGCTCAACTACTCCGACGAGTCGCTCGACGCGGCCGCGGCTGGGCTCGCGTCCCTGCGGGCGCGCCTCTCCGGCCTGGGCCCGCCACCGACGGACGCGCCCTGGGCGGCGCCTCCCGTGTTGACGGCCGGCGCGGCGGGCGACCGACCGGGTGGATCGGCGTCGGGCGTCGCCGGGTTCGGGGGCGGGGCCGGGTACGTCGTTACGGATCGGGCCCATGCCCCGGCTGCTCTCCTGTCCCCGGTGGGCCGCGAGTTGCACGACCGGTTCGTCGCGGCGCTCGACGACGATCTCGACCTGCCGGGCGGGCTGGCGTGCGTGCGGGAGATGCTCCGGGCCGATCTGGCGGCGGACGAACGCCGATGGCTCGTACTCGACGCGGACGCCGTCCTCGGGCTGGACCTGCACCGGGTTTGGGAGCCTCCTCCTGAAAAGGCCCGGGAGGCGAACGTGCCGCGCGAGATCACCGAGCTCGTGGCCGCCCGAGACCAGGCCCGAACCGATCGCGACTACGCGCGCGCCGACGAACTCCGCCGCGCGCTCGCCGATCGCGGCTGGGATGTCGTCGACGGCCCGGACGGCTCGACGCTCCGCCGCCGCTGAGTCGGGATTCGGTCAGGCTCGATAGGACGCGGGCAATGACAGCCCGAACTCCCTGGCGAGTGCCGCCATGTCCCGGCGATCGTGGTCGCGGGGTTCGTAGTGCGCGTGGAACGCGAGCTGCAGATCGGGGGTCGCGCAGCGGACCCGCCGTCCGGCGATCTCCCCGTCGGCGTCGAGGCCGCCCACCGGGTAGCGGAACACCTCCCCAGTCAACCCGGTCTGCACGCCCGCCCCGGACGGTCCCCAGGCGATCGGGTGAAGGTCGATCCGGCCCAGATCGCTCTCCACGACGACTCGGGCCGGACGTTCGTCGAGGGTCACGGCATATCCCAGCGGCCCCACGGCCTCGAGCGCCCGTTCGACGGCTTCCGCTGCCACACCCAGGTCAAGGTCGCCATGCTGGCGGGTCTCCCGACGCAGCAGCGCATCGACTCCCCATCCGCCCGTGATCCCGGCCCGGATTCCGGCGGTCTCGAGCGCGTCGAGGACCCTGAGCACCTCAACGCTTTCCATCCCGGCAGCGCGCACCGTTCAGCCGCCCCCCGGCCACATCTGAACTTGCTGGAAATCGGAGTTCCGCCAGTCGATGGCAGCCTTTGCGAGAGCGGCCCAGGCATCGGACTCCGTGGCACCGCCGACGACCACCTGCGTGGCGTACCGCCCGTACATGAAGGACGCTCGGATCGTGAAGGGTTCGCCGGATCCCGGATCATCCGATCGGACCGAGTCGGCCAGGTTCGCCGCAGCCTCGGCCGCGGACTCCACCGACTCGACCACGATGGCGATCCCCAGCGTGCGCTGCAGGCGCTCGATCAGGTCGGCTCCGGAGGGCGTCTCCTCTGGATCGTCACCCGCGTTCCTCGGCCGCCCGAAGAAGAACAGGATCAGCGCGATGGACCCGATGACGATGAACGGGACCTGCCATTCGAACGGCATCAGGGCGTCCGCCCCTCGGTCGATCGATTCGCGACCAAGAGGTCCCGCCGCGACCCGAAGCGGTCGATGATCCGGTAGAAGTTGCGCTTCGACTGTCGATCGCGTTCCTCGTCGGGGAGGCTGGTCCAGCCGCGGTGGTCGTGCCGCGCGAGCGGCAACCCGTCGATGCGGACCGCGCGTCGTGGTTGCTCCTCGTCGTCGGCGCCATCGCGCAGCACGAGGCTCCACCAGATGTCGAGGTTTCGATAGAACCGGAACCGCTCGTCGAGCGGGCCGAACGCTGCCGCATCCGAGCGCCGGAACGCCTGGACGTAGCCCTCGATGGCATCGACATCGCCGGCCGGCGCGTCCTCGAACGTGCGCAGGTCCGTCGAGGTGATGCCCCAACCCCCGACGACGGCCACGGCCTCATCGTCGAGGGCGCGGACCAGCGGCGTCACGAAGTCGCCGGTCGGCTCGAGGCTGGTGTCGAGCAGGATCACCACGGGCGCCTCCACTCGGCGGATCCCGATGTTCGTCGCGGCGGCGTGGCCCAGTCGTTCCGAGGTCCACACGAGCTCGATCGGAACGCCGGAGCCCTCCCCTGTCGATCTCATGGACTCCAGCGCCGCCGCCTGGTCCTCGGACGGCCCGTCGGCCACGATCACCACGGAGGTCCCGTCCGGCGCATGAGCGCTCAAGCCAGTGAGCGCCCGCTCGAGGTCTGCCGGCCAATCGGTCGCCACCAGCACGACCGTGGCGAGGCCGACCGCCTCCTCCTCGAAGCGCGAAGGCACGTTGCGCGACGCCCCGTACCGAACGCGGACGCCCTCGTCGACGTCGGGCGGTGCGGCGGGAGACAGCGCGAAATCGGTGCCGCGATCCACGATCGTCCACCCGGCCGCCTCGATCTCGCCGCGCAGCCGATCGGCCAGGTCCCAATCGCGGGCGGCTCGGGCGCGCGCTCGATCGTGCGCCGCCGTGAGCACGGTTTCCGGGATGTGGACCCGCGTCACGGCAGGGTCAACTGCTCCGCCGCGCCAGCGTGAGGTAGTAGAGCAGGGTCAGGATGGAGGTGACCGCCGCCGCGACATAGGTCAGTGCTGCAGCCGTCAGCATCGACTGCGCTCCGCGCTTCTCATCCGGCGACGTGATGATCCCGGTCGAGTCGAGCATCGCCAGCGCGCGCCGGCTTGCGCCGATCTCGACGGGCAGGGTCAGGACCGAGAAGAGGACCGCGATCCCGAAGAACAGGATGCCGAGGGTCACCAGCCCGGTCAGCTGGAAGATCAGCCCCGCGAAGATCAGGATGTAGGCCACGTTGGGGCCAAGGGTCGCAGCCGGCACGAGCAGGCTCCGGAGCTTCATCAGCGCGCTGCCCTCGGCGTGCTGCTGGGCATGACCCACCTCATGTGCCGCGATCGCCATCGCCGCCACGGTCGGCTGCTCGGCGACCGCCTGCGAGAGCCCGAGGGAGCGGTCGCGTGGATCGAAGTGATCGGACAGGTTGCCGGGCACCAGCTTGATCGCGGTGATGGCATCGTGGCCGGGCTTGTCGCCGAATGTCGCGCGCTCACGCAGGAACTCGGCGATCTGGGCACCGCTCAGGCGCGCGCCGTTCGGGACGCGGTTCCAGCGTCCGTACGTGGACCGGATGTAGAGCTGTGCTCCACCGGCGATCAGCAACGTCGCGACGATCAGACCGATGTAGAGGGGATCGAAGAACACGAGGTCACTCCACGCTAGGTTGGTGCGGAAATCCTACGACGGGCGGCCTTGCGGCGCCGTTCCGCGGCCACGAATGCTCCCTGACGGAGCCGGATGCCGCCACCGAACCTACACGCGGACGATGTGCAACCTTCCACGGCGTTCGAAGCGGAATCCCGGTCGGCCGGCGAAGTACTCGTCGACCGCGGTGCGGCAACCGGACCACGTGTCGTAGTCGTCGATCACGAAGCGACCGCCGACCGACAACAGCGGAGCGATCCGGGTCAGGCAGGTCATCGTCGATGCGTACCAATCACCGTCGAGATGGGCCAGGGCCACGGGCTCGTCGAGCTCGATCGTGTCTTCGAACAGGCCTTGGATCAGCTCCACGTTGTTGGCCGCGATCGGCAGGTCGTGTCGGGCGAACGATTCGGTGACCTCGGTCAGCAGCTCGTCGCGGTAGCCGTAGTAGGTCTCACCGGCAATGCCCTTGGACCGACCCTCGACGATCGTGGCGTAGCGGCGATGGACGTCCTCGCCATCCCGCTCGCCGGGCGGGGGGATCATCCCGAACACGTCGTAGATCTTCATCGGGCGTGCGCTCGACTTGGCGGCCGCCATGGCGATCGCCGAGCCGCCGCGTGCCGTGCCGGCCTCGATGACGAGACCGTCGATCCCCTCGGCCTCGATCGATTCGACGGTCGCGGCGAGCGTCCGCAGGCCCGGCGTCCCGAGGTAGCTGAGGTGCTCCTCCTGCACCGCGCCGATGACGCGCTCGACTTCGGCCGCCAACGGACCCGCCGCGGGACCGATCTCGATCGGGTTGTAGAGCGAGCCCGGCGAGCCGGTCGCCGGACCACCGTCCGCCGTTGGCGGGGTGCCCGCGCGGTCACGAAGGGTGGCGGCGTATCCCTGCCACAGGTCGCGGCCGTACGTCAGCTCTGGATCCCATGGCTTCCCGAACGTCGCCCAGTGGATGAGGCTCGGATCGGGCACGTCTTCGAGCACCGGCATCGCGTTCCAGCGTGGTTCGAGGACGCCGCGGTCCGGTCCCGCGTAGGCCAGCATGATGTCCTGGTCGTGCAGGCCGTAGCGCTCCACCCATGGCAGGTAGGTATCGGTGAAGTCGTCCCGGCGCATGCGATCCAGGTCGAGCACCAGGACGCCGGCGTTCAGGGCAGCCCCGCCGATCCCGTGAGCTCGGCCCATGCGCCGTCGGAATTCGGTCGCTGACGCCTCAGGGACGCGGCGGGGTGCCCGTTGCCACTCGCTCGCCTCGCTGACGTTGGAGTCCCGGGCGGCGATCGGTCGACCGGCGAGGTCCGTGGCCGCCAGGCGGCAGATGTCACCGAGCACGAGCGTGTCGATGTCGACGTAGACCACGCGATCGATCTCCTCGAGCAGGTGCGGCAGGATCAGCCTATCGAGTGTGGAGATCGTGATCCGGGTGGGCAGGCGCTGGGGTCGCCCCTCGGAGTGGTACGCGATCGCGTCGCATGGCACGAACGTCATCGGGACCAAGGGAAACGCGCCGGCCAGCCACGCCTGGTAGCCGTCCGGCAGGCCGCGACCAAGGACGCAGAGACGCAACGGTCCCGAGGCATTCGCGACCATCGACTCGATCAGCACCGGCGCCTGGGAGGTCAGGTTCTGGTCGAAGCAGAGGACGATGTCGGTGACGGACTTCGGGTCCACCTGGTCGTGAGGCCCGAACCGTCGGCTGCCAGCCTTGGCCGTGGCGAGGGCCGCCGCGACGTCGATCGTCGTCGGTGGGTCGACGACGGGAGCCTCGAAGCGAGCCTTGGCCTCGGCCACCCGGTCGCGGGTAAGTTCGCGCCACAGGTCGTAGACCTCGCGTTCCTCGGTTCCCGCCAGCACGCTGTCGAACGTCTTCGCGAGCAGATCGCGGATGCCCGCGCGGAGCTCCGTCAGGCGGGCGTCGCCCGGCCGCAGGCCCGTCAGGCCCGCGAATCGGATGTCACCGGGACTGGGGTTCTGGAAATCGACGGGAACGCCGAGGGCGGTGAGCGGGAGGTACGCGTGCAGACGGCCCGTGACGGCTCGGTCGAGGTCACGCTGGTAGGCGGCAAGGACCTCGCTGGCGTTGCGGACCCCATCGGTCATGGACGTGTAGCGATACTCGTCCGCCTGGTGGCTGTAATGGCGCACCTTGCGGACGTCACGACCGGCGGCCTTGGTCGGGCGGTCGATCACCGCCACCACACCGTTGCCGCGGTAGGCCTCCTCGCGTGGCGGGAACAACATGTCGAGTGTCGTGGTCAGGCAGCCGCTGAAGAACGCGTCGATGCCCGCGCTCAGGAGCAGGAAGACCGTGCTCCAGTCCCGGCAGCCGACCGGTCCGTGCCGGCGCAGGTAGTCCTGGGCCTCGTCCGTCAGCATGTCGAGCCGATTGAGGTGGAACGAGATGAACAACGGGCGGATGTTGGGGTGGTATGGGAAGTCATAGCGAAGGTCGTAGAGCGGGTGCATGTGCCAGCCGAATGCGACCATCCAGGCCCCTTGGGGGACGGCACTGCCGCTGCTGAACTCCCGATCCACGGGAACCAGATGCACGGAACCCTGCACCTCGGGCACGCGGAGGTCGGGCTGGA
This sequence comes from Chloroflexota bacterium, assembly GCA_029240655.1. Classification (GTDB taxonomy): domain Bacteria; phylum Chloroflexota; class Limnocylindria; order Limnocylindrales; family CSP1-4; genus SPCO01. Next base: position 6,672 of record JARDZW010000128.1, read on the forward strand.
CGCGTTCCTGAAGCTCCCTCGCCAGCTCACCCAGCCCCTCGTCGCCGGAGAACGTCACGTTGCTGTGCCGGGCGACGTTGCCGAGGAGGGCCAGCGTCTGGATGTAGTCGCCGAGATTGCCGGAGGTCAGCATGTGGTCCGGTGTCTGGTAGCCCATGACGGCGATCGGTACGGCGCCCGCCGGGACCTCGGGTGGTGAACGGTCGAGCCACCGCTCGATCAGGGTCCACGAATGTCGCCGAGGTTCGTCGAGATCGACGGCGGGACGCCGACGAAGCTCCGCCACCAGTTCGGTGGCACGCTCGCGCTCGCCGAAGGCGAGGAAGCGACCGGCGAGGTCGACCAGGATGTCGGCGGGCATGGCGTCGGTCGGGACGCCGATCGCCAGCGCGCGTTGGCAAGCCTCGGCAGATCCGTCGGCCAGCGCCGCGTCGACCGCTTCGACCGGGATGGACGTCGCAAGGGCCTCATCCTCCAGATCGCGGATCCTGGTCCACGCCCGGACGAACTGCCGTCGACGATGCAGGAGCAGCGCGTGACCCATGGCCGATGCGGCGGCGCCACCAGGCAGCCGGCCCGCGCCCTCGGCGATCGCCCAGGCGTCGCTGAACTCCCTGGCTTCGGCCAGGCTCGCCACGCTCCGGGTCACGGCACGCTCGAGCGGCTCGCCCCGTGCGATGACCTCGGCGAGCGTGGCCTGCCCTCGCTGCCGACCCGCCTGCTTGACCGCCTTGGGCGCGCGGGCCGGGTCCAGCCGTGGCGCGTCGCTCAGGGCGTCGGGTCCGAACACCGCCTTGGCCAGTCGCGACCACTCGCCGACGTACCAGGCGTCCGGACGCTTGGTCCCGCCTGGGGCACCGGCGGCGCGTGTGGCGGCCGTTCCGGAGGGCGATCGGCCGATCCGGCTGCCCACGACCGAGACGGCTCGCCGCCGCACCTTGCGGAGTGCGTCGCCCCTCGTATCGGAGCGTCCAAGCTCCGCGAGTAGACGACGGACGGAGGCTACTCGCCTGGCATTCACCGCCTGGATCCCCGTCGATTCGACTG
>JARDZW010000023.1 GCA_029240655.1 Chloroflexota bacterium
CGGCATTGGGTCATCCTTGGGCGTGTCAGCACGACATCGACACGTGGGAGACGAGCATGAACCTCAACAGTATCCTGATCGGGTCCGAAGACCCCGCGCGCCTGGTCGAGTACTACACGAAGCTCTTCGGTGAGCCTGGGATGTCGGAGGGCGGATACACCGGTTGGCAGCTCGGCTCGGGCTGGCTGACCGTCGGGCCACACGACCAGGTCAAGGGCAAGAACGCCACCCCGGGCCGGATCCTGTGGAACATCGAGACCGCCGATGTGCGGGGCGAATTCGACAGGTTCAAGGCCGCCGGCGCGATCGTGGTCGCCGAGCCGTACGGATTCGAGGGCGCGGTCGACCAGATCGCGACCTTTGCCGATCCGGACGACAACTACTTCCAGCTCATGAGCCCGATGAGTCCGGCGTAGCTTCAGGGCAGCCCTCCACGCCTGCCAAGCCGGTGGGTGCCTCCCGCCACGTCGTCTGCCGTCAGGCGCCGACCGTCCGTCCCATTTGCACGAACCGCCGCACCTCCAGTACGGCGGTGATCGCGGTCAGGACGATCGTCGCCGCGATCGAGATCCGGACGATGGCGTTGATGGTCGCGATGACATTCGCCTCTTCGCCGCTGGGGAACGCGCCGTCGGCCATGACGACCCAATCGCCGAGCATGAGCGACACGATGCCGAGGCCGATCACCGCGACATCGACCGCAGCGTGCGACGCGGACCGGAATCGCGTCCACCGCGGGCGGATGATGTTCACGACCGGGGTCAGGAACGCAACGACGATCACCACGATCGACGGCCAGTAGACGGTGCTCCATCCAGGACCGGGCTCCATGAAACCCGCTCTTCACACACAGTGTGTGACGTCAACCCCTGACGTTCGTGCGATCGGCGCCCTCGATACGAGCCGATACCATCGAGCGCATGGCGAACTATCGAGCGGAACTGGCGGTGGCGATCTTCGCCGTCGTCGTGCTCGTCGGGTACGTGGTCATGCTCGGCAGCGTGGGCCCGCGACCGGCTCCCGGCGACCTCGCGATCGGCCCCGCGTCACCGATCGGCGTGCCCAGGCCGCCGGTCGAGCGCGCGGTCTACCTGGTGCCGATCGGCGACTTCCCGCGCGAGGCTGCCGACGCGCTGGTCGCCCACTATTTCGAGAAGTTCGGCCTGGCCATCGAGGTCCTGCCGTCCATCCCGGTTCCCGCGGGGGCCATGGATGCGGAGCGGCAGCAGCTCATCGCCGAACGCCTGCTCGATGCGATCGCGGCGAGCGAGACGGTCGCCGGCGACCCGGACGCCGTCGTCATCGGGTTGACCGACGTCGACATGTACATCGCCGCCAGGACCTGGGGGTATGCCTACGGACTCCGCTCAGGTGGCACGCAGGCCGTGGTCTCGTCGGCGCGCATGGACGACGGCTTCGCGACCGAGGAGCGGCGACAACAGCGCCTCCGCAAGATGGTGACGAAGAACATCGGCATCCTCTACTACGGGCTCGGGGTCAGCGACGACCCTCGGAGCGTCCTCTACCGGGACATCCTCGGTCCCGATGATCTCGACTACGCCAGCGAGGACTTCTGACCGGCGCTCGCTAGCGACCCTCTGCTGCGGCGTTCTCGGCCCAGCGGATCTCGATGATCTTCGTCACGAGAGCGACGGGAATCGGCTTGTCGGCCGGAAAACGGATCGTCCCGCTCCCGAACAAGTGGGGCGTCAGCTCGTCGCCGCACGCCTCGATGACCGCGTCGGTCGCCGGGAAGAGGCTGTAGTGGGCCTTGTACGCGTCGTACGAGACGAGAAACTGTCCGCCGTGACTCTTGAAGGCGGGCATCTTGTACGAGATGACCTCGGTCGCGCCGGGAACGGCGGCCTTGATCGTCGATCGAAGAAGCTCCATGGCGGCGCGCCGTTCCGGGGGCAGGGTCGCCATGTACTCGTCGACGGTGGTCGATGCGGCCATGCCGATCCCTCCGCGAGCGATGTCTTGATCCGCATCTTCCCACGTGGATCCGCGGTGGCATCGCCAAGCCCTTGATCAAGCGCCGGGCAGCGGTGTCAGGTCGTACCTCGCGATCACGTCCGGCAGCCAGTCCGGCTGGGCGAACGGGAGCTCGTAGCGCTCGCCGAGACGGCGGATCTCCTCACGGCTCGGCCGGCCCGCCGCCGACATCTCGACGAACTCCCGGAAGAATCGCTCGAAGCCCGCCGGGGAGATGACCTCGATCATGCGCGCGGGCGTCGACCCGGCATTCCACATGGCATGCACTTCACCGCGCGGCTTGATGATGTAGCCACCGGCGCCGAGAACGACCTCGTGGTCCTCGGACCGAAAGCCGATCTCCCCTTCCAGCACGATCGAGTACTCGTCCTCGAGCGCGTGGATGTGCGGCGGCACGAGGGCCCCGACCGCGAACGGGTGCTCGACGATCGACAGGGCTCCGCCGGTGTCCTCGCCGTCGATCTTGAATACGACACCGACGCCCGGCGCCAGGCCGCCGGCGCGGCCCTCCCCTGGCTGGACCACATTGAGCCGCGCACCGGTCGCGATCGAGCCCTTTGTCGACATGCCCGTCTCCTCGTGTATCGGGTGAACAGGGCTGTATACTGAAGACCGCCAGATCGATTGTCAATATCGAGTGATCATATGCGTTCTACGAAATCCAGACCGTACCGGATGAGCCGTCGAGCCGAGCTGGTCGAGGGGACCCGCGAGCGCATCACGGCGGCGACGGCCCGCCTTCACACGACGGTCGGGCCCGCGAACACGTCGGTCGCGTCGATCGCGGAGGAGGCCGGGGTCACGCGCCTCACGGTGTACCGCCACTTCTCGGACCTCGAGGTGCTGTTCGAGGCCTGCCGAGCCCATTGGCGCGCCGAGAATCCCCCACCGGATCCACGCCTCTGGGCGGAGACGCCCGGTCTCGAGGCGCGGGCGCGCCGCGGGCTCACGGAGTTCTATGGCTGGTATCGCGATCACGCCGAAGCGCTGTTCCCGATCTACCGCGACATGACGACGATGCCGGGGTCCTCGCAGGAGACGATGCGGTCAGAGAACCGCCGGCTCGGCGACCTCCTCGTCGCGGACGACGTCCCCGACGGTGACCCGGGAAGGAAGGTGCGCGCGGCCGCTCGCCACCTCCTCGACTATCGAACCTGGCGCTCGCTGGCGATCCAGCAGGAGCTCGGCGACGACGAGGCCGTGGACATCGGGGTTCGCCTGCTCACCGTGCTGGCGGCAACGCCAAGGGCGAAACGTAACGGCCGACCGAGGGCCTGATCCGGGGGTTGTCGTCTCGTGGCAAGCCAACCCGCCGAACGGTCGAAACGCGCGTGCAACGGGGCTCGGGTAGCGTGTCCAGGTTGCGGAGGTACTCATGAGCAAGATCATCGCCTTCACGAGCATCACGCTCGACGGCGTCATGCAAGCGCCCGGTCGCCCCGACGAGGACACCCGAGGCGGCTTCGAGCATGGCGGCTGGGCGGTCCCATATTCGGACGAAGCGATGGGCAAGATATCGACCGAGAGCATGGCCGGGACCGGCGCTCTGCTGTTCGGCCGGCGCACCTACGAGGACTTCTACGGGTTCTGGCCGAACCAGACAGACAACCCGTACACCGATGTCCTCAACGAATCGAAGAAGTACGTCGCCTCGCGATCGCTCGATGAGCCGCCCCCCTGGAAGAATTCCACGCTCCTCGAGGGCGATGCCGCGGACGCGGTGGCCAAGCTAAAGGAAGAGCCGGGAAAGGACATCGTGATCCTCGGCAGCGGTGCGTTGGTCCGCTCGCTCATGCCGCGCGGGCTCATCGACCGGTTCGTGCTGCTGATCCACCCGCTCGTCCTGGGCACCGGCCAGCGACTGTTCGCGGACGACGGATCGGACTCCAGGTTGAAGCTGACCGACACGAAGACCACCCCCAAGGGCGTCCTCATCGCGACCTACGAGACCGCAAGGTAGTCCGTCAGTCGGAGTACCAGCCGACGAGGCTCATCGGGGCTACCCGGGGCGAACCCGCGTCGGGCCATTGCGAGGCTGCTACGGTGGCCGACATGTCCGCCGGCGCTGCGCACCTCCCGCGTCGTCCCCTCGAGCTCGGGGTCAACTTGCCCTACGTCGAGGGCGCGATGGACGGGCGGACGCCACGCTGGGCAGACGTCCTGGCGATGGCCCAGGCGGCGGAATCGATGGGCTTGGATGCGATCTGGATCTCTGACCACGTCGGGTTCGGTGACCCTGCCGGGGAGTGGAGCGGCGCCTGGGAGTCGTGGACGCTCCTGTCCGCCCTGGCCGCATCGACCGATCGCGTCGCGCTCGGCAACTACGTCCTCGCCGTTTCGTTCCGCAATCCAGCGTTGCTCGCCAAGATGGCGGAGACGCTCGACGAGATCAGCGGGGGGCGCGTGATCCTGGGTCTCGGGGCGGGATGGAACGAACCGGAATACACGAGCTACGGCGTTCCGTTCGATGATCGATTCCGGCGGTTCGAGGATGCGCTGCGGATCGTCACCGACATGCTCCGCCACGGCTCATCGACCTATGACGGTTCGACGATCCAGACCCACAACGCCCGGATCGAGCCGCGCGGCCCGCGCCCGATGGGATTGCCCGTGATGGTCGGCGCGAACGGGCCGAGGATGCTCCGCCTGACGGCGGAGCTGGCGGATCATTGGAACGGCGGGATGCCCAGCCTGGACGAGCTGCCCGGGATGCTCGAGGAGATGGACGAGGTCTGCCGGGCGGCGGGGCGGGAGCCAGCCACGCTCACGAGGTCGATGGAGGTGCTGGTCCGGACGATCGCGGCCCCGTCGGGCGTCGCGGCGGAGGAAAACGAGATCCGCGGCGATCCGGGGACGATCGCCGCGAAGCTCCGGGCGTTCGCCGACCTCGGCCTCGACCATCTCCAGGTCCAGCTGCGTCCCAACTCGATCGAGGGCCTGCGGGCCTTCGCCCCGGTCATGGGGCAGTTACGCGAGGCTCGGTCTCAGACCCAGTGATTGTCGTGGCGGAGGTAGAACGCCAGCCGTTCCTCCTCCGACATCAACTCGCCCTTCGAGACCCGGGCGAGCGTCTCGAAATAGTCCTCGCGTGGGGCCCCTGGCGCAAAGAGCAACAGCATCGAGGCCGGCTCGCCTGACTCGTTGCGGAAGCCATGGATGCCGCCTTCGGGCACGAACAGGAAGTCACCCGGCGCCCCGTCGATCCAATCGTTGCCGTCGAAGAGCCGGACGGTGCCCGAGAGGACGTAGAACGACTCCGAGATCGTGCGGTGGAAGTGCGGGCCTGGGCCGCTCGGCTCGGCGGACATCTCCCAGCGATACAGGCCGAACTGGCCGCTGGTCGACTCGGTGGTGGCCAGGAAGTGCGCCGTCCCTCCGTTGGCGTACGTCACCTCCGGCGGCTGGCCAGCCGATCGGAGCCGGGCGCTGGCTTCTCCGGTGTCGCCGTGGTAGCGCGACTCGGGGTAGGACAACTCGACGACCTCAGGCGGCGAGGTCCTGGATGGTGACCTCGATCATCGGGGAGTATGCCGCCATCGCGTCGACATCCATCCCGTTCCAGGCGTTCGCCACGACCCAGTCGGCGATGGAGCGACGCTCCGTCGGGTCCGTGATGACCCGGGCCGTGGCCGGCAGGTCCGCCTGGGCGCTGCCACGCTTGAGATGGAACGTGAGACGTGGATCCGCCTCGAGGTTCAACAGCCAGGCGCGCTTTCGATCGGAGCGTGGCATGCCGGTGATGATCAGCCGGCCGTCCATGTTGTGGAACACGATCTCGATGCGGCGCGGTTCGCCGGTCCTGCGGCCGGTCGTCGTGATGTCGATGCGGTGGCCGCGGGCCAATGAATGGAGGATCTGGTCGTTCATGGGGGGGAGTGGTCTCCTTGTGCCCCCCAACCTACGCCGGTCACTTGCATATTGCAAGTCAGTCGTTCGGTTCGGACGTCCACGTCGGGTCAGGTCCGGCCAGCCATTCCGTGTCGAACCGAGCCGCGCCGTGGATGGCCGTCAGTCGCAACTCGCCCGTCCCCGTGTTCGTGAAGCCGTGCGCCTCGCCTGGGGGGCTGACGACGATGTGGCCGCCATCGACGACCACCGTCTCGTCACCGATCTGGAATGTGGCCTGCCCGGATTCGACGACGAACACCTCGGCGTAGGGGTGCCGGTGGAGCTTCGGGCCGATGCCCGGCCGCGAGTGCACGAGGATCACGGAGAACGGGGCGTCGTCGTGCTCGGCGCCCACGAATTCGTGCGCATGCGGACCGTGGGCCAGATCGTCGAACGGCACGAGCTTCGCCATCGTTCCCTCGCTTTTCGTGTCGGCCATCGGACAGTGACGAGCAAAGAATGAACCGATTCGACCCTTTCGGACGCCATTAGATCGAGGGACCGAACGACAGCGGCCAATCGACCCTGCGCCCTCCCGAATGGAGGGACGTGATGATCCGATCCCCGTCACGGATCAGGGCTCGATCACTCGTATCGCAACGCTGGCGCGACGACGGCTCGCTAGCATCGCGAGCGAGTCGCAAGCGTCCGGGGGCGACACCGAAGCCGTCCGAGGAGGGATGCATATGAACCGTCTGTTCGAGGAACTCCGTAGCCCACGTCACGACAACCCGTCATCGACGATCCGACGCGCACGTGCGCTCGCGATGGGCGTCCTGATCGCGGTAGCCGGGCTGATCCCCGCCGCGTCCGTCGTCGCGGCGGAACAGCCGAACCCGGTGCTCGACTGGAACATCAACGCCGTCAACGCCATCGGCAACCCGCCCAGCAACGCGATCCCGGGCCTCGGCCAGCCGCCTCCGCTCGCCGTGATCCACCTGGCGATGGTGCAAGGGGCCGTCTATGACGCAGTCAATGCCATCGACGGCGGGCACCGGCCATATCTAAGCGGCCTGCCCTCGACGCCTGGCGCCTCGATGGCCGCCGCCGTCGCCACGGCTGCCCATGACGTGCTCGTGGGACTTCCACCACTCCCACCGAACGCCCCCGAAGCCATGCGGGCGAACGTGGCTGAGCTGTATCGGCTCTACATGCTCGACATCCCTGCGGGCACGGCCAAGACCCAGGGGATCGCGATCGGCCGGGCAGCCGCGACCGCCATGAACGTAAATCGCTCCACTGACGGCCGCTTCGTGGGCACGACGCTCTGGCCGATCGGCACGCTGAAGGGGGAATGGCGCCCGGTGGAGACCGCCAACGCGAACGTGTTCGCCTGGGTCGCCAACGTCCGACCGTTCACGCTTACGAGCACGAGTCAGTTCCGCACGGCGGGACCATATGACCTGGCGAGCCCAGAGTGGGCGGCGGAGTTCAACGAAGTGAAGATGCTGGGATCCAATGATCCGAGCACCCGCACCGAAGCGCAGAACCGTCTCGCCAGCTTCGTGTCCGCGAATCTGTACTCGGCCTTCAATCGGACGTTGCGCGAGATCGCCGTGGCGAACGGCCTCACGACGCCCGAGCAGGCGATGCTCTTCGTCCGGTCGAGCATCTCGGCGGCCGACGCCCTGATCGGCTGCTGGGACAACAAGGAACACTGGTTGCAGTGGCGACCGCAGACGGCCATCCGGCTGGCGGACCAGGACGGTAATCCGAACACCGTGGCGGACCCCACGTGGACCGCCCAATTCCAGAACCCGGGATACCCGGACAATCCGTCTGGCTTCAACTGCTTCACCGCCGGCTGGTTCTACGCTGCGAGGCAGTACTTCGGGACGGACCAGATGTCCTTCTCGGTCACCAGCGCGGGAACCGCGCCGCTGCCGCAACCGGTGACGCGGACCTACACGCGGTTCTCCCGCATCATGAAAGACGCCATCGAAGGCCGCATCCTCATCGGCTACCACTTCCGGAGCGCCGACGAGCAGGGAGCCTGGCTCGGCAAGAAGGTCGCCCAGTGGGTGGACAAGCACTACTTCGCGCCCGTCGACTGACGGTCCGTTGAAGCCGCCCCCGGTCCTTTGGGGAGGACCGGGGGCTTTCTTGTGTGCAGAATGTCCGCACCGGACCGCAGTGGGAGCGAGGAGTCGTGACCTCGACCAAGCCACACGATGCCGACGAGGCATTCTGGCGAGACTTCCTGACCCGGGGTCACTCCGTCGAGCGTCGTACCCGGCGGGTCTTCCTGCACCTCCCGCACGAGCCGCGCTGTCGCCTGTGCGCGGCCCCGTTCGCCGGGGTCGCCGCGCCAGTCATGCGGCTGATCGGCAAGCGCCGTTCGGACGCCAATCCGACCATGTGCAACTCGTGCTTCACGTTCGTCGCCAAGCACCATGGCGGCGCGGAGATCGAATGCACGATGCTCTTCGCCGACATCCGTGGCTCCACGACCCTGGCGGAGGGGATGTCGTCGGCAGCGTTCCACGGCCTCCTCGACCGCTTCTACACGACCGCGTCCAAGGTCGTATTCGATCACGACGGAACGGTCGACAAGTTCGTCGGCGACGAGCTCGTGGCCATGTTCTTCCAGCTCCTCAGCGGGGATCGGCATGCGGCCAAGGGCATCGAAGCGGCGCAGGCACTCCTGCGGGCCACTGGCCACGCGGATCCGGCCGGCCCATGGGTGCCCATCGGGGCGGGCCTGCACACGGCGCTCGTGTGGTTCGGTGCCGTTGGGCGTGGCGACCACGTCGAGCTGACGGCGGTCGGAGATGCGGTCAACACGACAGCGCGTCTGGCATCGAGGGCGACGGCCGGCGAGATCCTGGTGACGACCGAAGCCGCCGCGGCGGCGAACCTCGACCCAGCGCTGGAGCGCCGCCAGCTGGATCTCAAGGGGAAACGGATCGCGACCGAGGTCGTGACGGTGCGCGTTGACGGCGGGGCGCCAGTCAGCTCTCGATGACGAGGACCAGCTTGTCGACCGCCGATTCGGCGCCCCACAGCTCGCCGGGTCGACCGAGGAGCTGGCGCACGGAGGCGCCGGGGCTCGTCAGCTCGATCGTATCGAAGGCCTCCGTCGCGGGATCGAACCTGACGATCGCGTTCCCGCCGAAGTCGGTCAGCCAGACGATGTCGCGCTCGTCGACGTACACGGCGTAGGTCTGCGGCCCGTCTCCGGGGAGCGGCCACTCCTGCCAGGCGCCCGTGGCGGGATCGTGGACCCCGACCTGTCCCGCACCCCACTCGCTCACCCAGATCCGGCCGCGCGAGTCCGACCAGACCCGTCGGGAACCCTGGCCGGGCGTCGGCGGTTCGACGATCGTGGCCTCGCCGGTCGTCGTGTCCACCTGGGCGATGTGGCTGCCGGCGAGCGAGGCGTACCAGATGTGGCCGTCGGGCGTGACCGTGATGCCGTATGGACCGCGTCCCTCGGGGTCGTCGAAGACGTCCATCTCGCCGGATGCCGGGTCGAGCCGTCCGTAGATGCCGGCCTGGCCGGTGAACCACAACGTGCCCGAGGCGTCGAAGACGGCCGTGTTGAGGTTCGCATCCGGTCGATCGGACGGCAGCTCGAACGCGCGGACCTCGTCGGTCTCGGCGTCGACGCGGACGATCGCGTTGAGGCCGCCATCCGTGATCCACGCGGCGTCATCCGGGCCAGTGATGACACCGTGGGGCGCGGACCCGGACCCGAGCGGGATCTCGCGGATGTCCTCGGTCGCCGGATCGAAGTGACCGAGCACGCCCTTGTGCTGCCCGGTGTACCAGACGCCGCCGTCGGCCGCCGGGGCGACGTCGTGCGGATGCGAGCCGGCGGGCACATCGAACTCGCGGATCTGGAGCGTGACCGGCCCGGCCTCGGCTGGGGAAGCGCCCGTGGCGGTGCTTGGGCCAGGCGGGACCGGGGACGTGGCCGAGGCGGCCGGCGACGACATCGATGGCGCGGCGGAGGCCGGAGCCGGGCTGCCGGCGCTCGGGGCGCACGCGACGACGAGCAGGGTAGCGATCGCGAGCACCGAGCCGCGGGGAAGTCGCCCTCGTGGCGGCGGCACTTCGAAACTTCCCGGCATGCATCCAGTTTGCCGCAGGGGACTCCAGTACGCGGAGATCTACGGGTCGCGCCGCTCCCATTCCGCCGGGCGCGGTCGGCCCATCGACTCCCACGCCGCGACGTCACCACCGAGTCGCAGCGCATGGACCACCTGCCGCGCGGCCAGGCCGATGATCGAGGTGAAGGTCGGATACGCGAACTCGATCTCCGCGAGCTGCTCGACGCGCATCCCGGCGGCCATCGCCGTCGCCGCGATCTGGACGACCTCGACTGCTTGCTCGCCGATGACGTGGGCCCCCAGCACACGATGCGTCTCCCGGTCGACGACGAGCTTCGCGAAGCCGTCCGTGCGCCGGTCGATGACGGCTCGATCAAGGTCGCCGAACGAGACCTTGCCGATGACGACGTCACGGCCGCCGGACCGTGCGGCGGCTTCGGTCAGGCCGACAGACCCGTACTCAGGATCGGTGAAGCCACCGTGCGCCACGATCGTGTGCCGCAGGTCGCGAACGCCGTCCCCGACGGCATTCTCGGCGGCGATGCGGCCCTCATGGGTCGCGCTCTGGACCAGCATCATCCGTCCCGTGATGTCCCCGGCAGCCCAGATGTGCGGCGCGGTGGTGAGCAGGCGGTCGTCGACCTTGATGTAGCCACGCTCGGTCGCGACGGCGGCTTCCTCGAGTCGCAGGTCATCCAGGTTCCCCGGCCAGCCTACCGCCAGCATCACGGACTCGGCGTCGAGGACCACGGGTCGATCGCCGATGCGATAGGCCAGCCGCAACCCACGGGCCCCGCGCGTGATGGCTTCGACCCCGCTGATGCCGGTGATCACCGCGATGCCGTTCGCAGTGAATGCGGCAGCAAGGGCCGTGGAGATGTCCTCGTCCTCGCCCGGCACCATGCGAGGGGCGACCTCCAGGAGCGTGACCTGGGTGCCGAAGGCCGCAAACACGGACGCAAGCTGGGCTCCGGTGGCCGCCGCGCCCACGATCGCCATGGAACGGGGAAGCGCGCGCATCTCCCACACGTCGGAATGCGTGAGCGCGAGCTCGCTGCCAGGGAATGGCAGACGCCGAGCGTGGCCGCCGGCCGCGACGATGAACCGGTCCGCCTCCAGGGCCTCGCCATCGGCGCCCGCAACAGCGTGCGGGCTGATGAAGCCGACCGGCCCGCGACCGGCGATGAGCGTGACGCCGGCGCCCGCGAGATGCCCGACCAGTTGCTTTTTCTCCTGCAGCTCGTACACGGTGCGCTGGGTCGCGGCGAGCAGCGCTTCCAGGTCCACGCTTACCTGCTCCACAGGTGCGCCAAGCCCATAGGCAGGCAGCTGCTCCATGTCGCGGAGCAGCCGGGCCGCCTTTGCGAGCACGCGCGTGGGCGCACAACCGTCGTCCGTGCACGTGCCGCCCGGCCGACCGCGCTCCACGAGCGCCACGCGTGCCCCGAGCTCCGCCGCGCGTAGCGCCGCCGTGGTGCCGGCTGGACCCCCGCCGATGACGATCAGGTCGAAGCGATCCACGTACGTAGCGTACCCAGACCTCAGGCCGCGGTCGGCACCTTGCCCGTGGCGAGCATGTACACGACGGCCTCCTCGACGCCATCCACGCCCAGCATCTCGTTGATCGCGTCGTCCATGAAGGCGCCGATGCCGCACGCGCCGAGCCCCATCGACGTCGCAGCCAGGTACGCGTTCTCGCCGATGTGACCGGCCTCCAGCAGTCCGTAGCGGTAGCTTCGATCCTGGTATTTCGGCCGCATCCGCTGGAGGATCATCGTGACGAAGAGCACGACGCCGCACTCCCCGAGGAACTCCTGGGCGATGCCTTGCTCCACGACCGGCGTGCGGAAATCGCCAGCGCGGACCTGCTCGAGCGCGTGCTCGCGATAGGCGTAGTGGTAGACGCCGGGCTCGATGCCCTCGACGCGATGGACCACGGCGTAGAGCTCGATCGGATAGAGGGCGCCCGACGACGGCGCCGCCCGCCGGGCATTGCCGTGCAGACCGGCGGTGATGCCACCGGTCAGGAACAGCAGCTGCGATAGCTCCTCGATCGTCATCGGGGTGGGTGCGTAGGCGCGCGTCGAGCGTCTCGTGACGATAGCGCGGCCGGTCGCGAGTCCGTGGTCCAGTCGCGCATCGAGCGCCACCGGTGGCAGGACGAGCGTGCGCGCGCCCGGGTAGGCCTTGTAGAGCTCGACCGGCTGGCCCCAGTTCGAGACAGACCCGAAGGCGTCGAGGAGGCCAGGCTTGCTCCATTGGTGGTAGATGACGCCGACGTCGGAGCCAGCCTCGATGGGCGGTGCCGGTCGCAGGCCGCGGCCGAGGATCGCGCCGCCAACCGCCCCGATCGCGAGCCCGAGAAGACCGCGCCGGGATACCAGGGCCCGGGCGAGCCAGGCACCCGGTCGAGTCGGCTCTGCATCCCGATCGCCGTCCGCGTCACGCACCGTGCCGATGTTGGCCGGCCGACCGGCCGGGACACCTGCAGCGGTGGCGCGGAGTGACTTCCAGCGGAACCGGGCGTAGCCGAACAGGCGCTCGCGATTGAGCCATACGTGGGCGATCCCGAATCCGCCCATCACGTAACCCGACACCGTGTGGTACCAGAAGTCGTTGAGGTCCCACAGGTCGGCGATGACGCCGGTCGTCGCGGTCACGACGGCGCTCATGAGGAGTCCGACACTGGTCAGGAAGTCGAGGTCGCGGACGATTCTGCTCATGCGCGTTCACCGCTGGGCGAGAAACGCGACCACCCCTCGCGGGCCGTCGCGGTCCCGCTCGGCCGATTCTATCCCCCTCGTCAGGTCCCGGCGGCCACGGCTCAGACCGGGTCCTCCTCCTGGAAGACCACCTCCCGCTGCTTCCGGATGGATGGCAGCACAGCGATCAACAACGCGCCGACCGCGGCGATCAGGAGCACCAAGGAGATCGGACGCGTCACGAAGACGCTTGGATCGCCCTGCGAGATGATCAGGGCACGGCGGAGGTGCTGCTCCAACAGCGGGCCAAGGACGAACCCCAACAAGAGGGGTGCTGGCTCGCATCCCAGCTTCACGAGGATGTAGCCGAGGAGCGCGAAAAAGGCGATCGCGAACACATCGAAGGGGTTCTGGTTCAGTGAATACGTCCCGATGCACGCGAACGCCACGATGGCCGGGAAGAGGATGTTGTACGGGACGGTCAGGAGCTTCACCCAGATCCGGATCAACGGCAGGTTGAGCATGATCAGGATCACGTTCCCGATCCAGAAGGAGACGATGAGACCCCAGAACAGGGCGGGTTCATCCTTGATCACGTTGGGACCCGGGATGATGCCGTGGATGATGAAGGCGCCGAGCATGAGCGCCATGACGGGGTGCGCCGGTAGACCCAGTGTGAGCAGCGGGATGAAGGAGGTCTGCGCCGCGGCATTGTTGGCTGATTCGGGGCCGGCGACGCCCTCGATCGCCCCGTGTCCGAATGTGTCGGGGCGCTTGGAGACCCGTTTCTCGACCGAGTACGAGCCGAACGACGCCAGGACGTGACCGGCGCCCGGAAGGACGCCCAGCGTCGCGCCCAGGGCCGTGCCACGGAGAACGGGGGCCACGATGCTGCGGGCGTCCATCCGTGTCAGCCACAGGTTCTTGACGGTCTTGATCGCGACAGAGCGCGTCGCATCACCCTCGAGATTGCGCAGGATCTCGGCGATCCCGAAGATGCCGACCGCGACCGACACGAAGTTGATCCCCGAGAACAGCTCGCGGGCGCCGAAGGTGAAGCGCGGCGTACCCGTGTAGATGTCCTGTCCGACCGTGCCGAACAGGAGTCCCAGCACGATCATCGCCAGGGCGTTCAGCATCGACCCTCGCGCAAGCGCGATGGATGCGATCAGGCCCAGGACCACGAGCGAGAAGAACTCGGCGGACCCGAAGCCGAGTGCGACGCTGGCGAGCGCGGGCGCGAACAGTACGACGACGAACGTGCCGACGATCCCCCCGAAGAAGGAACCGAGCGCGGCCGTAGCGAGCGCGGCCCCCGCTCGACCGCCACGCGCCATCTCGTGGCCGTCGATAGCCGTCACCGCCGATGACGATTCCCCTGGGAGGTTGATGAGGATCGCGGTCGTGGAGCCGCCGTACTGGGCGCCGTAATAGATGCCCGCGAGCATGATCAGCGCCGTGACCGGCTCGAAGTTGAACGTGACCGGCAGGAGCATCGCGATGGTCGCGGTCGGCCCGATACCGGGAAGGACTCCGACCAGCGTGCCAAGGAGCACGCCGACGAAGCAGTAGAAGAGGTTCTCCGGCGTCAGCGCCGTGGCGAAGCCAAGAGCAAGGCTGCTGATGAGGTCCATCGGCGTCCTAGAACCGGATCCAATTGCCGACGAGGGGCAGCCGCAGGCTCAGCGCGATCACGAAGATCAGGACACACAGCACGGTCAGCCCGATCGCAACGGCCACGGCTGACAGCACCCCGGCCCGCCGACTCGCGAAGGCCGACATCAGGGCGGTCGCGAACGTGGAAGGGATCAAGCCCAGACCGCGAACGGTGAGGCCGAAGACGACGATCGCACCCAGGATCAGCCCGACGGCTCTCCACGGGATGTCGCCGATCGCGCCTTCCTCACCGGCAAGCACGCCTCTGGCGACGATGAGTGCCCCGATGAGGGCCAGGGCGCCACCGAGGAAGAAGGGGAAATACCCAGGGCCCATGCGGACCGTGGTCCCGATCCCGTACCCGAGCGCGAGGACGGCGAAGGCCATGCCAAAGCCGACGAATACGAGACCGGCAAGGATGTCCTTGTGCGAGCGCGGCATGCCTGGCCCTCGAACTGCGCCGAAGGAGCCCTGAAGCCCAGGGGGGCGGGACGGATGAGAAGGTCGTCCCGCCCCGGTCAGCGGTCCGCTACGGGGTCACGCCTGCCGCCTCGATGATGGGCTTCCAAAGCTCGATCTGCGCCTGCAGCTTCGCGGTGTGTGCCTCGGGCGTCGCCTGGTCCGCAGGAACCGGGACCGTGCCGAGTTCGGCGAACTTGGCGATCACGTTCGCGTCCGTGAGCGCACCTTGGAGCGCCCCGGTGAGCGCCTGCACGATCTCGTCGGGGGTGTCCTTCGGAACATACAGCCCGTGCCAGACGCCGATTTCGAGGTCCGGCAGCCCGCCCTCACTCGTCGTGGGGACGTCGGGAAGCGCTTCGTTGCGCTCCGGGCTGGTGATGGCGTACGCCTTGACTGTGCCGGCCTTGATCTGGGTGGTGGTATTGGTCGTCTGATCGCACATGAAATCGACGTCCTGATCGCCGAGCAGGTCCTCCATCGCGGGGCCTGTCCCGTCATAGGGGACTTCCGTGACCTTGGCGTCGACGGCCGTCATGAACAGGAGCCCGCACAGATGCGACGCCGCACCGATGCCCGCGTTGGCGTACCGAACCGCCATGCCGTTCGCCTTCACATGATCGACCAGCTCCTGCAGCGTCGTCGGCGCGAAGCTCTTCCGTCCGACGATCGTCATCGGCACCTCCGTGACGAGGCCGATCGTCTTGAAGTCCACGAGCGGGTCGTACGGCAGGTCCGGATAGAGCGAAGGTGCCGTTGACATCCCGATGTGGTGCATCAGGACGGTGTAGCCGTCAGCGGCAGCTGTCGCGACCTGGCCGGCGGCCAGCGTCCCACCCGCGCCGGCGACGTTCTCGACGATGATCTCCTGGCCGAGCGTGGCGGACATCGGCTCGGCCACGAGTCGCGTGACCGTGTCGGTCGGCCCACCGGCCGCGAAGGGCACGATGACGCGGATCGGTGCTTCCGGATACGCGATCGCCGGGCTGGAAGCGGCCGAGGCGGGGGCTGAGGCTGAGGCCTGGCCCGAGGTCGCGGCAGGAGCCGATGGCGAGCCTCCGGCTGGCGCGGCACAAGCAACGACGATCAATGCTGCCACCGCCAGCATGGCCCACAGGCCTCGAGCGCGGTGCCGATTCGCGCCGGCGGCGGCCGGGCGGGCAGCGAACGACGGATTCTGTCCCATTGTCGGACCCTCCTCTGCAGTCCTTCGAAGTTGGGATGGGCTCGACACTACCACCAGAGATCGCCGGCTTGAGGTGTCAAACGCGTGACGAAATCGGCATCGAGAGCATCCGTTGTCCGCCCCGAGCCGAAGGTCAGCCATGCCCGTGCGGCTTCCACCGGAGCCGGAATCGGCGATTCGGTGTGGTAAGGTGGGGTATCGCCGCACTGCGTGGCGATGCTCCGCGTGGTCGATCTCCTTCTCGAACGGGCCGTGCGTCTTCTCTCCGTGTTCGGGAAGTGTTGGAGGTCCTCATGACCACCGGTACCATCAAGAAGGTCGTCGCCGATCGCGGCTTCGGCTTTATTTCCGCCGAGGATGAGAAGGAATATTTCTTCCATCGCGGCGGCCTTGATACCTCGCTCGATTTCGACCGCCTCGTCGGCGGCGAGCCCGTCGTCTTTGACGTCGAGCAGAGCCCCAAGGGCCCGCGCGCTAACAACGTGCGCTCCGCCTAGCCCGCATCGAGCGGCCCGTCCGTCGGACGGGCCGCTCCCTCGGACTCTACGGAACAGCGGCCGACCCACACCGGGCTGGCCGCTGAACCTTCTCCGCAGAAAACGGCTCACGGAGCGCCCGTCCCAGCGTGGCGGGTTGCGGCTCCGATCGACCGAGAGGACCTACGTCATCGCACGGACTGCCTTCGTCTCCAGTTACCCCCCGCGTCGCTGTGGGATCGCTACGTTCACGCGCGATCTGGCGGCTGCGACGGGTGACCGCGAGATCGCCGTCCTGCTCCCACCCGGACGGGGGACGCCGTTCCCGCTCGAGGTCCATCACCGGATCCGCCGCGATGAGCGCGCAGACTACGCCGCGACCGGGCGTGCGCTGGGGGCCTGCGTCGAGGCCGTCTCCCTCCAGTTCGATTACGACACGTGGGGCGGCGACCAGGGCGAGTACGTCTTCGATCTCGTCGAGGCACTGACCGTCCCTGCTGTGGCCACGCTTCATGAGATCCCGCGGAAGCCGACCCCTCGACAGCGGAAGGTCCTTGCGGACCTCGCGGCCAGCGTCGACGCGACGGTCGTGATGTCCCAATCGGCCGCGACGCTGCTCAAGAAGGGCTATGGCGTCGACCCTCGTCGCCTCAACGTGATCCCGCACGGCGTGCCCGACCTTCCCATGGCTGACACGGCCGTGATCAAGGCGAGCCTTGGTCTCGAGGGGCGCCGGGTGATCCTGAGCTTCGGCCTCCTGGGTCCGACGAAGGGCCACGAGCTCATGCTCGAGGCGCTCCCGGCCGTGATCGAAGCCAATCCCGACGTGACCTATGTGATCGTGGGCGTCACGCATCCCGACGTGCTGGAAGCGGACGGGGAAGCGTATCGAGCGACCCTGGTGGCTCGGGTCAAGGCGCTCAAGCTCGGGGGCCACGTCCGGTTCGTCGACGAATTCGCCCACCGCGTCGCGATGACCCGCTGGCTGCAGGCCGCCGATATCGTCGTCACGCCTTATCCGGACCTGGACCAAACGGTCTCGGGAACCCTCTCGTACGCGATGGGCGCGGGTCGAGCCATCGTCTCGACACCGTACGCGTACGCCGCCGAGCTCCTGGCCGGGGGGCGGGGCATCCTCGTCCCGGAGCCCTCGCCCGGCCCCCTTGCGGCGTCGCTCAACAAGGTGCTCGGCGACGACAAGCTCCGAGCCGCCTTGGGCCGGAAGGCCTACGACCATAGCCGCAACATGGTCTGGTCGGAGGTCGGAGCGCAATATCGCGCGCTGTTCCAGCGTGTCGGAGCGGCGGCCTCCCTGGGCACACGAGCGGCGCCAACCGGGGTCGCGGCACTCAACGCCTGACCCCTTCGGCAGCATCGCCCGCGACGGCCGATGATGTGCGCCGGAGGTGCGGGCATGGAAACGGTGGTCGTCATCCTGAGCGTCGGGGCGGATCGCGTCGACGAATTCGAAGCAGGATTCCGTGAGTACGAGCTGCCGGTATGGCAGGACCTGCAGGCACGCGGTCTGCTCGTTCATGCGACGCTCAACCGGATGGATATCTCGACGCGACCGGTCAAGGGCGCCACGCAATACCTCGTTTCCGTGATCTTCGCTGGCAGCGAGGGCCACCATGCCCACGACGCCCATCCGGGCTTCGAGGCGTGGAACGCGATCGCCGACACCTACCAGGTGGGTCGGGCGATGGCGTTCGGAGGCGAGACCGTCGTGGAGCTCGCGGAGGCGGCCCGATGAAGCTTGGGGCCATCGTCCCGCAGGGCTGGGTCGGCGAATACGACGGCTGGGACCCGCTCGACGCGTGGCGGCGCACGACCGCGGTCGCGCAGCAGGCCGAGCGGCTCGGGTTCGAGTCCATCTGGCTGTTCGACCATTTCCATACGGTTCCCCGCCCGACGGACGAGATCACCTTCGAGTCATTCACGTCGCTATCGGCCTTGGCGGCGGTGACCGAGCGCGTCCGGCTCGGACACGTCGTGATCTGCACCGCGTTCCGGAACCCGGCCCTCACCGCGAAGATGATCTCCACGATGGACTCCATCAGCGGCGGTCGCATGGAGCTCGGGATCGGGGCCGGCTGGAAGCGCGACGAGTGGCTGGCCTACGGCTATGGATTCCCCGAGACGAAGGAGCGCCTGGCACGGCTCGCCGATGACCTCGAGGTCATCACCCGGATGCTCGACGGCGACAACCACCAGCACGCGACCCACGAAGGCCGCCTTTCGAGCGTCCGCGGCGCGATCAACGTTCCCAAGCCCATCCAGCGGCCGCGCGTCCCGATCATGGTCGGCGGCAACGGCCCCAACGTGACCTGGCGCCTCGCCGCCCGGCACGCGGACGAGCTCAACGTGGACGGGCTGACCCCGACAGAGCTGGCGGAGGCGTTACCGGTGATCCGCGGCCGGTGCGAGGAGATCGGGCGCGATCCGGCGACCCTTTCCGTATCGGTGCACGCCTGGGCCGAGGACATCACGGAGCGTGGCACACCACGGGTCGATCGCCTCGCGGCCTATCGCGAGCTCGGCGTCAGCCGGGTGATCGGCCTGGTGCGCGACTCGGCCGCCGACGACGACGCGCTGGAGTCGCTGGTCGAGGATGCGCGAGCCGCGGGGGCCGACCTGGCCTAGGTCCTCGACCTCGGCACTACCGGGGCCGGCCTTCACGCAGCGCATCGACCTGCTTGGCGATGCGGCGCTGCCGTGTCTCGTCGGTCTTCGCGCCTTCGACCTGGAGGACGTGCCACCCCTTGTTGCTGGGCGAGAGGCGCTCGAACGTGCGTCGTGCGTCTGGCTCGGCGTCGAGCGCTGCGGCGAAGTCCGACGGAAGGGTCACGACGCGCGGCTCCGTATCGAGCTCGATGTCGACATCGACCTCGTCGCCGCCGGCCACGCCGGCGCCGGCACGGTTCTCCGCGCTGACGCCGACCATGTAGTCGCCGTCCATGACCGCGATGGTGTTCCGGTAGGTGAATCCATTGATCGTGACCTTGACCGGCGGGCGCTTGCCCTTGCCGATCGATTCGACGATCTCGGCCGGAACGCGGATGCCGGTCGCGGTCTTGTCGCCCTGCAGGATCGTGGTACGGAAGCGCATCGGACCCCCTCGCTACAGCGCTCTACGCGGGCGGGATGTTCTGGTTCAGCCGGAAGAGGTTGGTCGGGTCGTAGCGGCCCTTGATGACGGCGAGTCGGTCCCAGGTGGTCCCGGGATACGCGGCTCGCACCCGGCCTTCGCCGTCGTCGCCGAGGAAGTTCACGTAGGCGGCGGGGTCGCCCTGGTGGATGGCCGCGACGAACTCAGCGACCCACGCTTCCCGGGTCGGCTTGTCATCGGGACCCTCGTAGAACGAGGCGATGTTGACCATGATCCGATTCGTGCGGTGCGCGAACGCCGTGGCATCCGCCGGCACGCGCGCCATCTCCCCACCAAGCACGCGCAGCTGCGCCACGCGCATGGCCGCGTCCGAGTTGTTCAGGAACTCCATGATCGTCGCCGCCGTGGCCCCGTCGACCCGATCGATGAACATCGTCCGGGCGACCGCCAGGGGATGGTAGGAGTCGTCCTCCGGCGGGTACATGTCCGGGTAGGGCTGCGTCTTGAGCATGTCGGCGATCGGCGTCGCCAGGGCACGGAACGGCGCGAGGGCACGCTCTCCGGCCTCGCTGTCGCCCGCGTACGTCATGAGCGCCATGTTCACGAGCTTGCCGTGGTGCTCCTCGGGCACGAACGGCATCGGCGGGCAGGGCATGATGTTCGCGATCGTCGACAGCTCGTCCGGCGCGGCCTCGGCCGCGGCGATGAAGCCGACGATCGTCTCGGCAGTGGCCGGCAGGATCAGCATCCCGCCAACGGTGGACTCGAGCGGATGCAGCTTGAATCGGAAGCGGGTCGCCACGCCGAAATTGCCGCCGCCGCCGCGGATCGCCCAGAACAGGTCCGGGTGGTGCTCGGCATCGACGCGAAGGAGCCGGCCGTCGGCGGTCACGATGTCGGCCGCCAGCAGCGAGTCGATCGTCAAGCCGTGCTTGCGTACGAGATAGCCCACTCCCCCACCGAGCGTGATCCCGCCGAGCCCGACGGAACCAGTGTCGCCAAAGCCGGTCGCCAGGTCATGGGCCGCGGCCGCGGTCGTGTACTCACCGGCGGTCAGGCCGGCCTCGGCCCAGGCGGTCCGCCCGTCAACGTCGATCTCGAGCGCCTTCATGTCGCGCAGGTCGAGCACGATCCCGTCATCGACGACCGAATGTCCCGCCGCGCTGTGGCCGCCGCAGCGGACCGCGAGCGGTAGGCCGGTCTCGCGCGCGAGCGTGACAACGTGGGTGACATCGTCGGCGTTGGCGGGACGGACGATGACGAGCGGCCGCCGATCGATGCCACCGAGGACGACGGTCCTGGCGTCGTCGTATTCGGCGTCGTCAGGCGTGATCACCCGACCGCCGATCGCGGCGCGCAGGGCAGGGATGGAGAAGGCGTCGGTGGTCGTGGACGTCACGATGGTCTCCTTCTGGGGGCGGGAGGCGTGAGGTTGGAGTCGGTCGCGGGCGGGGACTGACGACGTCCGCAAGCTGGATTCGCGAGCGTCAGGCCGGCGGACCCTCATCCAGCACGGCGATGATGTTGCCGGACGGGTCCTTGAACCAGGCGATCGTGGGCCCATCATTGCCCCGGGCGATGCCCTTCTCGTCCTGGCCGAAGTCGGATCCGTAGTGCTCCATCCGGACGCCGGCCGCGGTGAGCTGATCCACGGCGGCATCCACGTCCTTCACCGGGAGGTTGAGGATCGTGTAATTCGCGGGCTGGTGATCCTCCTTCGGATAGACCAGGACGACCGCGCCGCTGCCGAGGTGCAACTCGAGCATGCCCATCGGGCCATCTCGCGCATCCAGACCGAGCGTGTCGCCGTAGAAGGATTTTGCGGCGGCGAGGTCCTTCACGGCGAACCCCGAGAATGCCTTGCTGTCCTTGAACATGCGGCGGTCTCCTTCCTTGGCGCGCACCAATGACCTTACCGCCTGAGCCTTTCGGTTGCAGAGGACCCGATCGCTTCGCTCAAGGCGGCCACGGCCAGGCGGACGCCATCTGGCAGGACGGTCACCCACGATCCGCTACCGTCGGCGAGTCCTTCGACCTTGGCCGGCGCCGATGAGGCCGGCACCCGGTTCTCTCGCACCGCGGCTGCGGGGCTCCTCGGGGTCCCACGCGTGTACGTGCTTCGTACAGCACTAGGTATACAAACACTTGACACGGGTTGGGCTTTCACCCTAAAGTCTGGACAGAGCCTATACAAACCCAACGGCTCATCGAGTCCACAAAGGAGTGACCCGTGCGCTACCTCAAAGCCTTGTTCCTGCTCCTGGTCATCGTCGGAGGGCTCAACTGGCTCCTCATCGGCCTGGCCCAGATCGACCTGGTCGCGACGTTGACCGGCATGTCGTTCGGGGAGACGAACGTCCTCTCGAGCCTGATCTACATCCTCGTGGGCATCTCGGCCCTCGCACTGCTGCCGACCCTCATGCAGTGGGTCACGGCGGACGAACGCGCCACCGCCTGACGTCTGCTCCATCCCCGCCAAGAAAGGACAACCATCGTGCGTCGCTTCACCTTCATCCTCCTGACTGTCGGTCTCCTCACGAGCCTGACAGTCGCGCCCGTCGCGGCGCGCCAGCCGCGTTCGACGGTGGTCGATACCGCCGTCGCGGTGAATTCGTCGAGCGGCGAATTCGACCACCTGATCGCCGCAGTCGTGCGAACCAGTCTCCTCGATACGCTCGACGGCCAGCGCCAGTTCACCGTCTTTGCCCCGACCGACGCGGCCTTCGAAGCGCTCTTCGCGAAGCTCGGCGTTCGTGGGGTCGACGAGATCCCGATCGATACCCTTCGCTCGGTCCTGCTGTACCACGTCGCCTCGGGCGAGCGCTTCAGCGCAAGCGTGCTGGACAGCAGCCGGATCCGGACGCTGAGCAAGGCGTTCATCCACCCGTCGCTCCGCGCGGGTACGCCGTATGTCAACGACGCGCGGATCGTGGCCGCGGACATCGACGTCTCGAACGGCGTCATCCATGTCATCGACGCGGTGCTGCTTCCGTAGCGTCGCGTCCTTCCCCCTTCCAGCACGGCCGCGGAGACCTCCCGCGGCCGTGCTTCTCCCTGTGTGCGACAACCTTCGATGCGTAGACGCAAGGGCCGACGCATGGACGGCGGGCTTGCCGCAAGGGGCCACGCTCGATGATTTGCGGCACAGGCCATGTGGATGGCCAGGAGGACGCACCCATGACCGATCAAACGACCGACGACGAACCCCTCGAACGTCCGGACGAGATCGATGGCCCCGACGACCAGCGACGGGACGGGCGACCAGAGGCGGCAGGTACCGACGACGTCGGAGCGGGAAAGCCCGCCGACGAGACGCCGACCGTGGCGCCCGAGGAGCAGGGCGGCGAACCGTCGACCGAGCACGCACCAGGCTCGGACCTCTAGCCGGGGGGCTCCCACTCCCGATCGAACGACCGCGCGAGTCGCTCGCCGCGCGAGAGCAGGGCGACGCGTGCAGCCTCCTTTGTCAGGCGCTCCAGGGCCGCTGCGGGGATCGACTGGCCTTCAGTGAACGTCGTGAACCGCACCTTGCGAAGGCCAAGGTGAGCGCCCTCGAGGAGGCCGTCCGGGTCCGCCATCCAGGCGCCGTATTCGAACCCGAGGTGGACGTGGATCGGCTCGGGCGAGATGTAGGCAAAGTACCGTGCTCGCCGCCCGACCGGCACCTCGTAGCCGATCAGTCGCCAACCGCCGCGGACGCCCTCGATCGCGTCGGGAACCGCTTTGCGGACGATGGCGCGGAGCATCTCGGCAGCGTCGCGGATCCCGTCCGGATAGCCCGCGAGAAAGGCCTCGGGCGGGAGCTGGTCACGCATCTGGCCATGATGCCGGAGGACGGGGATCGCGTCAGATGAGGGGTTACGTGCGCGGAGGACTTGCGGTATGATGCTCGCCGGTCATGGACATAGCCGTGGCCAACACATAGCACGACGCAACGCGGACTCCTCTCACGACTGGCGCGAGAAACCACGGGAACGCGCCGGCTATCGAGAAGGAGTC
>JARDZW010000129.1 GCA_029240655.1 Chloroflexota bacterium
CTCCCGCTGCCCCCGCTCGACGGGCTCATCGCCGCGAACAGCCTGCATTTCGTGGCGCGCGACCGGCAAGTGGCGGCTATCCGCTCGCTGGCGACGCACCTCCAGCCAGGCGCGCCGTTCATCGTGGTCGAGTACGACGCCGACCGGGGCAATCCCTGGGTCCCGCATCCGTTCACAGCCACGACCTTCGCCGCGCTTGCGGGCGAGGCCGGTCTCGTCGACACGATACCGCTGACCCGCGTCCCGAGCCGGTTCCTCGGCGGGATCTACTCGGCGGTGAGTCGCCGACCAAGCGCGGCGACCAGCCGCTCGATGTCCCGGGACTCGACGTAGCGCTGCGCGGAGACACGCACGAGGACGGCCCGCGGTAGATCGGTCGGGGTCGGGCGGGCGCCTGGAACGGGCCAGGCCACGATCGGGACCTCGATTCCGTCGTCCACGAGTCCGAGGTGGAGGGCCTCCGCCGCCGCGTCGGTCGACAGACCGCGAAGCGGTACGGACACCATCGATCCGATCAACCCGTCCGGCGCGGGCGTCGGGCCGCCGATGGCGGCAACCAGCCGGTCGCGCGCTTCGAGCGCGAGCGCGTGATTTACGGCCATGACTGCGGGCCAGCCCCCGGGATCGAGATGCGCCACCCAATCGATGGCCGCGGGGATCGTCAGGGCCGGCGTCGGGTCGGCAGTTCCGACCCAGTCGAACTCGAGCTGGTAGCGCGGGCGGTCGGTGCGCGTGGCGTTGGCACCATGCGAGACGATCGTCGGATGGATCCGGTCGCGCCGGTCCTCGCGGACCCACAGGAAGCCGGCGCCCTTGGGCGCGCACAGCCACTTGTGGGCGTTGCCAGCGTAGTACGCCGCGCCGAGCTCGTGGAGATCGAGCGGCACCATGCCCGGGGCGTGGGCGCCATCGATGAGCGTGTCGATCCCGCGCGCATCGAACTCGCGCACGAGGCGCGCGATCGGAAGGACGAGGGCGGTGGGGCTCGTGACGTGGCTGAGGACGAGGAGTCGGGTCCGTGGCGTCACGGCAGCGTGGACGGCGGCCACGATCTCGTCCTCGCCGGTGGTCGGAAACGGGAGCGTCGCGAGCACGACCCTCGCGCCATCTCGGGCTGCGACCGCGCGGATCGTGTTCAGGATCGCGTTGTACTCGTGGTCGCTGGTCAGCAGCTCGTCGCCGGGCTCGAAGCGGAGCGAGCGAAGTACGGCGTTCACGCCGGTCGTGGCGTTCGGGACGAAGACGAACCCGGTCGGGTCCGCTTCGAGGAAGGTTCCGAGCGCCCGGCGAGAGGCGTCGAGATGTCCCTCCAGCTCGCGGTCCAGGAACTGGATCGGTCGACGCTCCATCCGGTCACGCCATTCGCGCTGGACGGCCAGGACCGCCTCCGGACAGGCGCCGAACGAGCCGTGGTTCAGGAACGTGACCTCGGGATCCAGGCTCCAGCCGAGGTCCGTGCGCATCGGGCTAGGGGAAGATCCGATCGCCGTCGCGGGCGACGACGGGTGGCTCCCCGGCGGCCCGCGCAGCGGCGCTCAGCCAGCGGGCCTCGCCCTGCCCGACGACGTGCCACGGCTCGCCGGCCGACGCGGGAACGATGACACCGGTCCGTTCGGCGAGGCCGATGAATCCGAGATCGGGCGGCACCACGGCGCCATAGCGGGCGACCGCATCGTCCCAGGTCGCGGCGTCGGCATGCGGTGCCACGCCGATCCCCGGGACGACCCCGAGGCCTCGTACGCCGCCGTCCCGCGTCCAGGTCCACGCAGCGAGGGCCATCGCGCCTGCGCTGGCACCTGCGAGGACGGCCCCGGCCGCGTGGGCGCGCTGCATCGCCGCCCACGCCGACGTCCCCGGGTAGAGCGCCGGGATGATGTCGGGGTCGCCGCCCGGGAAGTGGATGAGGTCGGCCGTGCCAAGGCGGCCGGCGAGGGATTCGTCCGCAGCAGAGACGTCGTCGATGACGGGCACTGCCTCGACGACGACCGCGATGCTGGCATCGGCCGCGACGCGCCGGAACGCGTCCATGCCGTTGGATGCGGCCAGGTCGGGCCGGCCTCGGGCAGCGGCGGTAGGGACGACGCTCACCCGGACCATCCCCTCCGCCTGGGGCGCCAGGCGCAGGATCTCGCGCAGGAACGCCTCATCACCGGGCAGGAACTCACCACCACCGTGGAGCGCGACCGGGCCGGTCACGGCCGCGAGTCCCCCTCACTACGGGTGTCGCCGGGGCCGTCGGCGTCGGGCGGCGTGACGTTCTTGATCGGCGCCGCCCCACCGCCCCGGCCACCGGGGCCGCCGCCCCGTCGCAGGATCCGCCCTACCCGATCGGGCGCCGCGACGAAGGGCGCGAGGTAAGCGACCAGCAGGATCGGGATCAGGATGCGGGCTCCTCCCGGGCTGACCGCGACGAGCATCCCCAGCGCCCACAGGACGAAGGCGAGGAAACCGATCGTGCGCGGTGCGAGACCGGTGAGCTGCAGGCGTCGGGCGGGGAGCAGGACGAGCAACCCAAGGACCAGCCCGAGCGCCAGCAGCCAGGGCGGCGCCGCCATCTGGGTCAGCGGCTCATCGAGCGGTAGCGGCGCACCCCGAGTGGACCGAAGACCACGATGAACACGAGCACCCATACGATCGTCACGAGCGCAGGCTCGGTCGAGGCGAGGCTGTTGGTCGGTGGCGGCGCTCCGTTGCCCCACATCTCGCGAAGGGCGGCCGTCAGGGTGCTCGTCGGGTTCCACTCGGCGATCGGCTGGAGCCATTCGGGCAGGCTCTCGAGGGGGACGAAGACGTTCGAGATGAACGTGATCGGGAAGAGCACGGTGAAGATCACCTGCTGGCCGACTTCGACCGTCGGGACGTTCAGACCCAGCCAGACGCCGAGCCAGACCATCCCGTAGGCGAAGAACAGCAGCAGCGCGAACCCCGCGATCAGCGACGGGATGTCATCCACCCGCCAGCCGACCACGAACCCGGTCAGCATCAGGACGACGAGGATCCCTGCGTTGTAGATGACGTCCGAGAACGTCCTTCCGGTCAGGACGGCGGAGCGCGACATCGGCAGCGACCGGAATCGGTCGACGATGCCCTTGTTGATGTCGTCGGTCATGCCGATCGCGGTGGTGCCCGCTGCGAAGACGATCGTCTGGGCGAAGATGCCAGGCATCAGGAACGACGTGTAATCGCCCGGGACGTTGATCGCGCCGCCGAACACGAAGACGAACAGCAGCACGAACATGATCGACTGGAGGATCGCGAAGATCGCCAGCTCCGGGATCCTGGGGATGCGCTTCAGATTCCGCCACCCGACGAGGATCCCGTCGGTGACGGCACTGCCGACGCTGCCGCTCGGCGCGGATGTCGTTCGCGCGGTCATGCTGCGCTCCTGGTGGAAGCCTCGTCCGTGAGCGTCTCCTCCTCGGCCGCGTGGCCGGTGAGGGCGAGGAAGACATCGTCGAGTGTCGGCCGCCGCAGGGCGATGTCGTCGATGCGGATCCCGGCCTCATCGAAGTCGCGGACGACCTGGACGAGTGCGCCCGCGCCGGCGCTCGTGGGCGCCGTCAACCGGCGCGTGTGCTCATCGACCGTGACGTCGCCCGCACAATCGCGCGACAGGATCTCCTTGGCCCGCGGGATGGCATCGCGGTCGTGGGCGACGACCTCGATCCGCTCGCCGCCGACCGCCGACTTCAGCTCGTCGGCCGTACCGCCGGCGATGATCTTGCCGTGGTCGATGACGACGATCCGGTCGGCCAGCTCGTCGGCCTCCTCGAGGTACTGGGTCGTCAGGAGGAGCGTCACGCCCTCAGCGACGAGACCCCGGATGACATCCCACATCCCGATCCGGCTGCGAGGATCGAGCCCGGTCGTCGGCTCGTCCAGGAAGAGCAGCCGCGGCCGACCGATCAGGGCGCTCCCGAGGTCCAGTCGACGGCGCATGCCACCCGAATAGGTCTTGACGACCCGGTCCGCGGCGTCGACGAGATCGAACTGCTCGAGGAGCTCCGTCGCACGGCGGGTGGCCTCGGCTGAGCTCAGCTGGTAGAGCCGCCCGAAGAGCCACAGGTTCTCGCTCCCGGTCAGGTTCTCGTCCACCGCCGCGTACTGCCCCGACAGGCCGATGACCCGGCGGATGTCGTCGGGCTGACGGGCCAGGTCGAAACCGGCGATCGTCGCGCGGCCGGAGTCCGGCTTGAGCAGCGTGGCGAGGATCCGCACGGCGGTGGTCTTGCCGGCGCCGTTGGGGCCGAGCAGGCCCAGCACCGTGCCCTCGGGGACGGTCAGGTCCACGCCGTCGAGCGCGCGGACTTCGTTCTTGCGGCTCTTGTAGATCTTGACGAGGCCTTCGGCCGTGATCGCGTCCATGCGGTGGCGCACCCCTCGGATTCGGTCGATTCAGGAGGGCCGAGTATAGGGCTTGCGTGTTAACGCTCCTCCGTCCTGCCGGACGCATCCGGGCGGCCCGTGAACATTCGGTGGGCTACGCTGGCCCGCCGATCCGCAGCTTCGGTCCCATGTCGCCGAGCCCTCCGCCGCCCGTCGCCCCGAACCCATCCGACACCTCGTTCGGCCTTCGGCTCCGCCGTCGATGGTCGGCCTGGTTCGAACGATGGGGCGGCATCGCGCCGCTCCTCGTGGCCGAATTCGTCGTCTGGCTGGGGTTCGGCGGCCTGCTCCCGGTCCTGCCCCTCTACTTCACCGAACAGGGGATCGACCTCGCGACGCTCGGCATCGTCATCGCCGCGTGGCCCGCAGCGCGGCTCGTGAGCGAGCCGATCTTCGGCTGGCTGGCCGACCGGACGGAGCGGGTCCCGCTGATGGTCATCGGTCTGGTCGCGACCGGCGTGTTCGGGGCGCTGCCGCTGGTCCTCACCGGACCGTTCGCGTTCGTGCTGCTGCGTGCGGGCGCCGGCCTCGGCGCTGCCATCTACGACCCGGCCGCCCGCGGCTTCCTGGCGGATGCCACGCCGCCGGACCGTAGGGGCGAGGCGTTCGGGCTGTACGGAGCGGCGCAGATGGGTGGGCTGCTCATCGGCCCGACGATCGGCGCGTTCGGGGCGGCGCAGTTCGGGGGCATCGCGTTCGTTTTCGTGTTCAGTGCGATCGCGGCGGTCGTCGCCGCGGTCGGGATCGCGCTGCGGGTTCGCGAGGAGCGCTATGAGCGTCACGTCCACCCCACCCGGCCGCCGGACGTGACGACCCTGCCGCCGGACTCGCCGTTCATCGAGGGCCGCCTCGCCGCGGACCTCGCCGCGGACGACGCGGCGCGACCCGGACGAACGTTGCGCCTGCTCAACCGCGGGCTCATCGCCGCCCTCATCATCAACCTCGGCGGCTACTACGCCGGCGGCACGTACGAGGTCATCTGGAGCCTGTTCCTTGAAGGGCTCGGGGCGGACCTGGCGCTCATCGGCCTGACCTTCGCGATGTTCGGGTTGCCGGTCCTTGTCCTGTCACCCCTGGCCGGCAAGCTCGTGGACAAGCGGGGCTCGATGGCGTTCATCGTGGTCGGGTCGATCCTGCCCATCGTCACCGGGATCCTGTACACGTTCCTGTCCGATCCGCTTCTCGCCGTCCCGCTGATCCTCCTCGAGGCGACAGGGTTCGCGTTCCTGAACCCGGCGCTGTACGCCGTCGTCGCCGCGAACTCGCCACCGGGGCGCTCCTCGACGGCCCAGGGCTTGTTTGGTGCCGCGGGCACGCTCGGGTTCATCGCGGCATCGCTCGCCGCCGGCGTGCTCGCCGAGCGGAGCATCCTGTACCCGTTCTATGTGTTCAGCGCGTTCATGACGTTGACGCTCGTCCTGGGGCTTGCGATCGGCGGGCGCCGCCTGAGCGGCAGGCCGCTCACGAGCGAGCCGGCACGGTCCGTCCCTTGACGCACATCGTTGGCAGTCTGCCCGCCGGGCGGTCTCGCGGCCAGGGTTCGAGGACCTTGCTTCCGCCAGATTCCGTCGCCACAATGGTGCGGCGCGCCAGGGGGTCCCGATGCAGACGGACCATTTCGATGTCATCGTCGTCGGGGCCGGCGCCGCTGGATGCGTTCTCGCCGATCGGCTGACGGAGGAGCCATCCCGGTCCGTCCTGGTGATCGAAGCCGGGCCGGATTACGGTCCCGATCCGAACGCCTGGCCAGAGAATCTTCGTGATCCGAGCGACGTCCCAGCCGACTCCCATCCTTGGGGCTACGCGGATTCCGATCATGCAGACGACCGACAATTGCCCTTGCCAAGGGCCCGTGTCATCGGCGGCTCGACGACGATCAATGCCTGCACGTGGCTGCGAGGTTCCGCCGCGGACTACGACGGCTGGGCGGCGCAGGGAATCGAAGGCTGGTCGTTCGAGGACCTGTTGCCCTACTTCCGCCGAGCCGAGTCCGATCCGCTGGGCGGGGGACTCCACGGGACGGACGGCCCGGTTCCCGTGTGGCGGGCGGCGGCCGCCGATCTCAGTCCCATCGATGAGGCGTTTGCGTCGTCGGCTGAGCGGCTGGGCTTCCCCGTCGTCGTCGACCTCAATGGCGCCCGCGACCAACGTCCCGCGATTGGTCCAAGGCCGCAGAACGTCGCCGACGGGATCCGGATGAACGCCGCGTTTACGTACCTCGCGCAAGCCCGGACGCGTCCCAATCTCACCGTGCTTCCGAACACCTTGGTCGATCGGATCCTCATCGAAGACGATCGTGCGACCGGCGTCCGCGCCGGCGACGGCAAGATCCATCGCGGAACCGAGGTCGTCCTGGCGGCGGGCGCCTACGGTTCGCCGGCGATCTTGATGCGATCGGGCATCGGACCGGAGACCCACCTCCGTAAGCTCGGTGTCGAAGTCGTCGCTCACCGACCGGGCGTCGGCGAGCACCTGCTCGACCATCCGCTCGTGATCGAGGGCCTTGGCGAATATCGCGTCAAGTCGTCGGGCCCAGCGGCGAGCGTCAGGCCATTCCTGCCGCTCATGCTGATGGCGCGCAGCTCGCGAAGCGAGACGGAGATCGATCTGGGTGTCCTCGTGGGGCGATCCTTCGACGAAGAACTGCGTGCATGGCTCGTGTATCCGATGGTCTGTTTGCTGCGCTCGGGATCCGAGGGTCGCGTGAGACTGACTTCCACCGACCCGGAGGCGACCCTCGATATCCGCCATTCGCACCTGACCGACCACACGGATATGGAAGCGATGTGCGACGGCGTCGAGCTGGTGATGGATCTCATGAGGAGCAGACCCCTCGCGGAATCGATCGAGGCCATTTCCGCTGGGGGAGCGACGACGGCCGGCCGGAAAGCGCTCCGAGCTTGGCTCCGGACCGGCGCCGGGACGATGTTCCACGCGTCCGGCTCGTGTCGGATGACGCCAGCCGCCGATCCCCTGGGCGTGGTCGATCATCTCGGACGCGTCCACGGCATCGGGAACTTGCGCGTTGCCGACGCCTCGATCCTGCCGAGCATCCCGCGGGCGACGATCCATTTCCCCGTGGTGGCCGCGGCAGAGAAGCTGGCCGATGCGATCACGAAGCCGCCCAGTAGCCAAGGTCCGGCCGAACCCGGGCCGATATCAAGCGTTTGACCGAATCAGCCGCGCTGCCTATCATCTCGGAGCGGGGTGGAGCAGCGGCAGCTCGTCGGGCTCATAACCCGAAGGTCACTGGTTCGAATCCAGTCCCCGCAACCAACGCCTTTTCCTGAACCCCGGGT
>JARDZW010000230.1 GCA_029240655.1 Chloroflexota bacterium
AGCCTTGGAGGCCCCCGTGGCGAGGGCGCCAGGATGCTGTTCGACGCCTGGCTCGCGACGATCGACCTCCGGCCGGAGGATGCGGTGGTGCCTTCGCACACGCCGTAGTCGGATCGACAGTGGTGCCAGTGGTGCCGGTCCCGTGCCGGCTCGCCGGCTACGGAGGCACCGGTGTCAGGGCATGCCCTGTCGGAATCGGCCGCAATCCAGACGTGGGAGCGCCGTTCAATCCGACCGGACGAAGAGCGTAAAACTCCGCCCGTTTCGCTCGGGGTCCCACTCGGGTTGCCACCACGCTCAGGCGGTCAGGCTCCGGAGGCCGACGCTCTATCCACTGAGCTACAGGCGCGCGGACCGCGATGATAGCCGGTGTCAGTTCATGCCTTCGTCGTCACACTCCCTGGAGGATTCCGCCATGAGTGAACTTCTTGGCATTGCACGGTTCAAGTTTCGCGCGGGCAGACGCGAGGAGTACCTGCGCTTGTCCGAACAGGCCGGGGAGCTCGTGCGGGCCAACGAGCCCGGCACGCTCGGATACGACCTCTACCTCAACGGCGACCAGACCGAATGCATGATCATCGAGCGGTACCGCGACTCCCAGGCGGCGATCGAGCACGCCGCTAATGTCGGCCACCTGTTCTCAGCGGTCCTCGCAACGGTCGAGCTGGTTCACGGCGAACTGCTCGGTGAGCCGAGCGCAGAGCTCAGAGCGAAGTTGGCCGGCAGCGACGTGCCGGTTCTCTTCACACCCTACCGGTCGACGTAGAGATCGCTACTCCTTCGAGAAGTCGGCGGTCTTCGGGATCTCGGCGGGCGGTGTGCCGACCACGATCGCGATCTGCTTCTGGTCGGTCAGCTCGATCGCAGTCGGATCCCCGGTATAGGGCTCGCCGTTGACGTAGAAGGCGATCGGCTTGGGGCTGCAGAATTCCCCGACGCAGGAGTCGGTCAGGGCAACGCCCCATTCGGTGAAGAACTGGCCGAGCGTGTTCGGCTCCGGGCTCTCCGACTCCGTGTGGAGGATCCCGGTTGCGAAGTGCGTATGGAGCGGCGAGATGCAGGGCTTGGCGCACTGCTCGATCCCGCCGTAGGAGACCGATCCGTCAGGTTCGTCGAACGTGCGCACATCCGGGTCGTCGATATTGATTCCGATCCCAGCCGGGATCGTGATCGGCTCTCCATCGACGAAGACATCCAGGTGCGCGTGGACGTGATTGGTCGTGTGCTCCTGTACTTCGGGCTCCAATCCGGCGGCGACGGTCCGTTCGAGCGGATCCGGCGGGGCGGGCCAGAGGACGACAGCCTCGGGAGCTTCGGATGTCGCCGCGGGCACTGCGGACCCCACGGTCCCGGATCCTGCCTGCCCGCCGCAGCTGATAAGGGCGAGAGCGAGAGTCGCAACAGCGATGGCTTGCTGCAGAGTCCGTGACCTTGGCATGCCCGTTCCCCTCCTGGCTGGGTCGACGCACTTTCACTCGTCCATCGCGCACTGTAGCAACGTCCCGTGCATCCGACGCATGCAGCAGGGCGGCGCGACCTCGCGTGTAACGAGCTGGCCGCGCACTGCGCGCGGCCAGCGTTCGGCGTCGTCCGCGGCCTACCTACCTGGCGTTCCTCGCGAACGTCGCTGCCCCGACGCCACGGACCAGTCCGCGGACCCGCCGGTAGACGCCGACCGGGCCGCCATCGGACTGCCACTGTTCGATCAGGAGGAGCCCGATGAGCGCGACCTCGATCGCCTTGTCGAGATAGGCGAGCCCGAAGCGCGGGCCGAAGGCGACCCACCCGCCGATCGTGGCGGCCGTGAAGCCGATCAGCGCGAGGCGGATCAGCCATCGCCACTTCCCGACGGGACCGGGGATGACCATCGCGATGGCAAGGATCGTGTAACCCGCTGCGTTGGCCATGAACAGCAGGCCGCCGAGCGACGCGTGGATCGCGGCGGTCGCAAGTGTGAGACCGACGACGCTTGCCCTGAGGGTGATGGTGATCGGGTGGACGTGGGTTTTGCCGCGAGTGATGGCAGCCATCTCGGTGCTCCTTCGTACCGGAGCGAAATATGTGCTACCGCTCCGTAGCACATATCCTGGACCGAGAACAGGCTACTGTCAAGTAGCACGATTAATTCGCGGGGATGGTCCGTCGACCTGGCGCTCTGGAGGGGCCTGGGCCGGGATGCCGGAGCCGATCGCCGCTGCTGAAACGGCGCCGGACAAACGACGAAGCGGCTCCCGAAGGAGCCGCTTCGATGCTGTCCCGGTGAAGGAGTCCGCCGAAGCGGACGCTTCTGCCACGCGCCAAAGGCATCTATCACGTCGGCTGCACCGACTACCCTGACCCTACCTACCCATGACCTTGACGCTGGGGCAGCGCTGCTCTTTCGTCAGTTCGTTCCGGCTACTGACCCGCCGCGTCCTCGTGAACGGTCACCTTCGTCATCGCGACCGGGTCGTTCGGAAGGTCCTTCCCGTCGCGTGGCGCCGAGACGATCTTGTCCACGATGTCCAGCCCGCGGGTCACCTGCCCGAATAGCGTGTAGTTCTTCGGCAGCTTCCCGGCCAGGTCGGCCGTACAGATGAAGAACTGACTGCCGTTCGTGTTGGGACCGGCGTTGGCCATCGCGAGCGATCCGCGCTGGTACTCACCGGTGACCGGCTCGTCCTCGAACTTGTAGCCGGGCCCCCCGGTGCCGACCCGGCCGCGCTCCAGCGAGGATTTCTTGCCGTACTGGCCATCGCCGCCCTGGATGACGAAGCCCGGGATGACGCGGTGGAAAATGACGTCGTCGTAGAAGCCCTTCTTGGCGAGGTCGATGAAGTTCTTGGCTGCCTTGGGGGCGCTCTCGTCGTAGAGCTCGATCTCGATGTCGCCGATCTCGGTGGCGATCGTGGCTCGGGTCATGGGTGGTCCTCCTTGGTACGGCTGGACGGTCAGGGGGTGGCGACGCTGACGTCGGTCATGACGACGGGATCGGTCGGCAGTTGAACACCGTTCGCCGCGGCATGGATCGCATCCGCTGTCTCCATCCCGGTCGTCACCTTCCCGATGATCTGGTACGTGTTGTACGAGCCGAGCACGCCGCCCGCTGCGTCGTCAAGGACGACGAAAAACTGCGATCCCACGGAGTTCGGTGCCTCGGTGCGGGCCATCGCCACGGTGCCGCGGCCGTACGGCGTCGTCACCGCCTCGTCCGTGATGGTGTAGCCCGGTCCACCGGTTCCCGTGCCCGTCGGGTCACCGCCCTGGATCACGAATGGTGTCCCGTCCTGGAGCGTCGCAGCGCGGTGAAAGACGACCCCATCGTAGTAGCCGCAGTCGGCGAGTGCCACGAAATTGCCGGCCGCGATGGGCGACAGGTCGGCCTCGATGCCGATGACGATGCGACCGAGATCGGTGGTGATCGTCACGGTTCGCGTCTCGCCGGCCGGAAGTGCGGCAGGTTCGGTGGTCGGGCAGGCGGCAGTGTTCGAGGCCTGGGCCGATGGCGGCGCGGCCGATGGCGATGCGCCTGGCGCAGTGGTGCAGGCCGCGGCGACGGCCAGTGTCGCGAGCCACGCGAGCGCGCGGATGGAGCGGGGGATCATGCGGCGGCCTCCAGGGCTGCGGGAAGCTCGATGGCCCCGGAGAGGATCGCCTCCCCGAGGATGACGCCGGCGGCACCGGTGTCGCGCAGCCGGCGGATGGCGTCGAGGTCGCGCACCCCACCGGCTACCAGGATCTCGGCATCGTACGACCGAACGAGCGAACCCACCCGCTCGAGGTCCGGCGCCGTC
>JARDZW010000024.1 GCA_029240655.1 Chloroflexota bacterium
ACTCGATCTTCCGCGACGGCACGCTGCTGTTCGCCTACTTCGAGTACATCGGCGACGACTTCGAGGCCGACATGGCGGCGATGGCCGCCGACCCCGAGATCCAACGCTGGTGGGCGCTGACCGACGCCATGCAGGAGCCGCTCCCGGATCGCGAGCGGGGCAGCTGGTGGAAGACTGTGCCCGAGATCTTTCACACCGACTGACGGCCTAGACGGGGAGCAGCCGGCCCTCTGCCGCGGACTCGTACAGCGCTCGGAGCGTACGCGCTTGCCCGACGGCGTCGGCGCGCCCGAGCCGAACTGGGTGCTCCCCACGGATCGCCGCCGCGAAGTCCTCCAACTCCAGCCCGTACGGGTCGACCTTCGGGATGTCGACACGGCGCCAGGCAGGAACCGGTCCAGGATGCCGCCCGTGCCCATGATCCCGAGGCCGACGGCGCCAGTCCGCCACATCGCCCATCGACTACCCGCGGCCCGCCAGGACCTGACCGTCCATCTCCCGTAGCCTGGTGATCACGTCGTGGGCTGCGAGGAACACCCCCGACAGCGGATGGCGCCTCTCGCCGAGGTCCAGCTCGTCAGCCTCGGCGGTGCGACCGCCGTCGAAGGTCAGGACGCAGAACCGGACCCGGCCCGTCGAAGGAAGGGGAAAGGAGGCGGCCGGCACCAGGAGGTCGAGGGCGCCATCGACCCGGTCCAGGAACGCCCGACTGGCCGCCGCGACGGCGTCGTGCGTGCCGGCGCCGATCGTCCCACCGCCGGTGCTCGTGTACAGGCTCGTGGTCCCGTCGGCCACGACCACGAGCGATGCGACGCCCTCGGGGAAGGCCGTGTCCATCACGACGGCCCAGACCCGCCGGCCTCCGGGCGACGGCGCAAGACCGAGAGACGCCGGATCCGTTTCGAGCAGCCTCCCTCGCACGACGAGGTAGATCGGCTTCGGATCCCCGGGCTCGCCCGAGCCGCCTCCGCGCAGCCGGTCGAGCCATTTCATCGCGCGCCGACCACCCGGGTCTCGTCGGAGCGCAGGTGGGCGTAGCCAGGCTTGACGACCTCGTTGATCAGCCGCAGGCGCTCGTCGAATGGGGCGAACGCCGACTTGAGAGCGTTGATCGTCAGCCACTCCATCTCGCCGAGACCGATGCCGAATGCCTCGTCGAGCGCCGCGAACTCGCTGCTCATCGACACGCCGCTCATGAGCCGGTTATCGGTGTTGACGGTGACCCGGAACCGCAGCCGGCGGAGGAGATCGATGGGATGGTCGGCCACGGACGCGGCCGCTCCCGTATGGACGTTCGAGGTCGGGCACATCTCGAGCGGCACCCGCCGGTCCCGGACGAACGTCGCCAGCCGACCCAGCTCGACGGAGCCGTCGTCGCGGACCGAGATGTCGTCGACGATCCGGACGCCGTGCCCGAGGCGCTCGGCGCCCGCGAACTGGAGCGCTTCCCAGATCGACGGTAGCCCGAACGACTCGCCGGCATGGATCGTGATGTGGAAGTTCTCGCGGCGGATGTACTCGAAGGCATCGAGATAACGCGTCGGTGGATAGCCCTTCTCGGGCCCGGCGACGTCGAAACCGACGACGCCGGCATCGCGCCAGCGGACCGCGCATTCTGCGACCTCGACGGATCGGGCAGCCTGACGCATGGCCGTGACGAGCATCTTCATGACGATCGGGTGGCCGGTCGAGGCGGCTCGCTCCGCTCCGACCTTGAATCCCTCCAGGTTCGCGGCGACGACCTCGTCGAGCGTCATGCCGCGTTCCGTGGAGAGCTCCGGGGCGTAGCGCACCTCTGCGTAGGCCACGCCGTCGGCCGCCAGATCTTCGGCGCACTCCGCGGCGACGCGGACGATGGCGTCGCGCTCCTGCATGACGCCGACGGTGTGGGCGAAGGTCTCGAGGTAGAGCTCGAGCGACTTGCGGTCGGCGCCGCGGCGGATGTGCGCGGCAAGGGCCTCCGGGTCGGTCGTGGGGAGCCCGTCGTAGCCGTACTCCGCCGCGAGATCGACGATGGTGGCCGGCCGCAGTCCGCCGTCGAGGTGGTCGTGCAGAAGCGCCTTGGGAGCCTGCTGGATGGTGTCGAGTCGCAACATCGAACCGATGGTAGCGCGCCGCTGGCCCGGTCTATCGGTCATTCGACTGATGGCAAGCGACACACGGTGCGTACACTCTCGCGCATGACTCGCGTCGGATCCGTGCTCTGTCCGGTCATCGTCGGTCGCGACGACCTGCTCAAGCTCATCGACGAGTTGATCGCCGAAGCGGTCCAGGGCTTCGGTCACTCGCTGTTCCTGTCCGGTCCGGCCGGGTTGGGCAAGTCGCGGCTCATACGAACCGCGGGCCGCAAGGCAGAGGCGGCAGGTGTCCGCGTCGACGGTGGGAGCGTCGCACCCCACGACCGCGACGTCCCCCTCGCGTCGATCCGCGAGATGGCGAACGGCATGCGCGAGAACCCGGCGTTCGGCTCGCTCGGTCGGGACCTGCTAGCGATGGACGGGTCGCATCCGGGCGATGCCCTGGGCTCGCGGCGGTTGCTCGTGCGCGCCACCGCCGATCGCATCCTCGACGCGATCGACCGGCCGACGATGCTGGTCTTCGACGACCTCCACTGGACCGACGAGATGAGCCTCGAGGTCATCGGCGAGCTCGCCCGCCACACGTCGGAGCGACCGCTCCTCCTGATCGCGGGGTACCGCATCGACGATTTCCCGGCGGATTCACTTCATCGCGAGTGGCGTGCGCGCATGCTCAGCCAGCGCCACGCCCGGGAGGCGCGCCTCGAGCCACTGACGCTCGAGCAGACGGCCGTGGCGACGACGCTGATCCTGGGCGGTCAGCTCCCGGCGCCACGCGACGTGGTGGAGGCGGTCCACGAGCGGACGAACGGGATCCCCCTCCATATCGAGGAACTCCTCGGCGCCCTCGACGACGAAGCGCGGACGGACGGTCGTCGGATCCGTGACGCCAAGGTGCCGGACACGATCGGTGACGCGGTCCTCACCCGGCTGGGGGGCCTGTCCGACGACGCCAGGGACGTGGCTCGCGCCGCCGCCGTCGTGGGCCGATGCTTCAGCCCGGACGTCCTGGCCGGGATGGTCGATCGCCCACTCGCCGAGCTCGAGCCGGCCATCGACGAGCTCGTCGGGGCCTCGATCCTGTACCCCTTCGACTACATCGATCAGGGCTACTACGACTTCCGCCACCAGATGCTACGTGACGCCGTCTATGGGACGCTGTCGCCGGCACAGCTGCGGCGATTCCACGCGCAGGCGGCCGAATTCGGCATGAGCCTCGAAGGCGCCAGCATCATCCACGCATCGCGCCACTACGAGCGCGCCGGCCTGCGGTCACAGGCGTTTCGAGCGGCCATTACCGGCGCGGCGGAGGCGAGCCGCATCTCGGCGCGACACGAGGCGTACGAGCTCTACCGGCGCGCGATCGACAACATGCCTCGCGACCTCCCGGTCGGCGAACAGGCCGACTTCTACCAGCGGTTCAGCGACGCCGCCGCGGCGATCGAGCGGAACGAGGAGTGTGTGGCGGCGGCCCGGCGAGCGCGGGAACTCTATCTCGAGGCCGGCCGGCGCATCGACGCCGCGGGCACGCTCATCTCGATGTCCAACCTCGCCGCGCGCGAGGGGGCGCCGCACGAGGAGGTGCGCGCATTCACGGCGCAAGGACTCGCAGAGATCGCCGACCTGCCGGCAACCAAGGAGCGCGAATCGCTCCGGGCGTACCTGCTGAGCCAGCGAGCGAACGATGCGTTGTTCGCCTCGGAATTGA
This sequence comes from Chloroflexota bacterium, assembly GCA_029240655.1. GTDB lineage: Bacteria > Chloroflexota > Limnocylindria > Limnocylindrales > CSP1-4 > SPCO01. Next base: position 3,787 of record JARDZW010000024.1, read on the forward strand.
CGGCGGCCCGCGCGGAAGCTCAGGCGGCGCGGGCGCTGGCTGAGACCGTCGGCGACCGAGAGACGGTCCTGGAGGCTGAGCTGACCCTGGCCCGGATCGACATCGTCGACGGGCATTACGAGACTGGCCTCGCTGACGGAATGCGCGCCGCGCGGGAGGCGCGCGAAGCTGGCTTCGAGGCGGTCGGGGTCACGGGCTATCGCAATCTCGCGATCATGGCCGCACGGATCATGCACCCGGGAGCCGCGGCGCTGGCGCTCGGGGAAGGGCTCCAGTACGCCGACGCGATCGAGCAGTCGCACTGCCGGCAGATGATGGCGACGACCGCTGCCCTCCTCGACTGGGGCTCGGGCCGCTGGGACGGGGCGGACGAGCGCGCCCGCCACGAGCTCGTCGATCGCGGTTGCCGGCGCGGCACGATCGGGTCGCTCGACGTCGTCGGTCTCGTCGCCCTCGGGCGCGGCCGCGTGGATGAGGCACGTGTCTGGCTCGAGGAGTCGCTGACCGCCGGACGCCGCATCGGCGAGGTGCAGTTCATCATGACCCCGCTCTGGGCCCTGGCCGAAGTCGACCTGCAGGTCGGGCACGCCGGCGGTGCCATCGCTCGGTGCGAGGAGGGACTCGACCTCGCGCTTACGACCGGTGAGCGGGCGTTGCTGATCCCGTTCGTCGTCACCGGCACCCGGGCGTTCCTGGCGGCCCGCCGGCCCGAGGAGGCGGAGCGCTGGCGGGCGCGAGTCGCCGACCACCTCGCCGGCTGGGATGAGGTGGCCGGTGCCGCGCTCGCGAACGCCGATGGTCTGCTGCGCCTCGCGGCCGGATCGATCGTGATCGCGCGCGATGCCCTACAGGCGGCCGCAGAAGGGTGGGATGCGCGTGGCCGGGTCTGGGAAGCATCGTGGGCCCGCCTGGACGTCGCGCTGTGCCTGCTGCGCTCGAACCGCTACGGCGATGCGGCAACACTGATCGCGTCGGTCCGCTCGACGGCCGACGCGCTCGGCAGCGATCCGCTGGTGGCGCGCGCCGACGAGCTCGCCAGGATCGGGCGCGGGCGGGGCACGATCGAGGAGGCGTGGCGGCCATTGACCGCCCGGGAGTTCGAAGTCGCCCGACTGATCGCCGAGGGCAGGACCAACGCCGAGATCGCCGGCAAGCTCGAGATCGCGCCGAAGACCGCCAGCGCACACGTCGAGCACATCCTGGCCAAGCTCGGGGTGGCCCGCCGGGCCGAGATCGCGACATGGGTCGCGAACGTGGCGCGACCGACGGACACGGCCGCCGCGACCGAGCAACCAGCCCTCGCTCGGCGCTGACTACGGGCGCCAGGAGACGCGGACCCGTCCTCAGCCGGCCTGGTCGCCCAGCCTCCTTCGGGCCGCACGGAGGGCCTCCGCGACCCTGACCGGTGCCGTGCCGCCGATGACGTCGCAGGTCGCGAGAGCGCTGTCCAGGGACGCGGCCGCGCGCAGGGTGTCGCCGATCCCCTCCTCCGCAGCGAGGGTCTTGGCACCCTCGTCGCCGCTGGCGCCAAGGGCGAGGCCGATCATCGAGTCGGGCACCTCGTCCAGCCCCACGCCGGCCTCCTCCGCCTGCATGACGAGTGATCCCACGACGTGGTGGGCCACGCGGAACGGGATGCCGCGCCGGACCAGCGCGTCGGCGACGGCCGTGGCGGTGGTATAGCCCTCGTCCGCCGCGGAGCGCATGCGGTCGCGGTCCACGGTCAGGGTGTCCAGCATCCCGGCCAGCACGCCCAGGCTGGCCTCGAACACGCTCACCGCATCGAACAGCGGCGCCTTGTCCTCCTGCAGGTCGCGCTGGTAGCCGAGCGGCAGGCCCTTGAGCAGTGTCAGTACCGCCGTGAGCGCTCCGACGACGCGGGCCGCCCGGCCGCGGACCAGCTCGGCCGGGTCCGGGTTCTTCTTGTTCGGCATGATCGACGATCCGGTGGAGAACGCGTCGCTCGCGCTGACGAACCCGAACCGCGGGTTGGACCACCACGTGATCTCCTCGGCCAGGCGGCTCAGGTGGACCATCCCGAGGGCGATGGCCGCGAGGGCCTCGACGACGAAATCGCGATCGCCGACGGCGTCGAGCGAGTTGGCCGTGACCCCATCGAACCCGAGCTCCGTGGCGGTGGCCTCTCGATCGAGCGGGTAGCCCGCGCCGGCGAGCGCACCAGACCCGAGTGGCGAGACGTTCGCCCGCCGCCGGGCGTCCGCGAGGCGACCGCGATCGCGCTCCGCCATCTCCACGTAGGCGAGCAGGTGGTGGGCGAACAGCACGGGCTGCGCGGGCTGGATGTGGGTCGTGCCCGGCAGCACCGCGGTGCCTTCGCGCTCTGCCAGCCCGACGAGCGCCCCCTCGAACTCGAGCAGCGCCTGATCCAGGCGGTCGATCGCGCGCCGCAGCCACAGGCGCAGGTCCGTCGCCACCTGGTCGTTGCGTGAGCGCCCGGTGTGCAGCTTTCCGGCAATGGCCCCGATCCGGTCGGCCAGGGCAGACTCGAGATTGAGGTGGACGTCCTCGAGCGCCGGGTCCCAGTCGATGGCGCCGGAGGCGACCGCCTCGGCGAGCCCGTTCAGGCCGCCGACCAGCTCACCGAGCTCGTCTTCGGTGAGCAACCCCGCGCGTGCCAGCCCGCGGACATGCGCGATCGAGCCCGCGATATCGTCGGCGGCAAGCTCGCGATCGAGCTCGATCGAGCGCGTGAAGTCGGCGACCCGCTCGTCGTTCTCCTCGCTGAACCGCCCGCCCCACAGTCGCATGCCGCCTCCGTTCGTGTGCGGGCCATGCTAGCGGGTCACCCGTGTACCCTTGCACGCTGTGTCGACCCTCGACGAGCGCGACGTCCGCCGGGCTCGGGTCGCCGTCAGTGCCCTGTTCCTGGTCAACGGCGCGCTCATGGCCAACGTCCTGCCTCGCCTGCCCGCGATCAAGGCCCAGCTCGAGCTGACGAACGCGGCGCTCGGCACGGCGGTCGCGGCGATGCCGCTGGGTGGATTGATCGCCGGCGCGGCGGCCGGGCTGCTGATCGTGCGCTACTCGAGCCGACGAGTGACGGTCGCCACGGGCGTCGCCTATGGCCTCCTGCTCGTATCGATCGGCCTGGCTCCCGACTGGGTCGCACTCGCAGCGGCATTCCTGGTGTTGGGGATGCTCGATGCCGTGATGGATTCGGCGATGAACGCGCACGGCATCGTGGTCCAGCGGGGCTATGGCCGCTCGGTCATGCACGGCTTCCACGGCTGGTGGAGTGCCGGCACCCTGCTTGGGGCGGGCATGGGGGCGTTCGCCGCCGCGCTCGATGTCCCGCTCGTCCTCCACCTCGCTGTCGTCGGGATCGTCCTGGCAGGTGTATCGGTCGCGGCGATGCCCTTCCTGCTCCGCGGTCGGGACGTGGACGCGGCGGAGGCCGGCGAAGCGCGGGCATCCGCGGCCGGCGATCCGGGTTCCGGGTCGGCGCTGCGTGCGTTGCGCCTGCTCGGTCTCCTCGCACCGTTCGCGCTGATCGGGGTCCTCGGCGTGATGCTCGAGGATGCGGCGCAGACGTGGAGCACCATCTACCTGACGGACGTGCTTGGCGCGGGTGTCGGCGTGGCGGCGCTGGCGGTGGTCCTCTACACCGCGGGCATGACCGCGGGGCGTCTGACGAACGACCGCTGGATCGATCGATGGGGCGACACCACGGTGGCGCGCAGCGGGGCCCTTGTGGCCACGGCCGGTCTCGCTATCGTGATCGCGTCCGGTCCGTGGGCGGCGGTGCCACTGGCGGCGGCCGGGTTCGCCCTTGTGGGGCTCGGGACTGCACCGCTCTTCCCGGTCATGATCACGGCCGCGGGTTCGGTGCCCGGCGTGCCATCCGGGCAGGGCGTCGCGATCGTCGCCTGGCTCGCCCGCGCCGGCTTCGTCATCGCGCCCACGTTGGTGGGCGTTGCGGCCGATCGCGTCGGGCTGAGTGCCGCCCTGGGCATCCCGCTGGTCGCCGGCGTCGCGGTCGCCGTGCTCATGGGCACCCTCCTGGGCGCGAGCGGGCGGCGCACGCTGCCGGCCGGCCGCGAGGTCATGCTTGACGCGTGACTCGATCGACCCTGGAGGACGCGTGACCGTTGACGATGCGGCCCGGCCGTGGTGGCGTGACGCCGTCGTGTACCAGATCTACATCCGCAGCTTCGCCGATGGCGACGGCGATGGGATCGGCGACATCGCCGGTGTCCGGTCACGGCTGCCGTATCTGCGCGACCTTGGCGTGGATGCCGTCTGGATCAATCCCTGGTTCCCCTCCCCGATGGCCGACGGCGGCTACGACGTCGCCGACTACCGCGACATCGATCCCCTGTTCGGGACCCTGGCCGATGCCGACGCCCTGATCGCCGAGGCGCACGGGCTCGGCCTGCGGGTCTTGCTCGACATCGTGCCCAATCACACGTCGGACCGGCATCCCTGGTTCGTCGACGCCCTCGCCGCCGGGCGCGGCAGTCCCGAGCGTCTGCGCTACCTGTTTCGCGAGGGACGCGGGCGGGGCGGAAGCGAGCCACCGACGGACTGGGAGAGTGTCTTCGGCGGACCCGCCTGGACCCGGGTGCTGGAACCGGACGGGCTGCCCGGGCAGTGGTACCTGCACCTGTTCGCGCCCGAACAGCCCGACCTCGACTGGAGCCACCCGGAGGTCCGCGCCGAGTTCGAAGCGATCCTGCGGTTCTGGTACGAGCGCGGCGCCGACGGTTTCCGCATCGATGTCGCACACGGGCTCGTGAAGGATCCCGCCTTCCCGGACCTTGGGCCGCGCCTGCGGGCCCCGCGCGCCGGCGATCCGCGGCCGCATCCGCACTGGGACCAGGACGGCGTCCACGACATCTATCGCCGCTGGCGAGCCGTGGCCGATGCCTACGGCGAGCGGCCGTTCGTGGCCGAGGTGTTCGTCTCGCACCCGGAACGACTGGCGCGGTTCGTCCGACCGGGCGAGCTGCACACCGCGTTCGACTTCCGGTTCCTCAAGGCGGGCTGGGAACCGAACCGGCTGCGCGAGGCGATCGACGACGGGTTGCGCGCGCTCGAGCCGGTCGGGGCACCGGCGACCTGGGTCCTGTCCAACCACGACCAGGTCCGCCACGTCACCCGGTTGGGTCGTGCGGCAGCCACCGCACCAGAGGCCGTCCTGCCGCTCGGGCCCGCGGGCACGACGCTGCCGGTCACGGGTCCGAGCGATCTTGCGCTGGGCCGCCGGCGGGCCCGGGCGGCCGTGCTGCTCATGCTGGCCCTGCCTGGCTCCGCCTACCTCTACCAGGGCGAGGAGCTCGGCCTCGAGGAGGTCCTGGACCTGCCCGACGAGCTCCTCCAGGACCCAGCGTGGATGCGCTCCGGACACACCATCCGGGGTCGCGACGGCTGCCGCATACCGCTGCCCTGGACCGACGGCGCATCCCCGTTCGGTTTCGGGCCGCCGGGCTCCGAACCGTGGCTGCCCCAACCGGCGGGCTGGGGCGCGCTCAGCGTCGCGGCGCAGACCGGGGACCCAGGATCCATGCTGGAGCTGTACCGGTCCGCCCTGCGGCTGCGACGCGAGCATCCGGGGTTTCGCAGCGATGGGATGACCTGGCTGGACGCACCCGATGGCGTGCTCCGGTTCCAGCGCGGCGACGGCCTCGAAGTGGTCGTCAACGTGACCGCGGACGACGTGCGCCTGGACCCGGGTGGACACCGGGTGCTGCTCGCCAGCGTGCCACTGGACAGCGAGGGCGACGTCCTGCCCGGCGACGCCGCCGTCTGGCTGGGCTGACAGCGCGAACTCCCGGCGACGGTCTCCTGCGATTCACCGCAGACTGCGAACATGACGTCCCCACCCACCGAGAACCTCGTCGCATTGCACGCTGCCGGTCTCGGCCGGCAGTTCGGGGAACGTTGGGCGGTGCGTGGGATCGACCTCGAGGTTCGCCGTGGCGAGGTCCTCGGACTCCTTGGTCCCAACGGCGCCGGCAAGACGACGACGGTGCGCCTCCTCACGGCCCTCATCCGCCCGACCGAGGGCACCGCCTCCGTCGACGGCTTCGACGTCGTGACGCAACCCAACGACGTCCGGGCACGGGTCGGCATCCTGACCGAGACGCCGGGGCTGTACGACAAACTGTCGGCGCGGGCCAATCTCGACTTCTTCGGGCGCCTGTACAGCCTCGACGCAACGCAACGGACCACCGGCATCGAGCGATACCTCCGTCTCTTCGGCCTCTGGGAGCGGCGGGACGACGTGACCGCCACCTTCAGCAAGGGTATGAAGCAGAAGCTCGCCATCGCGCGGGCCTTGCTCCACGACCCGGCGGTCGTGTTCCTGGATGAGCCCACGGCAGCCTTGGACCCGGAGGCCGCGTTCATCGTTCGCGAGTCGATCGAGACCATGCGGCGGGCCGGACGGACGATCGTGCTGGCCACGCACAACCTCGACGAGGCGGACCGGCTGTGTGACCGCATCGCGTTCGTGCGCGCCGGGTTCGTCCGGGTCGATTCGCCGGCGGCCCTGCGCGGGTCAGTCGGGACACGGACGCTGAGGATCCGGCTGGCCAGCGGCGCCTCCCCGGCCGCCATCGATGCGCTGCGTTCGGTGGACGGGGTCGTGGCGGTCGACGCGGTCGACGGCGTCGTCCGTCTCGGCGCACCGGACCCCGAATCGGTGGCACCGGCGGCGGTCCGGGCGCTCGTCGGAGCAGGCGGTGATGTCGTCGAGGTCAGCATCGAGCACACCTCGCTCGAGCAGATCTACTTCGATGTCATGGGCGTCCGGCCTGGCGCCGACGGTATCGAGGCGCCGGCCTGATGCGCGTTTCGATCGTCTGGACGATCCTGCGGCGGGAGTGGCTGGAGATCCTGCGCAACCGGTTGCTCATGTCGACGATCCTGGTGCCGCCGGTCCTCCTGACCGTCGCGCCGATCATCCTGGCCGGCGCCCTTGGCAACCGGGCACTGCCGCCCGAACTGGCGGCCGAGGTCCTCGCCCAGCGGCCGGAATGGGCCTCGTTCACGCCGGCGGAGCTCGCGGGCGCCTTCGCGGTGCAGCAGTTCCTCGTGTTCTTCCTGCTGATGCCGGCGTACATCCCGTTGTCGATCGCGACGTTCTCGATCATCGGCGAGAAGCAAGCGCGCTCGCTCGAGCCGGTGCTCGCCGCGCCCATCCGGACCGTCGAGCTGCTCGCGGGCAAGGCGATCGCCGCGCTCGTGCCCGGCGTGCTCGCAGGCTGGGCGACCTACCTCGTCTTCGTCGTGCTCGCGTCGCTCGTCTATGGTCCGGCGCTGTTCGGCGTCGTGACCGACGCGTCGTGGCTCGCCGGCGTCTTCCTGCTTGGGCCTGCCGTGGGACTGTCGTCGGTCGTGGCCGGGGTGATCGTGAGCGCGCGGGTCAATGACCCACGCGTCGCGCAGCAGATCGGCGGCGTGATCATCGTGCCGATCGTCGGGCTCGTGCTGGTCCAGGCCACGGGGACGTTGCTGGTCGGGCCGACGGGCTACGTGCTGATGACCATCGTCGTGCTGGTGATCTCGCTGGAGGGGTTGCGGGTCGGGGTCCGACTGTTCGACCGGGAGGCGATCCTCACCCGCTGGCGGTAGCCCGGTCCAGGCCCAAGCCGGCCTGGAACTTGACATACCTCGGTAGGCCAACGACCTAGAATGCGCAGATGACCGGTCTACGAGCCACTCGCACCGAGTGGGTCCTCTTCTTCATCCTCGGCTTCATGTGGGGGTCGTCGTACCTCTTCATCAAGATCGCCGTGGACTCGTTCGGGACGTTCACGCTGGTCGCCCTGCGGCTCCTGATCGGCGCCGCGTTCCTGTGGGTCGCCTTCCGCCTCAACGGCACGGCGCTGCCCCGCGAACGACGGATCTACGGCCATCTCGTGGTCATGGCGCTGATCAACATCACGATCCCGTTCGCCCTGATCACCTGGGCGGAGCAATCCGTCGACAGCGCGCTGGCCGCGATCCTCAACGCGACCGTGCCGTTGATGGTGATCGTCATCGCGCCGATGTTCCTGCCCGACGAGCCGATCCGACTCAACGGTGTCGTGGGTCTGGCGGTGGGGTTCATCGGGGTCGTGCTGCTCGTGTCGCCGGGCCTCACGACCGCGACCGGGGACCTTGCCGGCAGCCTCGCGCTACTCGGGTCGTCGCTGGCCTACGCGCTCGGCAACGTCTACAACCGACGCAACGTCCGTGGCCTGCCACCGCTGGTCCCGGCCGTATTCCAGGTCACGTTCGCGTTCATCATCGTCTCGGTGCTCGCGCTCGTCCTGGAACAGCCGTGGAACGCGCGGCCGGACTTCGGCGACTGGTTCTCGGTGATCTGGCTGGGAGTCTTCGGATCGGGCCTGGCGTACGTGCTGTACTTCCGCCTGCTGGGCCGTTGGGGGGCGACGCGCACGTCGTTGGTCGCCTACCTCCTGCCGGTCTACGGGATCGTGCTGGGGTACCTCGTGCTCCAGGAACCGATCGATGCGACGCTGATCGTGGGCACCGCGCTCGTCATCGCGGGCGTCGCGCTGGTCAACAGCCCGTGGGGGCAGCGCCGCCTGTTCCGGGCGCGGGCCCCAGCCGAAACAGCGTAGCCCGGAGCCACTATCGCCCGGGGATCGCCAGCAGGATCGCGCCGGCCACGATGAGCACCGACGCGCCGACACGACGCCAGGTCTCGCGCCGGCTGACCGCCTCGCCAAGGCGCACCGAGCCCCATGCCGCGGCGAACACGGTCGCCGATTCCCGCAGTGGCGCGACCCCGGACAGCGGCGCGACGCTCAGCGCCCACAGGATCATCACGTACGCCCCAAGCGTCAGCCAGCCGCCGATCGCGGCGCTGCGGATCTCGTTACGGCCGCCGGCGAAGACGTCGCCGCCCGCGACGAACCGGACCCAGAGCACCAGCACGACGGACGTCGTCACCCACAGGATCGCGGCATACGTGAGCGGGTGGATCAGCTGTGCCCCGAGTCGATCGACCGCGCTGTAGGTCGCGATCGTCACTCCGGTGGCCAGCGCGAACGCGATCGCCGGGTCGAAGCCACGACGGTCACCTCGGATTGCCCGCCATGGCTGCTGGAGCACCATGAAGCCCGCGAGCAGCAGAACCACGCCGACCGAGCCCGGCACCCCCAGCTGCTCGCCGAACAGACCGACCCCGATCGCCACGGCCAGCAACGGCGCCGTCCCGCGCGCGATCGGATAGACGACCGACAGGTCGCCCCGCCGGTATGCCGCGGACAGCAGGACGAAGTAGCCCGCCTCGATGACCCCGGAGAGCAGCCCGAGCGCGATCCCCTCGGCGGGGAGTGCCGGGCGGCCGCCCAGCCACCACGCGACGATGCCGGCCGGCACGATCCCGACGGTCGCCGCCAGCATGCCGACCGTCGCCGCCCGCAGCGGGTCGCCGGCCGTCTTGAGCCGGACGTTCCAGGCGACGTGGAGAAGCGCGCTGACGAAGACCAGGGCGATGACGAAGGGGTCCACCCCCGGACGTTACCTGTCGAGGTCCCTCCGCCGCAGGCCCCACGCCCCGACGATCAAGCCACCCACCGCGAGGACGGCGGCCACGATGATCCCGACCGGTTCGAAGCCGCCGGCCATCGGCTGTCCGAGGTGCCGATAGAGGGACAGGTCGAGCACGGCGTCCGGCAGGTCGAGCGCCTCGCCGAGCGTATCGAGCAGGAACGTCGCGATCACGAGGCCCGCCGCGACGGGCGCCGCCAGCGATGCCCTGACGAGCCCGCCCACGGCCAGCCCGACCCCGGCGAATGCCGCGGTGGCAAGACCGAGCACTCCCACCCCGAGGACGGGGTTGAGGACGTCACTGGCCTGCGTAGCGATGCCCACGCCAACGAACAGAGCAAGGACCAAGCTCATCACGCCGATCGCGGCGAGCACCCCGAGCCCGCTTTCGAAGGCCCAGCGAACACGTGACAACGGCGCGGCCAGCACGAGATCGAGCCGACGCCGGCCTTCGTCGCTCGACCAGCCGGCGAGGAAGCTGGCGCCCGCCAGCCCGAGGATGAACGAGCCGAAGGCAAAGAAGGTGAGCTGCAGCAGGCCGGACGGCTGCCCGAGGTCGATATCCGGGTAGATCGCCTTGATGAGCGCGCCGATCTGCGGGATCGATCCGATCATCTCCGAGAACGCCTCCGCGGACGCGATGATCAGGAGTGCGTAGATCCCCACGCCCACGCCCCATGCGATGGCGATGCCAGCACGGTCGGCGAGCTGTCGCGTGAACGGACCGCTGATCCCTGCCGGGAGGGACGGGAGCCGCAGCCAGCGCAGCGCCGCCGAGTCGCCGAGATCGCGCCGCTCGAATGCGATGAGGCCGACTGCCAGGAATGCGGCCGTGACCGCGGCGAGGATCCCGAGCGAGGGCCAGTCGGACACGCCGGCAAGAGGCCGGTGGCCGGACGTCCAGCTGTACCAGGACAACGGCCGAAGGGCATCGATCGCCGGAGAGAGCGACGCATACGAATTGATGAGGTAGCCGGCGAACAGCGCGACCAGCCCGAACGCGGCGGCGCGTGTGCGCCCGACGAATGGCGCCGTCGCGAACGCCAGCGATCCGGCGGCGAGCATCAGGAGCCCGTAGAGGAGCGCCTGGCCCAGGGCGGACCCGAACGAGAACCCGTCGCCGGGCAGTACCGCGAAAGCGACCCCAGCCAGCCACGTGATGATGGCGAACAGCAGCATGGCGACGACCAGCGCCGTCACGTGGCCGGCGAGCTTCTGGAGGGCGATCGAACGCCGGCTCGTCGGCGTCGAGGCGAGCAGGTCCAGGCTACCCTTCGCGGCCTCGCCGGCGAGCGTGCCGGACAGGGCGATCACGGACCACAGACCCAGGATCACGGGGAGCGTGTTACCGACGCGCCAGGAGATGAATCCGCCGAGCGTCTCGATGTTGATCGGCTCCCCGAGCAGGCCGCGCAGCGCGAGCGGCAGCGCGGTCATGCTGGCGATGAACTGCTCGCGGAGGGCCATCGTGCCGAATTCCAGGCCGTACGGTGCGGCGGTCGCCAGCATGAACAGGCCGCCGAGCCCGCCCACAAGGAGTGCCGCGCGACGGCTGTCGCGGACGGTCTTGGCGTAGATCGATCGGAGACCCATCACCCGCGACCAGGGCATCGACCGGCCCGCGCGGAGCGGGCGAACGTCAACGGCCATCGTGGGCACCGTACTGGGCGAGGAAGACGTCTTCCAGATTCGGCTCGCGGCTCACGACGTCGACGATGCCGTGGGGCGCCGCCGCGGCGATGACCCCGCCGATCGGACCCGCGACCCGCATCCGGACGACGTGACCGTCGACCTCGATGTCGCTCACGCCCGCGATCGACGAGAAGATCGCGCTCGCCACGGGCGCACCGAACTTCAGCTCGACATGGTGGAAGGCGAGTCGCCGGATCGCCTCGATCGAATCCACCTGGACGAGGCGGCCCTCGCGGATGATCGCCACGCGATCGCAGGTTCGATCGACCTCGTCGATGATGTGCGAGCTCAGGAACACGGTCCGTCCCTCGGTGCGAGCCTCACGCACGATGTCGAAGAAGGTCCGCTGGACGAGCGGATCGAGGCCGGACGTGGGCTCGTCGAGGATCAGCAGGTCCGGTCGATGCTGGAGGGCCACAACCAGCCCGACCTTCTGCTTGTTGCCCTTCGAGTACTCCTTGAACCGGCGGCTGGGATCGAGATCGAGGCGCTCGATGAGCTCGGCGACGTAGCCGGCATCGACGCCGCCGCGCAGGTTGGCGAAATAGGCGATGGTGTCAGCGCCGGTCAGCCGGTCGTACAGGTCGAACTCGCCCGGCAGATACCCGATCCGTCGATGGATGGCGACCGGGTCGGCAGTCGTCTCGATGCCGAACACCTCGGCGCGCCCCGAGGTGGGCCGGATCAGGTCCAGCAGGACCCGCATCGTGGTCGTCTTGCCTGCGCCGTTCGGGCCAAGGAAGCCGAAGATCTCGCCCTCCTCGACGTCGAGGTCGAGTTCGGTGATGCCCCGATGGGGGCCGTAGCTCTTGGTGAGCTGCTCGGTGTGGATGACCGCAGTCATGCGGATCGGTCCTTCCTGCCGGCTCCACCGGCACGCTCTCGGAGGAACCGGTCGACGACGGCCGGGACCTCCTGTTCCACGAACGCGAAGACGTCGTGGAGTTCCTGCAACCGAGCCCGATCGGCGGGCGGTCGGTCGGCCATGGCCGCGAGTCCACGTTCGGTGACTTCCCGGAAATGACGGTAGATGCGACCGGCATTGGCGAGGAACTGATCGAACACCTCCGGCGGGGCACTGAAGTACTCGCGCCGGTCGCCGCCCCGCTTCGTGCGGCGGATCATGCCGGCGGTGGCGAGCATCCTCGCCGTGCCACTGATGGCGCCACGGCTCGCCTGAAGAGCGTCGGCGAGGTCACCGGCGGTCTGCTCGACCGGATCGCAGATGAGGAGCCAGCCCCACATGCGCCCGGCCATCGGTGTCATCCCGTAGGCCGCAAGGGCCTGGCCCATCTCCTCGACGAAGGCGCTCTCGCGCACGGTCATCATTCTGGCAAGCATGCGTTGTTCCCAACATTCAGTCAATACTGAACCTACGGTACTTCCAGTCGCTAGTCCCAACCCGGCGCGTGCCCGGTGCCGGTTCCCGCGCCCAGGAACGGGATCCGTCGACCGATGAGCCCGACAGCGATCGCCGTCGTGATCGGCACGGCCGCCACGATCCCGATGCTTCCCACCAGCGCACGTACGACCTCGACGGCAACCACCTCGCCCGAGACCACGAGCGCCGGATCCTGGCCGCCCGCCGCGAACAGGACGATGAGCGGGAGTGACGCGCCGACGTAGGCGAGGACGAGTGTGTTGACCGTGGCCGCGATGTGCGAGCGACCGACATTCATTGCCCGGCCGGCCAGCCCGAGACGGCCGACGCGCGGATCCGACTCGTGCAGTTCCTGGACGGTGGCCGCCTGCGTGACCGTCACATCGTCGAGGACGCCCAGGGCCCCGAAGATCACCGCCGCCAGCACGAGTCCACCGAGGTCCACCTCCGCACTGCCCAGCGACAGCAGAAAACCCGCCGATTCCGATCCACGCAAGGGGGTGAACCGCGCCAGCGAGTCGAACAGGGTCGCGAGGACAGCCACTAGGATCAGCGAGATCGCCGTGCCGAGTGCGGCCGCGGCCGTCTGACGGCGTGCGCCCTCGGTCAGCAGGAATGTTGCAACCGTCACGCCCGACGCCGCGACGATCGCGACCCACGCCGGGTCCCACCCGGCAAGGATGAGCGGGACGACGACCCGAACGATGACGGCGAGCGTCAGTGCGAGGGCGATCAGCGAGCGGACGCCTCGCCATCCCCCGACGACCGTGACCGCGAAGGCGAAGAGCCCCAGCAGCAGGGCCAGCGTGGGCACGCGGTAGCGGTCGTTGACGGCCACGAAACCGGCCTCGGGGTCCGTGGAGATGTTGACGATGACCTCGTCACCTACCACGAACTCGGGCCGCGCCTCGAGGCCATTTGGGCCCTGGAGGAAGCCCTCCACGACGTCGCCCGTCGCGGGGCCGCCCTCGATGCCCTCGACCACTTCGATGCGGACATTCGGGGTGGATGGATCCACCTCCGGCAGCACCTCGACGATCAGGCCACGGACCAGCTGGACGGGCGGCAACCCCGAAGGTCGTGGCGTGATGTCGGGAACGAGGACGAACAGAACGAGCAGCAGGGCCGCGCCCACGATCAGCGCTCGAGCGTGTCGTCGCAGCCCAACGAAGGGGACTTCAGGTGTCAGATCGCGATCCGTCACCCGAAGCTGGTCACGCCGCCGGCGAAGACGGTCGGTCAGAGCGGTCGGCGCGCTCCGCCCGCTCCTTGAGCGCCCGCAGGTGCGCCTCGACCCGGGCCTCGAGGGAGTGCCGGCCCAGCCGGACGAGGATGATCGTCCAGCGGTCGACCGGCTCGAACGTGGCGGCATGGACGACCCGCGTCCCGCCAGCGACCGGCTCCAGCCGCCAGCCCCACTCGCTCTCGAAGCCGGACCCGGTCACGCGCAGACGGAAGACCGATTCGGGCCGCGCTTCGAGGCTCTCCACGTGGGCGTGCTCGCGCAGCAGGCCGAGCCGGGCGCGCGCCGTCCGGGTGGTCGCGGCCGCCGGCCACGAGGGCGCCGCGGGCCCGAGCCGGAGCTCCGGGAAGAGGACCGCGGACGCTGCCGGGTCGTGCAAAGCCGCCCAGACGGCCCGTGGCGACGCCTGGATGAAGACCCGCCGCTCGACCAGGCGATCCGCGCGCAGGTGGTCGCCGGGACGACGGAAACCGACCTCTGGATCAGGACGGACGGCCATCGGTCAGGTCCCGATCGGGTGCCACACCGTCTTCATCTCGAGGAAGGCAGCGATCCATTCGGGGCGCTCGGTGGCCCGGTCGTCGAGCCAGTCGAAGCGTGCCTCGTCGACGGTGGTGGCGCGGCGCGACAGGCGCTTGACGTCGTCGGCGGCGAATCGTTCCGTCTCGATGCGGAGCGCGTCCGGGACCCCCCACGTGTCGAGGGCATCCACGTCGACGTGGGCCGCAAGGACCGGGACGAGCTCCTTTCGGAGGCCGGTCAGGACGTTGACGACGCCACCGGGCACGTCGGAGGTCGCGAGGACCTCGGTCAGCGTGACGGCCGGCAATGGGCGCGCCTCCGAGGTGAGGAGCACGACCGTGTTACCGCTGACGAGCGGCGGGGCGAGCCGGGACACGAGCCCGAGCAGGGACGACGTCTCGGGCGCGACGACGCCGACGACACCGGTCGGCTCCGGGATCGTGAAGTTGAAATAGGGGGCTGCGACCGGGTTCGAGGAGCCCAGGATCTGGGCGATCTTGTCGGCCCAGCCGGCATACCAGACCCAGCGATCGATGGCCCGGTCGACGACGTCACGGGCCCGCGGCTCGCGGAGTCCCTCGGCTGCGGCAACCTCCGCGACGAACTGGTCGCGCCGGCCCTCCATCAACTCCGCGACCCGGTAGAGGACCTGCCCGCGGTTCATCGCGGTCTTGCCCGCCCAGCCCGGGACCGCCTTGCGCGCGGCCCGCACGGCGTCCCGCACGTCCTTCCGCGATGCGCGGCAGGCGTTGGCGAGCGGGGTGCCGTCCGCGCCCTTGACCAGGTACGACCGACCGCTCTCCGAGCGGGGGAACGCCCCGCCGATGTATAGCTTGTAGGTCTTGCGGACCTCGATCCGGCTCGCGGGCGCCTTCGCGGTCCCGTTCGTCGCGTCGCGACGGGCGACCGCCCCGCGTCCGTTCGTGACCATCAGCGGTCCTCCAGGCGCACGTACGCGTGCAAGCCATGCATGCCGCCTTCGCGCCCGAACCCGGACTCCTTGTACCCACCGAACGGCGACGTCGGGTCGAACCGGTTGAACGTATTGGCCCAGACGACGCCGGCCTTGAGGCGCGACGCCATCGCCAGGATCCGCGAGCCCTTGTCGGTCCACACCCCGGCCGACAGACCGTACGCGGTGTTGTTGGCCTTCTCGACGGCTTCGTCGGGCGTCCGGAACGTCAGGACGGACAGCACGGGCCCGAAGATCTCCTCGCGCGCGATGCGGTGGCTCTGGGCCACGTTCGTGAACAGGGTCGGGCGGAAGAAGTAGCCGCGGTCGGGGAGGTCGCACGCCGGCTGGTAGAGGTCGGCGCCTTCCGCGACGCCGGACGCGACGAGCTCGGTGATCTTCTCGAGCTGTGCCTTCGAGTTGATGGCTCCGACGTCGGTGTTCTTGTCGAGCGGGTCGCCCACGCGGATCGTCGAGAGGCGGTCCTTGAGCTTGTCGATGACCGTCTCGGCGATCGATTCCTGGACGAGCAGCCGCGATCCGGCGCAGCACACCTCGCCCTGGTTGAAGTAGATACCGTTGACGATGCCTTCGATGGCCTGATCGATGGGCGCGTCGTCGAAGACGATATTCGCGGCCTTGCCACCAAGCTCCAGCGTGAGCGCCTTGTCCGTCCCGGCCACCCCACGGCCGATCTTCTTGCCGATCTCGGTCGAGCCCGTGAACGCGACCTTGTCCACCTTGTCGTGCGTCGCGAGCGCCATCCCGATCTCGCCTGGGCCGGTGATGATGTTCACGGTGCCGGGCGGCAAGTCCGCCTGGACGCACACCTCGGCGAAGAGCATCGCCGACAGCGGCGTCGTGGACGCAGGCTTGAGCACGACCGTGTTGCCGGCGGCCAGCGCCGGGGCGATCTTCCAGGCCAGCATCAGCAGCGGGAAGTTCCAGGGGATGATCTGAGCGGCGACGCCCAGCGGCCGGGCGATCCGCCCGGGGAACGCGTAATCGAGCTTGTCCGCCCAGCCCGCGTAGTACCAGAAGTGGCTGGCGGCGAGCGGCACGTCCACGTCGCGCGATTCCTTGATCGGCTTTCCCGAGTCCATCGATTCGAGGACCGCGAACTCGCGCGAGCGTTCCTGGAGGATGCGCGAGATGCGGAACAGGTATTTCGCCCGCTCGCGACCGGACAGCTGGCCCCACGACCGGCGCTGGGCCCGCCGCGCGGCATCGACCGCCTTGTCGACGTCGTCCGGCGTCGCGCGGGCGACCTTCGCGAGCGGCTGTTCCGTGGCCGGGTCGATCGACACGAACGTGTCGCCTCCGGTGGCCGGCACGAACCGGCCGTTGATGAACAGGCCGTAGCGCTCCTTGAGCGTGACGATGTCGCGCGCCTCGGGTGCCGGCGCGTACTCCCACGGGATCGCCTGGCCGTCGCCCAGGCCCCAGCTGTTGGGGGCGCCCTCGGGCGCGGGGATCACGCTCGAGCTGCTCCGGCCGGCCATGCTCGCCATTATGGCACCGGCCGGCCGCGTGCCCTCAGAAGTCGGCGCCTCCCGTCCGGTCGTGAGAGGGTGCCAGCGCCTGAACCTCGGCCAGGGTGGGCGGATCGGCGCCGGGGCGCGTGCAGCTCAGAGCCGCCACCAGGACGGCCACCCGCACGGAATCGCAGACCAGGTCCAAGTTCACGAGTTCCTCACGGCCACGACCCGCGCCGGTCCACGACGCCAGGAACCCGCCACCGAACACATCACCCGCGCCGACCGTGTCGACGACCTCGACGGTCGGAACGGGCACCGACACCGATGCCGAGCGTGTCCGGATCTCGACGTCGTCGGCGCCGTGGGTTCGCAGGATCACCCGCACGCCGGTCCGAAGCAGGCGCTCGATCAGACCCTCTGGTTCGTCATCGGGCGCGAGGAAGCGCAGATCGTCGTCGCTCACCTTCACCACGTCCGCGCGGCCGGCGATGCGGTCGATCCGGGCGCGCAACGCCGCCGCATCCCGGATCGCGGAGGGCCGGCAGTTGGGATCGAGCATCACGAGCTGCTCGGTGTCGGACTCCATGACCAGTCGCTCGATCGTCGTGCCGACCGGCTCCAGGAGCAACCCCAGCGTCCCGACGTGGAGGGCCGAGCCGGCCACGGCCATGACGGCATCTGCGTCGGCGTCGGTCAGCCCGGCTGCGGACGTCCCATCGACGTAGAAGCGGTACGTCGCGACGCCGTGCTCGTCGAGTTCGACGAGAGCGAGCGTTGTCGGATCGTCGGTCTCGATGACGCCGTCCGCCGACACGCCGTCGCGTGCCAGGTTCGCCCGCAGGTCCCGCCCGAAGCGGTCGCTCGAGATGCGGCCGAGGAAGGTGACGGGCTGACCGAGGCGGGCGATCGTCCGAGCGGTGTTGTACGGACCGCCCCCAGGGTTCGCGACGACGCTACCGCCCGGCCCGACGATCAGGTCCATGAGGGCCTCACCGGCGACGACGATCATGAGCCCGATGGTAGTCGGCGTGTAGCCTGCTCGGGTGAAGCGCGTGTCCGATGTCGAGGAACTGCTGGATGGCCCGCTTGACGATCCGGCCGCCTTGCGTGGCAACCTGCGCGACCTCGAGCGGACGAATCGATGGCTCGGGGGCGCGAGGCTGTCAGCACGGGCGATCGACGTGCTCGCCGGAGATCGCGCCGCCCTGACCGTCCTCGATGTCGGCACGGGGGCCGCCGACATCCCCGCCGCCCTCCTGGCCCGAGCCGCTCGGGACGGCCGCCACCTTCGGGTGACCGGCATCGACAGCCGCCCCGAGGTGCTGTCCGCCGCGGTCGTGCGGCAGCCACGGCTGGCAATCACACCCGGGCTCGAACTGCACGTCGGAGACGGCCGCGCGCTCCCCTTCCCCGATCGCTCCTTCGACATCGCGCATGCGTCGCTCCTGCTCCACCACCTCGATCCGACCGCGGCGGTCTCGCTCCTGCGCGAGATGAGCCGTGTCGCGCGGCGCGGGATCGTCGTGAACGACCTCATCCGCGGTCGGCTGGCCTGGATCGGGGCATGGCTGCTGAGCCACCTCGCGACCGGGAACCGCTATACCCGCCGCGACGCTCCGTTGTCGGTCCGTCGCGCGTACACGGTGGCGGAGCTCACGTCCCTGGTCGCCGCCGCGGGCCTCCGGGTGGAGTCGTCGATGGTCGGCGGCCCGATCGGGCACCGGGTCGCCCTGACCGCGGCGGCGGTGCGCGTGGATGCAGCTCACCCGGGGACGCCCGAATGACCGCGACGGCGGATCTGGAGCCGGAGCCCGAGCTGGTCGACGTGGCCATCGTCGGTGGCGGGCTGGCGGGGTGCGCGCTTGCGACCGCGCTCGCGCGCACCGGCGTCGATGTCACGGTCCTGGAGCGACAGCCCTCGTGGCGGTGGCGGGCCGGCGGCGTTTTCAGCTCCCCGGTCACCGTCGACGCCCTGGGTCGGCTCGGCGTCGCCGAGCCCGTGATCGCGCGCGTGGCGCGCCCGATCCCGGCGATGCGCCTCGAGACGCCAGGCGGAGCGATCGTCCGCCTGACGTACGGGGCGGAGAGCGGCGGGCAGCCGGCCGTGGGCTTCGATCGCGCGTCGCTCGATCCGGCCCTCGAGGCGCTTGCTGGCGACGCCGGGGCCACCGTGCGTCGTGGCGTGGCCGTCGAGGCGGTCGACCTGAAGGGCGGACGCCCGGTCGTGACGATGCGGAGCGCCCATGGCGTCAGCGCGCTCCGTTGCCGCGTCGTGGTGGGCGCGGACGGACCCCATTCGATCGTCGCGCGCGCCGCGGGCGTCGCCCGACCCAGCCGGCTCCCCGAGCGGGTCGGCCTGAGCTATCACCTCGCCGATCCCAGGCCGGGGGGTCCGTACGACGCGCGCCTGCGGGTGTTCGACGGCGGCTACGTCGGGATCGCCCCGGTACCCGGTGGGCGGGTCAACGTCGGCATCGTCCTGGGTCGAGCGTGGCGGGAACGGCTCGCTCGCGAGGGCGCGTCCGCCGTCGCCGACGCGGTCGTGGCGGCCGTCCCGGCCGCCGCGGACGATCCGGGCTCGTGGCGCGGCGCGGAGCGCTGCGACCAGCT
>JARDZW010000130.1 GCA_029240655.1 Chloroflexota bacterium
GTCATCACGACGCTGCGCCGCGTCCTGCCTGACGACGCGATCGTCACGACGGATGCCGGCAACTTCGCCGGCTGGGCCGGTCGTGGCTTCCGGTTCCGCAAGCCCGGAACCTTCCTCGGGCCGACGTCCGGGGCGATGGGCTACGGCGTGCCGGCCGCGATCGCCGCATCACTGGTCCATCGCGACCGCCCCGTGGTCGCGCTCGTCGGGGACGGCGGCATGGCGATGACGATGGCCGAGCTCGAGACGGCCGTCCGTGAGCAAGCGAGGATCATCGTGATCGTCTTCGACAACGAGCGGTTCGGGACCATCCGGATGTGGCAGCAGACCCGCGGGACCGGCGAGGGCGTGGCGACAGAGCTCGGATCGGTCGACTTCGCGGGGATCGGCCGCGCTCTCGGCGCCCGCGGCGTACACGTGGAGCGTGATGCCGACCTCGAGCCGGCGCTCCGCCAGGCGCTGGTCGAGGAGCGTTCGACCGTCGTTCACCTCACCCTGGATCGCGCCTGGATGTCCGTGGACCAGCCCGCCAGCCCGACCGGCTAACCGTCGCGCCGCGCCAGCACCGAGAACGACAGGGGGATCCGTCCACGTTCGTCGGCGCGAACGTCGGCGTGGCCGTTCCACCAGTCGGTCGGGTGCTCCGCAAGCCGTTCGACCCGGAGCCCTGAGCCCAGGATGGCCGTCACGATCTCGCCGAGCGTCCAGGCCCGGGCGAACTTCCAGGCCTGCTCGTCGTCGCCGATCGAGAGCCTGTCGATGTACTCGGGCGCCCAGCCCTTGGACGCCTCGGGCCCGGCAAAGTAGTGGTAGTCCGTCGCGACCCAGCCGCCGTCCGCATCCACGTCGAACAACCACTCTGCGGGATGGCCCTCGAACAGGACGAGTCGTCCGCCCGGGGCCAGCAGGCGGAACAGCACGCCCGCCCACGCATCGAGGTCCTGCAGCCACATCAGCGCTCCGCGACCCGTGTACACGAGGTCGGCCGTTCCATCGAGCTCGTGCGGCGTGTCCAGGACGTCGGCTTCGATCCAGCGGGCGGGCGCCCCGACGGCCATCGACAGGCGCTCCGCCAACGCGAGCATGCGGGGGCTGAAGTCCACGCCGATGACCTCATCGGCGCCCAGATTCCAGAGCGAGAGCGTGTCGCGACCGCCGGCGCACTGCAGGTGGATCGCGCGCCGGCACGTTCCGTGCAGATCACCGATGAGCTCGAGCTCCGGGGGGAGCAGGTTCGTGCCACCCGACGAGATGAGCTCGACCGCTTCGGCGAACCAGCCCTCGTAGCGCTCGGCGGCTTCGTCCCAGGCTTGGCGGTTCGCGGCGTGCATGCCCCGCGGGTCGGCCCGCTCGGCGGGTGTCGCAGGGCGAACGTGGGGATTCGGGTCGTCTGTGGGCATGCGCACGAGTCTACGACCGGTCACGGGCCGCAGGTCGTTGACACGACAACTATATAGGCGGTAGCATCATGAGCACACCCAAGGAGTTCGAAACCCATGCCCGCCGTCGTCGTCGAAGACATCACCGTCCTGCCGAGGATCCCCGCACCCGATCCCGCGGTCGCGCAGGAGCGAACCGTCCGCAGCATCACGAACGCCCCGCACGGCTTCGAAGGGGAGGGGTTCCCGGTCCGCCGGGCCTTCGCCGGCGTTGCACTCGAGGACCTCGATCCGTTCGTCCACCTCGACCAGATGGGCGAGGTCGAATACGCGCCAGGCGAACCCAAGGGCACGCCGTGGCACCCGCACCGTGGCTTCGAGACGGTCACGTACATGATCGATGGCACGTTCGAACACCAGGATTCGAACGGGGGCGGTGGGTTGATCACCAACGGGGACACACAGTGGATGACGGCCGGCTCGGGGATCCTCCATATCGAGAAGCCGCCGGAAGCGCTCGTGCTGAGCGGAGGGTTGTTCCACGGCTTCCAGCTCTGGGTCAATCTCCCGGCGGACCAGAAGTGGTCGGCGCCGCGCTACCAGGACATCCGGGCGCAGGAGGTGGCGCTCCTGTCGTCGCCGGATGGTGGCGCCCTGGTCCGGGTCATCGCCGGCGAGGTCGCTGGCCACGCCGGCCCGGGCTCGACCTACAGCCCGATGACGCTGGTCCACGCCACGCTGAGTCCCGGCGCTCGTCTGGCGCTTCCGTGGCGGCCCGACTACAACGCCCTCGTCTATGTCATGGCGGGGCAGGGGAGCATCGGCACGGATGGGCGTCCCATCGCGACTGGCCAGCTGGCGGTCCTGGGTCCGGGCGATGCGCTGACCGTATCGGCCTCGACGCACCAGGAGCAGCGCAGCCCGACGCTCGACGTGCTGGTCCTTGGCGGTCGGCCGATCCGCGAGCCTGTCGCCTGGATGGGCCCCTTCGTGATGAACACGCGCGAGGAGGTGCTCCAGGCCGTGGCCGACTACCAGGCCGGTCGCCTGGGCAGCATCCCGGCCGTGCACAACACGCCGTCCACGCTCATCGAGACCGACCGCGCAGCCGCGAGCGACCCTGGCTGACCGTCCCTGCGTCCCGGTCGAACGCGTCCACGACGGTCGTCTCGCCTCGGCCGAGAACCCGGAGCTCCGTATCCGGTGCCAGGGTGGCGCACGCCGCCCTGAAACGGATCGCGGGCCGTTCCTGCGGTGCTCCCCAGACCCGCGCGAGCCCCGCCGGATAGAGCGTCCCCCAATGGATGGGGACGACGACCCGCGCGCCGATCATCCCGGCCAACCTGGCGGCGCCCCGCGGTCCGAGATGCCATGGCGCCGAATGCGGCCCCCAGCTGCCGATCGGGAGGAGCGCGACGTCCACGCGTCCCGTCAGCACCCGCAGGCCCGCGAAGGCGGATGTGTCGCCCGCGAAGTAGACACTCGGTGTCCCCTCCACGAGGTATCCGAGCGCGCCGGCCGAGGGATAGCGCGGCCACCGACCGTGGTGCGCCGGCACGGCCGTGACGCCCACGGCCCCGATCTCGGCTTGTTCGTGCTCCGCGAGCTCCCGGGCGCGAAAGCCCATGCGCCGCGCGACGTTGCCGAGCCCCGCGGGCACGATCATCAACGGATCGCCTTCCAGCCCGGCCAGCGACGACCGATCGAAATGGTCCGGGTGGGCGTGTGACAGCAGGACGGCGTCGATCCGGCCGATCGCCGCCGGGTCGACGGACCGACCGCTGCGACGCAGCGGCCCCAACCGATCGCGCAGGAACGGATCGGTCAGGAGCCGAAGCCCGCCGGTCTCGATGAGCACCGTCGAGTGGCCGATCCAGGTGAGCCGCAGGGGTTCAGGCACCCAGGATGGCGCGCCAACCGCGTCGTTCGCGGGTCGTCTTCTGCCGAGGCGCGCGGGTGAGGATATACAGCGCGCCGACGACGGCACCGATCCAGGTGCCGACGATGTCGTCCATGGTGTCCTCGTAGGTGAGATTCATGCCTCGCTGACCAAGCCGCCACGCCAGGTACTCCATCGTCTCCCAGAGGGTCTCGCCGGCGATGGAGATCGCGCCCCCGGCCAGGGCCGCCTGCCATCGCTCATCGACGTGTGGCGCGATCAGGGAGCCGCTGACGCCCGCCAGGAGTGCGGCGTTCGCCACGTGGACCGCATCGTCGACGCGCACCCGCTCGTAGACACCGAACGCGTTGCCGGCCGCATCCGCGAGCAGGGGCAGCGTCACCGCGAGGTCGAGGGACCGTGGATACGGATCCCTGGGACCTGGCAGCACCCGCCAGGCGATCGGGACGAGAAGCAGCGCCGCACTGTAGCCGATGGCCCGCGTCCGGATCGCCTTGCCGCGCAGGCGGGGCGACGCGTGATGGAGCAGCGCATCGATCCCGAAGCCGACCGTGGCGGCCTTGGCTGCCAGGGTCGCCGCCTCGAGGGCGCGCTCGCCGCGGGTGGTGGATCGGCGGTCGGAGATCAGGTGCACGGTCCGGGTAGCCTGCCGCGGGCCGGCTCACATCGGCGGTCCATGGCCATACCGTACCCTTGCACGCACGAACCAGGTGCCTGGGCCAGACCAGGTGGTCTGAGCGTCAGGGCACGACCCGTTTCCGCGCATCCACGCCCGGGATCCCTCGCTCGGCGAGGGCCGCTGCGAATCCCTCGAGATCGTCGACGGTGACGTACAGCGCTGGGACCCGCACCGGTCCGACCCGGACACGCTCCCGGAAGTCCATCCGGACGCCGCCGTGGGGCGATCCGCCGAACGTGATGTCTCTGTGGCGCAGGCTCATCCGCACACCGATCGCGGTGATCCAGAGCCACGGGCCTTCGATGCGCCAGCCGCTGATGTTCTCCAGGGGTGTTACGCAGTGCGACCGCCCGAACTGCGCCTCCAACTCGTCATCGCGAAGCTCCACCCAGGCGTCCTGCGGCCCGTGGACGCCGAAGAGGCGCAGCAGCGGTCGGGAGCGTCTTCCGAGCCGGATCGCGAAGTGTTGCGGCACCACATCCTGAGCCTAGCCCAAACATGGAGAACGGGCCGCATCACCGCACGCATCAGCCGAAATCGGCTTCCGCACCCGGACCACCGCTCGATACCCGCGACGCATCGCCGCGCGCACCCTCTGGTCGATGGCGCTCCTCGGCAGTCGTGACCGGCACCCTGATTTCGCCGAACTGCGACGCCTGCTCATGATCCTGGCCGTGCTTGCGACGGGTTTCGGCCTCTTCAACCTGTTGATGGGTCTCGCCTCGTCCGACCCCGGCGCTCGACTCGGCGGAGTCTTCCTGACCGTCGTAGGCGTCACGTTCGCGCTAACGCGGCTGTTCATCGAAAAGGTGCGCACGGACATCGTGGTCGGGAGCGTCGTGACGACCATGCTCGTGGCGGGGATGGCCCTCGCACTGATCGCGCCGATCTACTCCGTGCTCGCCATCATCCCCTTGCTGGCCGTGGGTGTGGCGCTGCCATACCTCCGCGGCCGTGTCCTGGCCACCATCATGGTCGTGTCCTGGGCCGTGACCGTAGGAAACAGCTATCTGCTCCAGACGAGCACGTATGTGAGCCTGATTTCACCGACCGCTGAGGCCGTCATCCGGTTCGGTGGGTTGATCGGGGCGGTGGGAGTGCTCTTGCTGCAGTTGTGGCGCTTCAGCAGCCGGCTGCGCGCAGCCCTCGACCAGGAGACGGCCGCCGAGCGCTTGCGAGCCGACAGCGAGACTCGGTACGGCGCCCTCGTGGACCGACTCGCCGGAGTCGTCTACGTGTCGTCGCGCGGGGCGGACACGCCGACCTATTACGTGAGCCCGCAGATCGAGGCGATGATGGGCTATACCCCCGAAGAATGGCTCGCGGGGTCCGACGGATGGATCCCGGGCTATGGGCTGTGGGCTTCGCGCATCCACCCGCAGGATCGTGAGCGCGTCCTCGAGGAACGAGAGGACCGACTGACCCTCGTCGATTCCCACACCTGGGAGTACCGACTGCGCACGAAGGACGGACGCGAACTGTGGGTCCGCGACGACAAGACGGTCGTGCGGCGCCATGCGGACGGCCAGCCGAAGCTCATCCAGGGCTTGATGGTCGACATCACCGAGCAGAAGCGCCTCGAGGCGCAGCTTTCGCACCAGGCGTTCCACGACGGGTTGACCGGACTGCCGAATCGGGCCTACTTCGCCGAGCAGGTGACCTCGGCCATCGCGCGCGCACGGCGCTCGGGGCAGGGAATGGCCGTCGTGTACCTCGATCTCGACGACTTCAAGGTCGTCAACGACACCTTCGGCCATGGCGTCGGTGACCGCCTCCTAAAGGAGGTCGCGCGCCGGCTGCTTGTGACCTTGCGGGCCAGTGACCTCGCCGCCCGGATGGGCGGTGACGAGTTCAACATCCTGCTCGAAGGCCTCGCAGGAGCGGCCGCCGCAGACGAAGTCGTGCGGCGCCTTCTCGAGATCCTCTCCGAGCCCTACAAGCTCGGCGCCCACGATGTGCGGATCCGAGCCACGGCCGGCATCGCGGGTCTGGACGACACGGATCTCACGGCAGAGGACCTCCAGCGCCACGCCGACGCCGCCCTGTACGCAGCGAAGGCCGATGGAAAGTCCCGGATGGCGTGGTTCGATCCCGAGATGAGCGCCCGCGCCACGATCCGCCTCGGGGTCGAGACCGGCCTGCGCCAAGCACTCGCGCGCGGGGAGATCGAGCTGGCCTACCAGCCGGTCGTCGATCTGGGTACGGGGGTGATCGGCGGCGTCGAGGCGCTCGCGCGCTGGCGGCATCCGAAGCGTGGGATCGTGCCCCCGTGCGAGTTCATCCCGGTCGCCGAGCAGGTCGGCCTGATCGTGGAGCTCGGGCGGTTCGTCCTCGGTGAGGCCTGCCGCGCCGGCGTCCGGCTGGCTGCGGCGGCAGGAGGGCAGCCGGTCCCGGTGAGCGTCAACGTGTCGGCCCGACAGATCGTCGATGCGGACTTCGTCGACGACGTCCGGAAGGCAGTGGAAGGATCCGGACTCGCAGCGGAGCACCTGACCCTCGAATTGACCGAGAGTGTGTTGATCCTCGAAGGCGAGCGGACCGACCAGGTCGTCGCAGCGCTGCGCGGCCTCGGCGTCCGCCTCGCGATCGACGACTTCGGGACCGGATACTCGTCGCTCAGCTACGCGCGGCGTTTCCCGGTGGATGAGCTCAAGATCGACCGCTCGTTCATCGACGGCCTGGGTCGCAGCGGCGAGGATGCGGCGATCGTCACCGCGGCGATCGCCTTCGCTCGCGCCCTCCATCTCACGGTCACGGCCGAGGGGGTCGAGACGACGGATCAGGCGATCCGCCTACGGGCATTGGGCTGTGACCGCGCCCAGGGATATCTCTTCGCCCGGCCCATGGACGAGGCCGCCCTCAAGGCCATCCTGACCGAGGACGGCCTCTTGGCACTCACGGATCTCGCCCCCCGACTACAGGCGGGATGACCGACACCTCCGCTATCGTGGACCCGATGGCATCGCCCCCGTTCGCGGTCCGGCTTCGACCGTATGTCGACGCGGACCGCTGGCTGACGGAAACCATCGAGACGAGCCCGGTCATGATGGCCGACCTTGGCGGCCCGCTCCCCGAGGCCGACATCCCGGGGATCCACGCCCGACGGCTCGAAGGGATGGCCGCGGACCGTCTGTGGTATTTCACCGTGGAGCTGGAACCCGAGGGCACAGCGGTCGGCACCATCTGTCTGTGGTCGGACGCCGTGGCCGGAGAGCTGCGGAGCGAGGCCGGTTGGGCGATCCTCCACGAATACCAGGGTCGCGGGCTGGCGACGGAGGCCCTGCGGCTGCTCATCGCCAAGGCCCGCGAGGACGGCCGGTGGGGCGACATCCACGCGTTCCCGGGAGTCTCCAACGGGCCATCCAACGCGGTGTGCCGGAAAGCCGGCTTCGAGAACGTGGGCGAGGAGACGGTCCTGTACGCGGGTCGGCGGTTGGCCTGCAACCACTGGGTGCTCGACGCCGACGGGTACGGAGCGGGCTGAACGCCAATGGCCCAGCGGCTGCTGGTCTGGTCACCCAGAGAGAGCGCCAGCATCCACCCTCCGAGAACGGCTCTTGTCAGCAGACTGCGCGGATGGCAAACTCCGCAGACGATGCAC
>JARDZW010000131.1 GCA_029240655.1 Chloroflexota bacterium
GGGAGACGGCCTGCGCGACGGGCGCCAGCGCCTCCTCGCTCTTGAACACGAGCCCGAGGGTGTACGAGAGCAGGGAGAACGTCAGCCCGACGAGCGCGACGATGCCCAACGTCAGCACCGCCCCCGCAGGATCGATCTCCAGGCCGAACGGGATGGCCACCAGGATCAGCAGCGTCGACTGGGCGAGCAGGATCGTGACGTCGCGGAGCGACCGGCCGGCCAGCATCGCGAAGCGGCTCATGGGGGTCACACGCATCCGCTCGACGACGCCGTTCCGGATCTCGGCGACCAAGCCGAAGCCCGCAAAAGCAGCGGCGAAGAATGCGGTCAGGACGAGGAGGCCCGGGACGAACCAATTGAACGCACTGCTGGAGGCGCCGGCGGCGGATGTCGCGCCCTCGAGGAGCGGCGCGAACAGGAGCAGATACAGGATGGGCTGGAAGAGGCCCATCGCGACCCACACCGGCTGGCGCAGGGTCAGGATAAGTGAACGTCGGTACATGAGCCAGGTGTCTCGCAGGACCTTCACGGTCGATCTCCCTTCGGTGGTGGTATGGCTTCGAGCCGCCTCAGGCGGCCGGCTCCTCACGGAGCGATCGGCCGGTCTGGCGGAGGAACACGTCGTCAAGGCTGGGGCGCGTCAGGGTCAGCGACTGGGCTCGGAGCCCGGCACCGTCGAGCACGCGGATCAGGTTCGGTACCGCGATGTCGCCCTGGTCGACGTAGAGCCGGACGAGATCGTTCTCGTGGCTCGCCTCGCGCACGAACGGCTGGTCGCGAACGGCCTGCAGGACGTGCTCGACAGCGCCGTCGACGCCGATCGTGATGACGTCGCCGGCGATCTCGCGCTTGAGCTCATCGGCCGTACCCTGGGCGACGATCTGACCGTGATCGATGATCGCCAGACGGTCAGCCAGGGCATCCGCCTCCTCGAGGTAGTGGGTCGTCAGGAACACCGTCGAGCCCGCTTCGCGCAGACCGCGGATCTCGTCCCACATGCGCGCTCGTGCCTGGGGGTCGAGGCCGGTGGTCGGCTCGTCGAGGAACAGGACGGCGGGTCGGTGGACGATGCCCAGGCCGACCTCGAGCCGGCGCTTCATGCCGCCCGAATACGTGGCGATCGAGCGGTCCGCAGCGGACTCGAGATCGAGCGTCTCCAGGACCTCGCTGGCTCGAAGCTGGGCGCTGGTCCTGTCCATGCCATAGAGACGACCCTGGATGACGAGCTCGCCGCGGCCGGTCTCTGCCGGGTCGGTCGAGCCGCCCTGCGGGACGTAGCCGATCCGCTCGCGGACCGCCCCCGGCTCGCGCCGCAAGTCGGCACCCGCGATCGTCGCCTCCCCGGAGGTCGGCATGAGCAGGGTGGCCAGCATCCGCAGGGTCGTCGTCTTGCCGGCTCCGTTCGGGCCGAGGAAGCCGAATATCTCGCCGGCGTCGACTTCGAGGTCGACGCCGCGGACGGCTTCGACGACGCTTTTCCGGGTGCTGAACGTTCGAACGAGATCGTGCGTGGCGATCATCGTGCCACTCGTCGGTCGTGCCATGGCCATCGTTCGTACTCCTCGCTCCCATGGCGTATCCTGCATTTGGTCAGCAGTTGCGCCGGTCAGCATCTTGGTGCAATATCTGCACTGCGCAGATAATCCCCGGGCGAGGAGATGTTGTCAACCATGAATCGCGAATCGATCGATTCCGTCCTCCGATCCTTGCGCCGCGTCAACCTGCAAGGGTCGCTGTTCGGCCACACGGTGGCCCTCCGGTTCGGCCTGTCCGAGTCCGATATCGAAGCGCTCGAGGTGCTCCTCGACACCGGCGCGGCGACCGCCGGCATGTTGTCGGACCTCACGGGCCTGACGACCGGCGCGGTCACCCGCGTGATCGACCGCCTGGAGCAATCCGGCTATGTGCGCCGGGTCCCCGATCCGACCGATCGCCGACGCGTCATCGTCGAGCTCGTACCGGAGCGCATGGCAGGCGTCGCAGCCACCATTGCGCGCGTGGGCGACAAGAGCGCCTCGGAGATCGGCCGATACTCGGAGGCCGAGCTGGCCACCATCGACGACTTCCTGACCCGCATGGCGGCGATCAGGCACGAGGAGGCGACCGCGCTCAGGGAATCCCGCGATCAGGCGAGCGGAGGTGGATCGCAGCACGCCGCCCCCATCGGCGGGTTGGAAAGGGCACGCCTCCTGTTCAAGTCGGGCGCCCACGAGCTCCTGCTCCGTGGCGCCACTGACATCGACGACCTGTACCGCGCCCGGTTCGAAGGGTCGGTCCCACAGGTCCGGCTGCGTGACGGGACCGTGACGATCCAGTACAAGGGCAGCGGTTCCCTGAGCGCCGGTCCCATCTTCGCCAACTGGCAGTTGGCCTGGCATGAGCGGCGCAGCGACGTCTCGCTCAACGCCGCGATCCCGTGGGATGTCGAGATCGTCGGCGGGGCCGGCAAGCTCCAGGCAAAGTTCGCGGCGCTGGATCTACGCTCGTTCGCGTTGACGGGCGGCGTCGATCAGCTCCGGCTGACCCTCGGTCAGCCAGCTGGCGACGTCCCCATCCGATTGACTGCCGGGGCCAACAACGTACGGATCGAGCGACCGGCGGGGGTCCATGTCCGCTTGAGCCTCAAGGGCGGCGCCGGCCGGGTCGACTTCGACCAGCAACGCCTGAACGGTACGGGCGACACGGTGCTGGAGACCACGGGCGCTACCGAGGCCGCTGACCTCTACCAGGTCGACATCGTCGGTGGGGCCGGCAAGATCACGGTCACCGAGGTCGGCTGACGCAGATCAGGGGCGCAGATCAGGGACGCAGCCGGGCGATGACCTCGGCGGCGCGACGGAGGCGGGTCTCGGGGCGCTTGGCTGCGCCGACGTGCTCGGCATGCTCGCGACGACGCGACGGCGCCAGGGCATCGAACGCGGCGTTCGCGGCGGGTTCCCGAGCCAACGCCTCGGCCAGCTCAGTCGGGATCTCGACATCGGCCGAGCGTGAGCGCTCGTCGCGCTCGAGGTCGAATTCGACGGTGTCGCCGGCCGCCTTGCCGATCTTCTCGCGCGTGGCCTTGTTCACGGCCATCACGACCTGCCGGCCGACGCCATCGAACGTATAGGGCATGAACTGGTGGCGGATCGGATGGCCATCGATCGTGCCGACCACCGAGGTCCGACCGGTCGCCTGGAGCGCGTCGACCACGTCGGCCGGGATGACGACGAACGTCCCTCCTTCGATCGGGTCGAGACGGGCCGTGAACCGGGCCACGCTCAGACGCCGGGGCCCGGTCGCGCGAGGTGGTCGAGGAACTCAGACCGCGTCCGGTCGCGGGTGCGGAACAGCCCCAGCACCGACGACGTCGTCATGACCGTGCCCGGCTTGCGCACGCCGCGCATGACGGCGCACAGGTGGGTCGCCTCGATGACGACGCCCACGCCCTGCGGCTGCAGCCGATCCTCCAGGAAATGGGCGATCTCCTGGGTCAGCCGCTCCTGGACCTGAAGCCGTCGAGCGTAGGTCTCGACGATGCGCGGGATCTTGGACAGCCCGATGACCCGGCCGCGCGGGATGTACGCCACGGCCGCGGTCCCGAAGAATGGCAGGAGGTGGTGCTCGCACAGCGAGTAGAAGGGGATGTCCTTGACGATCACCATCTCGCTGTAGTCGACGTCGAAGATCGCGCCATTGATCAATCGGTCGGGGTCGACGTGGTAGCCGGCGGTCAGCTCCGTGTACATGCGGTGGACGCGCTCCGGTGTCCCGAGCAGGCCCTGGCGATCCGGGTCCTCGCCGATCTCGAGCAGGATCTCGCGGACGGCGGCTTCCACCCTGCCGTTTTCGGTGGGTGCGTCGCCCGCGTGGTCGCGGCCGCGCGAACCCGTGATGTCGTCGGTCGCGACCGACGTCTCGCCGATCTCGTTCTCGATCTCGTCGACCAGGCGGCGGACGTTGGGCGGCAGGTCGGTCGGGCTGGACATGGCCGCGATGGTACGCCCAATCCTGACGAAGCCGGGGCGAGGTGCTGCTACGGATCGGTGCCGGGAGCGATCCCGCCAGTCGATCAGATACAGATGAGGATCAGGTCGATGAGCCGGCACCTCGGCGTGGGTTCCGGGGTCGGTGCCGGCGTCGCCGCAGGGACCGGCGTCGGCGTCGGCGCCGCCGTGGGCTGGGGCGTGGGCGGGGCCGTCGGCCGAGGCGTGGCCGTGGGCTGGGCCGTCGGATCCGGTGTCGCGGTGGCGACCGGCGCCGGCGTGCGCGCCGCGGTCGGGCTTGGCGTGCGGGTCGGAACGGGCGGAGCCGGAGCTCCCGGCGGCTTCGGCGTGGGACGAGCCGTCGGTGTTGCTACCGCCTCCGGCGTGGTTCCGCCGGGGATAGCCGTGGGATCCGCCCCCGCGCCGGTCGCGGGTCCAGCGTCGAACGTCGTCGTGGCGCCGGGCGTCGGTGAAGTGGTCGGTGACGATGTCGCTGCCACGGCCGAGGCCGTCGGTCCGCTCGGTGGCAGCGTGATGGCCGGGACGCCCGGGTCCGTGCCAGGAGGTTGCGTCCCGTCAGGGCCGATCACCTGGGCCGGCATCGCGCGCCCCGCCGACGGTGGGATCATCGTTTGGAACGCCAGGGCAACCACGATGGCGATGACCAGCCCGAAGACGATGCCGATCAGTGTCTGGCGGTACAGAGGTTCTGACCCGATGAGGCACCTCCACCCATGCTCGAAAGGAGCGGATTCTCCCGAAGCCGCTCTCCCGAGCGTACGACAATCGACTGGATCCGGGTCACCAGCCCCGCCAGCTTCGTGGTGCGTCGCGGCACCGCGGACCCATCGATCAGCCGGTCACCGCACCGCCCGGCCCGAACCCGGCAACCGGCATCGGGTCGAAGTCGCGGCCCTCGGCGCCACGTAGCCAGGCCCGGGCGTTCTCGCCGAGCGACGGCCGGTGGTAGCCGCCTTCCTGGAGGATCACGAGCCGCCGACCCAGCCCCGCGACGCGGCGTCCGACCTCGTGGTAGACGTCCGTCGTCAGCGCGAAATCGCCGATCGGGTCGAGGCCGTAGGTGTCAAACCCGAGCGAGACCACCACGATGGACCCGGGGACTGCTGCGATCGCTTCGATGGCGCGGTCCGTCGCCTCGAGGTAGTCGTCGTTCGTCGCGCCGGCGCGGAGCGGGAGGTTCAGGTTCTCGCCGGCGCCGCCCCCCTCCCCGGTCTCGTCGGCTCGGCCCAGGAAGTACGGGTACTGGCGGTCCGGATCGGCGTGGATCGAAACGTACCGGACGTCGCCGCGGCGCCAGAAGATCTGCTGCGTGCCGTTGCCGTGGTGGTAGTCCACGTCCAGGATCGCGACCCGCTCGCCGGTGGCTTGCGTGATCGCGTGGGCGGCGATCGCGGCGTTGTTGAAGAAGCAGTAGCCGCCGTACATGGCCCGGGCCGCGTGGTGGCCGGGTGGACGGCAGAGCCCGTACGCCGCCGTCTCGCCGGCGAGCACGACGTCGGCGGTCGTCAAGGCGACATCCACGGCCGATCGGGCGGCCGCGTACGTGCCGGCCACGAGTGGCGCCGCTGAATCCAGACCCCAGAACCCCGCCCGACCGCCGACGTGGCGCGGCTCGCGCACGAGCTGGGCGATCGCCTCGGCGCTCATCCCGTCGAACATCGCGCGGTTGGGGTAGGTGTCGGCCGACAGGAACGCACGTGGGATGTTCTGGCTGCGCACCTCGGACCACGCGGTCTCGAGGAAGCGCAGCAGGCCTTCGTCGTGGACCGCGGTGATCGGGTCTTCGCCGTGCTCTGTCGGCGCGGTCAGCGTGAATCCACCGTCAGCATCCAGGGCGGACCGGATCTTCTCGGCCCGTTCGGCGACCTCGTTGGCCGGCACGGAGACGCCCATGTAGGTTTCGGTGTCGATGTCGTGGACCAGGTGGTTCGCGCTGTAGACGACCTGCATCGCGTCCTCGTCGTAAGGGGTGATGTGGTGGCGCGTCTACCGGCCGAGACGATCCACGGAGGCGACCGCCGCGGACACCTCGCCCGGACGGTACCGCATCAGGTTGTGGCCATCATCGCCGAAGGAGACCGCCTCGATCGGTCCGCGGGCCGCGGCCTGCCGCGCGGCCGACACCGCGTCGAGCGCCGCCGCCCGCGATCCGCCGTCATCGTCAGCGGCCATCAGGGCCGTGATCGGGGCACTGATGGCGGTCAGCGTCGCGATGGGGTCGTAGGTGAACATCGCGCGGACGCAGGCCTCGACGGCGTGCGGCCGGGTCGCCGGCACGACGCGACCGGCGTGCGTCTCCACGACCGTGGCTCGGGCCGCTCGGTCCTGGTCCGCGTCCCACGAGCCGGGATCGAACCGCGAGCGGTCGGCCAGGAACGCGGTCAGAGAGCGCATGACCTCGGGTGGCTCGTCGAGGCCGCGCAGGAACTCGTCGACATCGAGGCCGGTGCTGGCTTCCAGAGACTCCCAACCGCCGTCGACGAGGACCAGGCCGGCGCAGCGAGCGCCGAGCTCGAGTGCCGCGGTGGCGGCGACGATGGCCCCGAACCCATGGCCAGCGAGCACAACCGCCTGGGGGTCCTCGCGGTCCGCTGGGAGCAGACCGGAGCCCTCAGCCACCGCCTCGACGTCCGAGGCAAGGACCGCCAGGTCGTACGCGCCGTCGTCGGTCGGCGCGTCCGAGAGCCCGTGGCCGCGCAGGTCCATCGAGACGAACCGCCGCGTGCCCGCGGGTCCGCCGAGACGACGTCCGATGGGGGCCCAGATCCAGCCAGTCTGCGAGAGCCCATGGATTGCCAGCACGCCCGGCAAGCCCGGCCCGACCGCTGTTCCGGCCCCGCCCGGCCCGTCCCAATCGAGGAAATGGATGCGCTCTCCGGATTCCGCGATGACGACGAAGCCTTCGGGCTCGAAGGTCTGGTCGGGAACGGGGGCGGTGGGAGGTGCGGGCTCCATCGGCCCTAGGATACGGGCGCCATGCCGAAGCGCCGTCGAGGTTCCCGCTCAGGGCGGGGCCGGGCCTCGTCCCGTCTCATCCACCACCGCCGCTTCGAAGACCTCGTCGACGAGGCCCTCGCAACGATCCCGATGCCATTCGCGGCCGCCCTCGAGGAGGTCGCCATCGTCATCGACGACGAGCCGACGCCCGACCAGCTCACCCGCAGCGAGATCGACAACGGCGACACGCTGTACGGCCTGTACGAGGGGATCCCGCGAACCGAATGGGGCGCCGACTGGGTTGCCGAGCCGAATCGGATCGTGCTCTTCCGGCTGCCACTCGAGGCGGATTTCGCGGACCCCGACGACCTCGCCGATGAGGTCTGGGTCACCGTCGTCCACGAGCTCGCGCACCACCTGGGCATCGATGACGACCGGCTCCACGCTCTCGGCGTGGACTGAGCGCGGGCCAGCCCTGCGTCTGGAACGGCCTGTGCTGACCTAGCCGACGATCGTTGACACGGTCAGCGCCAGGCCGGCGGCACCGAGCATGAACCCGAACAGCATCGAGCGGGTGAGCCAGCGGAACCGGGGACGCCCCGGGAGACGGGTGTCCGGGT
>JARDZW010000025.1 GCA_029240655.1 Chloroflexota bacterium
GATGGACGCGACGATCATCGTGTCGGTGAGATTCGTCTTCCGGGTCGGGCTGCGATCGACCCCGACCAGCAGCACGCTCAGCCGCTCGTCGTTCCCCGGCCCCGAAGCGGGTGCGGGCCCCTCATCCGGGCCATCGGGGCGCTCGAAGATCCGGGCGAACGTGTCGCGGAACACGGTCCCGTACTGGTAGACGAGCACGTGCGGGACCGCGACGAACAGCACGATGGCGGCCAGGCCGACCAGGCCGACGCGTCCCGCGGGACCCCGGATGCTGGTGTCGAGGAAGGCCTGGCCGACGGCCAGCAGGCGCCAGCCGAGGAGCAGGAGGTTGATCGTCAGGAGTGTCGCGAGGACCGGCGGGGACACGACGAAGGCAGCCAGCCGCGTGAGCGATTGGGTCGAGTACAGCAGGAATCCCAGGACCAGGACGACCAGCGACGGGATCAGGAACAGTGCCGCGAGGCGGGACCGTCCGTTGAACGCCTGACCGAGCCCCGGGAGCACCGCCGAAAGACCGGCCGCGGCGAGGCGGCGGCGGTCGGTGTGTCCGGTTTCCTGCCGGACTCGGCGGGCGTGCACGACGGGCGATGTTCCTCGATTCGGTGGGTGGTCGGTCCGCGGGGGAGTCTACCCGGAAGCGGGCGTGGGGACGCCGGGCGGTCGATCAGCCTGCCGTGACCGCCCGGCGTCTTGTCCTGTGACGCACTCGGGTGTCCGAGCGTGACGCGCACCAGCGTCGGTTGCCAGGACGCACCCCAATTCGTTAGTCCGATAGTCCTATACGGCGCGGCAGAGGTATCCTCGCTGTGCCGGGCCAGCTCTTGCGGCTCGGTCGGATCGAAATGGGGGCCCGGAACAGCACTCATCCGGGAGCGACTTCGAAGGCCGGACAGGGGAACACAAGTCATGTCGTTGATCCAGCGTGTGGAGCGGGCCCAACAGCAGCTCCTGGAGACCACCGAGACCCGGGCGGCGGCGGCGGCCGTACCCGTCGTGCCTTCGCCTCCGGTCGCGGTCCCGATCAGCTCGGAACGGCGCGCGGCTCGCGAGGAGCTGCTCCACGAGATCAGGCTTCGACTCCAGACCGAGGTCATGAGCGCCTTCGACACGCTCCTTGACCTCGCCAATCCGGACGAGCTTCGCGCCAAGGTCACGGCGATCGTCGAGCGTGTCGTCACGTCAGAGGGGTTCGCGGTCACGCGGGACGAGAAGGCGCACCTCATCGAGGAGCTGATCGGGGAGGTCGGGGGGCTCGGACCGCTTGATCCGCTCCTGCTCGACGAGACGATCACGGAGATCATGGTCAACGGACCAAGCCACGTGTACGTCGAACGGGCGGGCAAGATCCAGCGAGTCGACAGCTATTTCCTCAACGACGAGCACGTCCTCCGCGTCATCGACCGGATCATCACGCCCCTCGGTCGGCGTATCGATGCGACCAGCCCCAGGGTCGACGCACGCCTGGCCGATGGTTCCCGCGTGAATGCGGTCATCGAACCGCTATCGCTGGTCGGGCCGGTGATCACCGTCCGAAAGTTCCCGGCGAAGCCGGTCACGGTGGACGACCTGATCCGTTTCGGCACCGCGACGCCCGAGATGTTCGACTTCCTGAAGGCGTGCGTCCGGGCCCGGCTGAATGTCTTCGTGTCCGGCGGCACGGGTTCGGGCAAGACCACGACCCTCAACGTCCTGTCCTCGTTCATCCCAGAGGACGAACGGATCGTGACGATCGAGGACGCCGCCGAGCTGCAGCTCCGCCAGGTCCACGTCGTGACGCTTGAGTCGCGCCCGCCGAACATCGAGGGCAGTGGCGAGATCACGATCCGGGACCTGTTGCGCAACGCCCTGCACATGCGCCCCGATCGCATCATCGTCGGGGAGTGCCGTGCCGGTGAGGCGCTGGACATGCTCCAGGCCATGACGACCGGCCAGGACGGTTCCTTGTCGACCGGGCACGCGAACACGTCCGCCGACATGCTCCGCCGGCTCGAGACCATGGTCCTCATGACCGGGTATGAGCTGCCGCTGCGCGCGATCCGCGAGCAGATCGCCTCTGCCGTCGACCTCATCGTCCATACGGCCCGCCTCAAGGACGGCTCGCGCAAGATCGTCAACATCACCGAGGTGCTCGGGATCGAGGACGACGAGATCCTGATGGAGGACATCTTCGCGTTCGAGCAGACGGGCATCTCCGAAGGCAAGGTCGAGGGGGTGCTCAAGCCGACCGGGGTCCGGCCGACGTTCATGGGCAGGTTCAAGCAGAGCGGGATCGAGATGCCCGCGGACGAATACGGCATCCCGCCCGAAGACCCGGAGCATCCGGACGCGACCCGGTCGCGCAAGGGCCGCTGGGTCGGCGGTGAAGCGCTCGATGTGGTCCGGCCGAGCGTCGGCCAGGGTCGCGCGGTCACGGCCGGCGGCATGGTCTATGTCTCGTCGATCGGGCCCGTCGATCCAGAGACCGGCCAGGTCGTCAGCAGTCAGATCAAGGAGCAGACGCGCCAGTGCCTGGATAACCTCAAGGCGAAGCTGGAAGCGGCCGGGAGTTCCCTTGAGAAGGTCGTCTGGGCGAACTGGTCGCTGCGCGATCCCGCAGAGTTCGACACGTTCAACCAGGAGTGGGTGCGCTGGTTCCCGGGTGATGCGCCGATCGGTCAGGGCACGCTGATGCCCACACAGCACAAGCGTGCCGGCTTCCGCGTCTCGATCGGGGTCATCGCCGAGGCCTGACGGAGCGGGCTGGAGTCCCAACTCCCCGGCCAGTCCCTACCGGTCGCCGAGGTCGACTGACATCGGTGGCGTGCAACCGGATGGCCCGTCTCGATTTGACGCCGGGTCCAGAATGGACGTCTATCCAACCCGGGATCAGCGGAGGAGCAACCTGTGCCCAGGTCAACCAAACGCGCCCAGACAACGATCGCTGCGGGCCTGCTCATGGCGGGACTCATCCTTGGAGCCCCGGCTGCCGCGGCCACCGACAGCCAGACGCAGTATGTGGTCCTGGCCGAGGCCGGGTCGTCTTCGGCCGACGTGCTGAAGGCGATCAAGGCGGCCGGCGGGACCGTGACCGACACCAATGCCGCGATCGGCACCTTCACGGTCATGGCGCCAGCCGAAGGCTTCGTCGAGGCCGTCTCCGCTTCGAAGTCCGTATTCGGGGCCACCGGCCAGCGGGCCATCGGCCGGCTGCCGGGTGCTGACCCGGTGAAGGTTTCCGATCCCGAGGTGGAGGCGATCCATGAAGGTGGCGCCGGTGGGCCGCGCCACGGTGGATCGACGGCGGGCATGGACCCCCTGGACACGTTCCTGTGGGGCCTCGCCATGGTCAAGTCGGATCTCGCCCGGTCGGTCAATGCCGGTGACAGCCGGGTCCTGGTCGGCATCCTCGATTCCGGAATCGACGCCTCGCATCCGGACCTTGCCGGCCAGCTCGCACCGGGGCTTTCCCGAAACTTCGTCACCGACATCCCGCTCATCGACGGACCGTGCGAGGTCCCGTCCTGCATCGATCCGCCGACCGTGGACGACAGCGGCCACGGCACCCACGTCGCGGGGACAGTGGCGGCTGCGGCCAACGACCTCGGTGTCTCCGGGGTTGCCCCTGGCGTCAAGTTGGTCAACATCCGCGGCGGGCAGGACGGCGGCTGGTTGTTCCTGGGCCCGGTGACGAATGCGCTGACCTACGGCGCGGACATCGGCGTCGATGTCATCAACATGTCGTTCTACGTGGATCCGTGGCTCTACAACTGCACCGCGAATCCGGCCGATTCGCCGGAGGACCAGCTCGAGCAGCGGACCATCATCGAAGCGATGAACCGCGCGCTCGACTACGCCCATTCCAAGCAGGTGACCCTCGTCGGGTCGCTCGGCAACAACCACGAAGATCTCGGCCGCCCGCGGACCGACTTCTCGAGCCCTGACTTCCCGCCTGGCGAGGAATACCCGCGACCGATCGACAACGCGTCCTGCTGGGACCTGCCCGTCGAAGGACATCACGTGGTCGGCGTGTCCGCGCTCGGTCCGACGACCGCCAAGGCCGACTACTCGAACTATGGCGTCGAGCAGATCTCGCTGTCCGCGCCCGGTGGCTGGTTCCGGGACTCCTTCGGGACCCCCACGTATCGAACGAATGGAAATCAGATCCTCTCGACCTATCCGCTGCACATCCTCCAAGCTCAGGGCCGGGTGGACGCCGCCGGCAACATCACCCCGGCCGGCACCGCCGCGGGCGTGATGAAGGATTGCGACGGCAGCACGTGCGGCTACTACGCGTATCTCCAGGGCACCTCGATGGCCTCGCCGCATGTGACCGGCGTCGCGGCGCTTGCAGTGAGCCGCTTCGGGGTCAAGGACCCGAGCCACAAGGGCAGCCTGCGATTGGCCCCTCGGAAGACCGAGTTCGTTCTGACGGAGGGCGCCGCGGAGCATGCCTGCCCGGTCCCGCCGCTC
Organism: Chloroflexota bacterium; assembly: GCA_029240655.1. Taxonomy (GTDB): domain Bacteria; phylum Chloroflexota; class Limnocylindria; order Limnocylindrales; family CSP1-4; genus SPCO01. Next base: position 4,450 of record JARDZW010000025.1, read on the forward strand.
GTCGACTACCTGGACGAGGGGCGTTCTGCCGAGTTCACCGCACTGTGCGAGGGCACCACCGAGTTCAATGGCTTCTATGGCCATGGCATCGTGGACGCCAACGCCACGGTGACGGAAACCTTCGACTTCCCCGAGTAGATCGTCCTGCCGACTCGACCGCCGGGCGCCGGCGGTCGAGCGGTTTCGACCAAGGACGGTCAGGCCGGCCAGGTCCGCATCGCATACGAAGAGGACCGCATTCAGTCGTCGGCACGGCTCGTCGGGGTCTGGGCCCGGTCGCTCGTCACCCTCCGGGAGATGGGAGGGCTATGATGCGGTGTCCGTGCACGAACCGCCGGGGAGTGGCGTAGTTGGCAACGCACGTGCTTTGGGAGCACGAGATCGTGGGTTCGAGTCCCACCTCCCCGACCATCTCGGCCTCCTTCCCCCGGGATCGGCCCGCAGGCGTCCTACACGGCGAGCGCGGCCGCGGGCGGGTCGGTCAGGCCGGAACGAGCGCCGTGGCGAGCGCGACGATGGCGAATACCCCGATCAGCAAGCCCGATGCCACGTTGACCCGTCGCAGCCACGTCCGGGTGAGCCGCGAGCGTAACGCGCCGACGGCGGTCACGAGGACGACCCACCACGCGGCCGAGCCCAGGAACACGCCGACCGTCAGCGACGCGGCGCCAACCGCGTTGCCGCCGTCGATCCCGAGGCCCACGAAGAGCGCCCCGAACGACAGGATCGTCATCGGGTTCGTGAGGGTGAGCCCGAGGGTGGACAGGTAGGCGCCGGGCAGTCCCCTGCGCCGCGCCGTCGTCGTCGCTGCTTCGCCCGGTTCGGCACGAAACGTTCGCCAGGCGAGCCACAGCAGGAACAGGCCGCCGACGATCCCAAGTGCGCGTCGCCAGTCGACGAGGAGGTCGGTGATCGCGGTCAGCCCGAACGCCGCGATGGCCCCGTATGTCGCATCGGCCGTGGCGACGCCTAGCCCGGATGCCAGCCCGACGACACGGCCCTCTGCCAGCGTTCGGCGGATGCACAGCAGACTGATCGGCCCGACCGCGGCCGCGATCGTGAAGCCGAGCACGAGTCCGCGTGCCAGGAGCGTGGGATCCATGGGAGATGCCTCCAGATACACAAAACACCCTCGGCGTCGTGCCGAGGGTGTCCTCTCAGTCGGTGGTCGGCGCCCTCGCGGGCGCAGCGCATCAGCTCGAGCGGGCCCTCGTGGGCCGCTGCTGCGTCGTGATCGCGCGGCGGGAGTCGGTGGCGTGCATGTCGTCGCGCAGGGTGGCGGATTCGGAGGAGCGGTGTCAACTCCCGGTTGCGAAGATGGGGCAAACAGAGGCGACGAGCGGAATGGAGACCGACGATGAACGAGTTCGAGCCGCTGATCGGCGAATGGCACGGCGAAGGGGAACTCCCGATCGACCCCCCGATGAAGATGTCGGCAGAGACCAAGGTCGAGCGTCTGGGCAGATTCATCGTGCTTCGCTCCACGGGCGAGCCGGCGGACCTGCCGGACAGCGTCTCGATCGTCGGCGGCGCGCCGGAGGGCGAGCCGCAGCCGATGCACTACTTCGATGAGCGCGGAGTCGAGCGGCTCTTCCTGATGGCCCTCGAAGGCTCGACCTGGAACATCTGGCGGGCTCCAGGCGAGGACTGGAACGGCCCCGACGGCCCCGGTTTCAACCAGCGCTACATCGGCGAGATCTCGGCCGACGGCAAGACGATCAAGGGTCGCTGGGAGCGTGGCATGGGCGACGCGGGCGATGAGTGGGAGATCGACTTCCCGTTCGACTACGTCCGCAAGTAACGCGGCATGCGCCTCGCGGGGCCGGACGGCGAGGCGCTGCGTTTCCGTCCACCGGGGCGTCTCGAAGCCGCGGCCTGGTGCGCGGCGCACACCCACCCGATCCGGGGCAGCGCGCCCGGGTGGTGGGCTCGTCGAGCTGGGTATGATGGGCCGATGGATGGCCCACGACGCCGGACGCGGACCGGCGACCCCGATACGCAACAGTCCGCCGCTGCCGCACGCAGCGCCGAGCCCTTCGCGGCGGTCGACCCCGCTGCCTTCCCGGACCGTGAGACACGCCGGGCCATCGACGGCGGCGCTGCCAGCGCCCGTTTCCGTGAGCTCCTCGATGCCGGTGGACCGGTCATGGCCGATGGCGCCATGGGAACGATGCTGTTCCAGAACGGCCTGCAGTTCGGCGACCCGCCGGAAGTCTGGAACCTGACCCAGCCGGAGATCATCCGGCGGATCCAACGCGGCTATCTCGACGCCGGTTCGCAGATCATCATGACCAACACCTTCGGCGGGAATCGCCTGCGGTTGGCCCTGCACGGCCTCTCAGCGCGGGTGGATGAGCTGAACCGGACCGCCGCGATCCTCGCGCGGGCCGAGGTGCGCGCGGCCGGCGACCATGCCCTCGTCGCCGGAGACATCGGCCCGAGCGGCGAGATCGTGGCGCCCCTTGGCACGCTCGACTACGACATCGCCGTCGACGTCTTCCGCGAGCAGGCGGCGTCTTTGGTCGCGGGTGGGGTGGACCTCATCTGGATCGAGACGATGTCCGACCTCAATGAGATCAAGGCCGCCATCGAAGGCGTGCGCCTGGCCGCCCCTGGCATCGCCCTGATCACGACGATGACCTTCGACACGCGCGGCCACACCATGATGGGCGTGACCCCGGAGCAGGCGGTCGAGGCGCTCGTCGCGTGGGGCGCGGACGCGGTCGGCGGCAATTGCGGCAACGGCCCTGACGAGCTGCTCCCGGTCATCGCACGGATGCGCGCGGCCGATCCAGACGCCGTGCTGGTGGCGAAGTCGAACGCCGGCATGCCGGAGCTCGTCGACATGCGCGCCGTCTACAAGGCGGACAGCGACACGATGGCCGACTTCGCGATTCGATTCCGTGACGCCGGCGCGACGATCGTCGGCGCCTGCTGCGGCAGCACGCCCGACCACCTGCGCGCGATGTCGGCCGCGCTCCGTCCGGCCAGGGGGGGCTGACACCGCTTCCGATGGCCACCCGCCCACTGAAGGTCGGCGTCCAGCTCCCGGAAGTCGAGCGCGAGGTCCGCTGGCCGGAGATCCTCGACATGGTCCGGGCCATCGAGGACCTGGGCTACGACTCGATCTGGGTGGGCGAGCACCTCCTCTACCGATGGCCGGATCGGCCGGCGCGCGGACCGTGGGAAGCGTGGACGTCCATGGCCGCCATCGCGGCGGCGACGTCGCGCGTGGAGTTCGGGCCGCTGGTGGCGTGTACGAATTTCCACAACCCGGCCCTCCTCGCCAAGCAGGCGGCCACGATCGACGAGATCAGCGGCGGCCGCTTCATCCTGGGCTTGGGCGCTGGCTGGAACGAGACCGAGTTCCGAGCCTTCGGTTTCCCGTTCGATCACCGGATCGATCGGTTCGAGGAGGCGTTCACGATCATCCGGACGCTGCTGCGCGATGGGGCGATCGACTTCGACGGCCAGTTCTACCAGGCCCGCGACTGCGAGCTGCTGCCCCGCGGGCCTCGACCGAGCGGGCCGCCGCTGATGATCGGCTCGCGCGGTCCACGCATGCTGAGCATCACGCTGCCACACGTCGACTCGTGGAACGTGTGGTTCGCCGATACGGGCAACTCGCCAGCCGGCGTGCCGCCGTTGCGCGAGCTCGTCGACGCGGCGTGCCGCGACGTCGGTCGCGATCCGGCCGATGTGGAGCGGACCGTCGCGGTCCAGGTTCGTCTTCCGGGTGGCCAGGGGCGCGTGCAGGGGGATTACGCCAAGGACGCGCCACCGCCCCTGGAAGGGGAGCCGGAGGCCGTGGCGGAGGTCCTGCGCGCCTACGCCCGTGAGGGGATCGGGCACGTGCAGCTCGTGTTGGACCCGATCACGCGAGACGCGATCGAGGCATTCGCGCCAGTACTGGCGCGGCTCGACGCCTGAGCGGCCACCCCACCCACCGCCCGTCACGGTACTTCCGTAGGGTCGCTATCAGCGCCGTACGTGCGTAGCATCCACCCCGTCATGCCCCGAACCAGACTTCCTCGGATCCGGCTTGTGGCGGCGCTCGTTGCGTGCGCCATGCTCGCCGCCGCATGCGGCCCGACCGCGGTTGCGCCGTCACCCACGCCCGCACCGACACCGACCCCGACGCCCGATCCCCACCTCGGGGACCCGGCATCGGCGCAGGCGGTCTTCAGCGGCTTCGGTCGCGAGGGCCTGAAAGTCAAGGCGTACACGGCCGACGTCGGCGCTGAATCGGCCGGCGTCGTCAAGCGGATCCACGCCACGTACAGTGGCTGGCCGCTCCAGGTCGTCGAGTACCGCAGCTCGGCGGACCTCGCCAAAGCCGCCTCCTGGGAGGCCGGAGAGACGCCCGGCAAGGGAGAGCCCCCGATCGCGCTCGCCGGCTCCAACATCCTCGTCCGGTGGGGCCCGTTCGACTCGGATGGCAAGCCACCCAAGCTCGACGACCGCCAGACTGCCGCGCTCGAAGCCCTGGTCGCCGCGATGGACCGCCTGCTCTCGCCATTGCGGACGCGGACGATCGTGCCCCTGAAGACGTTGATCGTCTCTGCGGTCAGCCAGGACGCTCCGTCCGCACCGACGGCGACACCCGCGCCCTGAGGCCGTACCCTTCGCTCGGTAAGCCGACTGCGAGGGAGAACCCGATGTCACTCGAGGGCAGCCCGCGCCCCCGGTCCGTCACGGCCCGCTCCGGTGACGACGTGTCGGAGCTGGACAAGCGCGTGATCGAGCACCTGCAGACCGACGGCCGACGTCCATTCACGCAGATCGCCGCAGAGCTCGGCGTGTCCGAGGCCGCGGTGCGGGCACGGACCAACCGCCTGATCGAGCGCGGCATCCTGCAGATCGTCGGCGTGACCGATCCGCTCAAGCTCGGGTTCCACCAGATGGCGATGATCGGCATCCGCTGCGAGAGCGACCAGCTCGTGCAGGTCGCCGAACAGATCGCCGAGATGCCGGAGGTCGACTACGTCGTCATCACCGCCGGCACGTACGACCTGCTGATCGAGACCGTGTGTGAGGACAACGAGGCCCTGTTGCGCTTCCTGACCGAGAAGCTCCGGTCGCTCGATGGCGTCCGGGAGACCGAGACGTTCATGTACCTGCGGCTGGTCAAGCAGACCTACCAATGGGGTACGCGCTGAGCCGAAACGTGTCGCCAGGACGCACCGGCCGATAGGGCCAAGGGGTCGATGCCGGGCTAAGATGCCCGAGCATGTCGGTCGAACCTATCCTCGTCCTGATCGTCGTCGCGGTGGTCGCCAACCTCGTGGTGATGGCGGCCCTGCTCGGCTCGCCCGTGCTCGGCCGGTCACGCGCGCCGGCCCGGCCGGACACGCCCGCCGATGTCCGCGCAGAGGCGGCCATGGCCGCTGCGGCTGTGGTCGGCGGGTCGGACGAGGACCGCCCCGAACATTCCGTCACGACCCAGACGTACGACCGCGTCGTCAGGATCGTCAGCTGGATCTTCCTGCTGGCCACGACCACGATCGTCGCCGTCACCGGGCTGTGGCCCGCCAACGAGCCCGCGATCCTGGTCCTGCTCGCGCTGACCGGCGCATTTGTGCTGGTCGTGCACGACCTGCTGCCGGCCGACGCATTGGGGGCCGCCAAGTTCGGGGTCGAGGGGTCGGTCGCCATCACCGTGGCGACGCTGCTCGTGGCCCTGACGGGCGGCGTGCAGAGCCCGTTCTTCTTCACCTTTCCGCTGATCGTCGGTGGGGCGGCGCTCGTGGTGTCGCCCCCGATCACCGTTGGCCTGACGGCGACCGCTGCGCTGGGATACCTGCTGGCGGTCCTGCTGGGCTCGCCTGAGGGCATGCTCGGCAACCCGATCACGACCGCGACAGTCGGCATCAACCTGACGGCGATGATCCTGCTCGCCTACGTGGCGATGGTGATCGCCCGGGAGCAGCGCCGCTCGCGCGACGCGGCGATCCGCCTCTCGACGATCGACCCGCTGACCACGCTCTTCAACCGCGGCTTCTTCTTCGCCGCCCTGGAGCGTGAGATCGCCCGAAGCGCCCGGTCGGGACGCGGCTTCTGCCTGCTGATGATGGACCTCGACGAGCTCAAGACCGTCAACGACAAGCTGGGGCACTTCCACGGCGATCGGGTCCTGCGCGCGGTCGGGGTCGTCGTGACCGCGATCGTTCGCCGCATCGACACCGCCGCCCGCTACGGCGGCGACGAGTTCGTGGTGCTCCTGCCAGAGACCGATCCCACCGGCGCCTATGTCGTCGCCGAGAAGATCCGTCTGGGAGTCCAGGACCTCGAGCTCGGCCTGGCCGACGAGGCCATCCGGCCGTCGATGTCGATCGGCGTCGTCAGCTATCCGGACGATGGCAGCACGGCCGACGAGCTGATGATCAGCGCCGATGGGGCGATGTACGCCAGCAAGCGAGCCGGCAAGAACCGCGTGACCGGCGTCGACACCCCGCTCGAACCGCCGGTCGTCGCCTCCGCTCCCTAGCCAAGGTCGCGCCAGCGCCAGGCCATCGACGTCGCCATCGGCGTGTGGGGGTCGGCGATGTCGGGTTCCTCGCCAGCCGCCACCGCCAGGTTGATCGCATCCGGCGGGGCCGTCTGTGGCTCGACGCACACCCCTTCGACCGCCTCGTCGTAGACGACCCAGACATCCGCGGCTGACGAGATCGTGATCTCGAGCACGCCTGCCCAGCGCAGGATCGGTGACGTCCGGACGCCGGTGAAGGCGTCGTCCCATGGGCGTCGCCGGGGCGGGACGAGCGTTCCGGTCGGTAACCCGTCGAGTCCACGCTCGAACATCGACTCGGCGTCGACGACGAGTTCCACCTCGGGCGAGAGGGTGTCATCGCCGTCGAGCGCATCGCGCAGATGGCGACGGAACCATGGGTGCCAGCCAAGCGCAGCCGGCATCGCCTCTTCGGCCTGGAGCTCCAGCGTGGCGTCGAGGCCACCCGGACCGAGCTCGATCGACTGGATGACCGTCCCGCGGAACGGCCAGGCGGGTCCGAGGTCGGTCGTCATGACGACGTGGTCCTCGGCTGCCGAGGTGACTTCCCACGGACGTTCGAAGACCGTCCCGTGGATGGCGTCCGGCGGCAGGTTGAGCGGGAGCTGGACGTTGCGGCCGCGAAATGCGAAGTGGCCGTCACGGATGCGCCCGGCGAATGGAGCCATCGGGTAGCAGCCCCAGCGGATCGGCCCCCATCCCTCGGTCAGGAGCACCTCTCGCTCATCGATGCGTAGCGAAGTCATTCGGCCGCCCTGCCGCGGGTCGACGGTAAGGCGCACATCGCCGGCGCGCATCACGACGCCGCCGCTGGTGCCGTGCTCCATCACCGGTCGACGGTCATGGCGCGGTCCGGCCGGAGGATGAAGGGTGGCAGGTAGGCCGGCATGTTCGAGAACGGCAGGACGTCGGGGTGCAGGTCGATCCCGAGCACGTCGGTCATGAACCGTCGCCGCGCCTGGATCCGGGACCACGCCTCCGGGAACCGCGCCGCGAATGCCTGCCGCAAACCGGCGTCGGCCAGGGCGATCCCGTCCTCGATGTTCGTCGTGAAGTAGGGCGTCCCGGTCGCCGGGATGACGTCGACCTGGAAGGCCATGCCCGACTGCAATTCGACCGTTGAACCGCGGCTGATCGGCGAGTTCACCCACTCGTCCAGCTGGATCTGGTGACCGGGATTGAGGAAGAGCCCGAAGAACGGATCGCCCAGGTGTCGGTCGATGATGTCGAACAGCACGCCGCCGGTCTGGCCCACGTGCAGCCCCGCATACCACTCGGCGATCGCGCTGAAGTACGGTCCCACGAGCCGCTCGACGTAGTCGCTGATCCCATCCGGCAGCCCGGATGCGTCCTCGACCACCCAACCCGCCCGGCACGTCAACGCGCCCCAGATCCCGAACGCGACCGTGAACGGATCCCCGTGTTCGATGGTCCGGTCGCCGGGGCTCAGCAGACCGAACCGGGCGCGGGGTCCGGCCGTCAACATGAGGTGACACGAGAGTGGCGACCCGTCCCAGCCCAGCAGGCCCACGGCGTCCCGCTCGCGCAGACCGGGGCGGAGCTCGGTCAGCAACGAGCGCACGCCGCTCGACGTCGTGCACGCGGCGGCCTCCATGACGGCCAGCTGGTCGACCTCGTTGCAGACGCGGAGCCCGTCGGCGGAATCGATGAACAGACTGGTCGCACTCGTGACGCTGTCGGCCCCGACCACGGCCCGCATGGCGTCGGCGAGGTACGAGGGCACATCGAGCAGCGATGGATCCCCGTACGTCTTCCACCCGACGACCCCGATCCGCCGACCGGGAGCGATGCCCTCGTCGGCGAGGATCGCCTTGAGCGGTCGTGACCGGTCGCGTGGCTGGCTCGGCAAGCTGAGGTCCTGGAACAGTTCGCGACGCATCGGCAAGGGTGCGGCACCCGCCACCCCGTAGCATTCGTTGCCCACGAGGAGCGCGGGGTCGCCGTCTCGTCCGACGATGAGGACGGCCTCCTCGAAGCGCGGGTCGAACCCCGTCAGCCAGGCGAGGTTGGCGCTGTGCTCGCGATCCGCGTAGACCACGAGGCGGTCAATCGCGTCCGCGGCCATGCGTCCGCGCAGGCGTTCGAGGCGGTCCCGGTAGGTCGCCGGGGTGAGCTCCGGCGTGACGCTCGGCCGCCCGAAGTCGGGCAGGGCGATCTCCGCGAGGCGGGCCGCGGGTCGTGCCGATCCCGTTCGCGGAGTGGTGGTGGTCATGGCGCCCAGGGCTCGATCTGATCGCTGCCACGAGTGATCGTGGCGAACTGGTCCGCGTCGATCCCGATCCACGCGCCCACCTCACCATCCGGCCAGGTCACGCGCACGTCGGCCCGCGACGCCGGGCCGAGCCCGAAATGGGTCCAGCCGAGCTGCCCGCCGGTGTGGCCGCCCCCCACCGTCAACTCCCGGCGCTGCAACGCCTCGCCGACACGGACTTCGAGCAGGGCGCCGATCGCGTCGCGATTCGGTCCAGGCTGGCGTACCGCCAAGCCCAGCCAACGGCCCATCGCGACCGGTTCGTCGGCGGTGCCGGCACCGACGTTCCGCCACAGTCGGACCGGCGCGTCGAGGTCGACCTGGACCAGGTCGAGCAGGCCGTCGGCATTGAAGTCCGCCAGCGCCGCGCCCCGGCCACGCTCGGCGTCGAAGATGCCCGCCTGCTCGGCGGCGTAGGTGAACGTGCCGTCGGGGTTGCCCATGAACAGGTCACTCGGATCGACCGCGGCGTACTCGAGCTGCTGGCCGACGTTCCCCTTGGACACGAAGAGGTCGATGAAGCCGTCGTTGTTCACGTCCCGGAACTCCGGATGCCAGGCCGTCGACGGTAGCGGGTCGCCGCCCGCGGACGGGCGCGTCGCGATGACCCCGTGCTTGATCGCGATGTCGCGATAGGTCGGGACCTCGGGTCCCGTGAGCAGCGTCTGCAGCTTGTTGGGTCCTTGACTCGTCAGGTAGACCTCCGGGTACCGGTCGCCGGTCAGGTCGTAGCTGGCGATCCCCATGCCCCAGATCTGCATCGTCACCCATCCGTCATCGGCCGTGTACAGACGCGGTTCCTCGCCCGGCGCCACGCGCCAGAGCTGCTCCTGACCGACGTCGGCAGGGTAGTACTGGCGATCGTTGCTGACGCGCAGGTCCCGCCGGCCCGAGCCGTCCCAGTCGCTGAACAGCATCGACAGGGAACAGAACCCGGGAGCGAGCTCGGTAGCGGGGCCGTACCCGGATCCCGCGGTGTCCGGACGGAACAGCTCGTTGGGCGGACACATGTAGGTCGACCCGGCGGCATCCGTTTCGACGTACTTGCCGAACGCCAGCGTGGGCAGCGCCGCGGAGCCTTCCCATGTCGCGCTGAACGCCGTCGTCCAATCGGCCGTCGCCGCGAACGACCATCGATCGTCGCCGGACTCGAACCCGCAATCGCCGACGCCACGGAGCAGCGTCGCCCCGTCGTCGCGCAACACCGCCAGGTCGACATGCCCGTCGCCGTCGATGTCGAGCGGATATGCCCCCATCACACCGGTTTCGGCGCTCACGGCATCCGGCACGATCGTGAACCCGAGGGCGGCACCTGGTCGACTCGTGTTCCGGTAGAGCGCGGCCGCACTCGGTCCACCCGCCAGGTACAGATCCGGCAGGCCATCGTCGTCGCAGTCGAACGCGGCGACGCCGCCGCCGACGCCGACCAGGGTCCGGTTCGGACCACCGAACGTGTGATCCACGCCGGCGGTGGCCGTCTCGTCAACATACCGGGGTGGCGCGAGCGCCACCGTGGGCGTTGCGCCGCGCTGTCCGACGACGACCCAGGCACCGGCGCCCGCCACCCCGATCACGGCGACCGTGATCGCCGCAGCGACAAACAGCCGCCGACGGGTCAACCGGCCCGCCTCACGATCCGACCGTGCCGGCGTAGTACAGCTGGGCGCGAGCCCACGCCGCCAGACCGCATTGGGAGCCGATGCGCCGGCCGTTGAGATCGTCAGCTGCGATGTGGATCCCGCCCAGGATCCGCGACTGACCGGCCTGGTCGGCGGCGTCGTAATAGGTCGCCCACTCGAGCTTGATATCGCTCGTCGGGCCCATCTCGTTCTTGAGCGATCCGACCGGGATCGTGTAGCCGCTGATGCCGCCTGGAAAGAACGGACTCCCGGTCATGGCGGTCATCACCTCGGCCCCGGCGCGGCTGAACGTGCTGTGACCGGAGACGTACCCCTGGAACGCCGGCGTCACGAACGTCGGCAGCTGGTAGGGGACCCACTGGACGGCCAGGATCCACTGGGCCCCGCTGGCCTGGGTCTTCGGGTCGGCGGGAACGCCGGCCCATGCGCGGATGGCGATCTCGTCCTCGTGACCCGCGAGGGCCGCGTGGCGTCCGCCCGGGGCGGTGGTCTCGTCGGTGATGACCTCGATGAGATCCGGCACGAGGGGCAGGCCGTCGGTGTGGAACGACGGCCCGGCCGGATCTGATGACTGTCCGAGGCTACCCATGTAGCGGATCATCGAGATCGGCCGGACGGAGTCGTAATGACCCTTCAGGCCCCAGGCCGCGATCGCCGCGTCGTGGACCGCGCCATTGAGCGCGAGGTACGTCTTGACGTCCCACTCGAGTCGGTCGACCCGCGGGCCACTGCCGCCGATCCGCAGATTCGAGCCCAGCTCGTCACCGACCTTGTTCGCGAGGACGTTCCAGTGGCCCGGAGGTGTCTCGGACTTGGGTCCGTCGGCCCAGAATTCGACCATCACGCGCACGAAGTCGCCCTCGTTGACGATGTCCGGCGCGTACGGCTGGCCGGTCACCGGGTTCATGTCATGTCCCGCGCCGTCATTCGTACCCAGCGGGTTGTTCCCCCTCGCCCCTGGGGAGATGTCGATCTTTGCCGTGTTGGCCGGATCGAGCAGGCTGCTGCCACGGATCACCTCGACAGCCTGGTCCCGGTATTCCTTGGTCCCGAAATGCGGCGGGGGGCCTGGATCGATCGGTACCCCGGCGGAGCCGCCGGCGGGGATCGCGAAGGAGGCGACGTGACCCCAGTGCGGCCCCACCGCCTGCTGGGTTCCGTTCTCGATCGGGATGCCGTTCTGGGAGATCATGTGCTCGAGCTGGAGGGGCTGCCAGCGATCGGGGTCGGCCATCTCGATGTCGGTCCCCGCGACCACCAGCGGCGGATTCACGGGCCGGTAGTCGCTAGGAGCGTACCCATCAGCCTGGTTCGAGCCATCGCTCATGCCCGCGGTCGTGATCGTCTCGGCGATCCGATTGCCAAGCGCGGCAGGCGAGTCGCCCTCGGTCGTCGTCACGTCAAGCGGATAGCACAGCGAGTCCATGATGTCGGCGAAGGCCGAGAGCGATTCGTCGCCACCGACCGACTTGATGTAGCGGGAGCTGAGGATGCGGTACGCCGCGTAGCTGATCGCCTCGTTCCTGGCCGCCGCAACGTTCGATGAGGTCAGCTTTTCCTTGACGAAGACGCCCGAGGCCGAGGGGTCGTACGCGGCCCACGCGTCCCACATGCCTGCGGAGGTGTGATACAGGTTCCTGGCGTGGACCGTCGGCGCCGGGAGGGCGCGCCGGATCGCGCCAAGGATGGCCTCGTCCCATCGCCTCGCCACGGTCCATTCGGGATGCTCCGCCGCCGGCGGGCAGGACGGCTCGCTTTGCCAGGGCCGGACGACGACGAGCCCCGTGGCGACGACGACCGTGATGACAGCGAGGGCCAGGAGCCCGAACCTGGTCGACTTCGACTGACTCACCTGCACGACTCCTCCTCCGATCCCCATCCACTCGGGACCAGTGTCCACGTTATCTCCTCGCGGGCCCTTAGCTCATTCGGTCGCTAGCGGCCTCGAAGATGGCCTCGATGACTCGCAGGTTGGCAGCCGCGTCGGCCGCGTCGAAGGGCAGCGGCGTCCCGTCGAGGACGGCCGTAGCGAACACATCGGCCTCCACGCCATACGGATCGGCCGCGGGGAGCGCGATGACCTCGGTTGCGGGAGCGACCGGTGGGTCGCCGCCGGCCGTTACGAAGACCCGGGTCGGAAGGTCCGGCGGGATGTTGAATGGGATGCCGATCGAGATCCGGCCGGCCGTGCCGTAGATGTCGACCCGCTGGTCGGTCTCGAGCCGCGTCCCGCAGGTGAACGTTGCGGTCCCCTCGTCGAAGTCGAGGATCGCGCTCGTCCTGATGTCGACGCCGGTCGCTGGGTCGCGCTCGATCGATGCCCTGACCCTGGATGGTTCACTCCCAAACAGCAGCCGCGAGAGGTTCACGTTGTAGCAGCCGATGTCGTACAGCGCACCACCTCCGAACGCCTTGATGTTGCGGATGTTGGTCGGGTCGTCGTTGAAATAGGAGAACCAGCTATCGACGGCGCTGACTCGGCCGATCCGGCCGGACGCCACGAGATCGCGCACGGCGACCCAGGACGGATGGAGGCGATACATGAACGCCTCCATGAGGACGACGCCGGCCGCGTCGCACGCCGCTGCCATCCGCTCGGCGTCCGCAGCCGTCATCGCCAAGGGCTTCTCGCACAGGACGTGCTTGCCAGCCCGTGCGGCCGCGATCGTCCACTCCGCGTGGAGGTGGTTCGGCAGCGGGATGTAGACGGCGTCGACGTCCGAGTCATCGAGGAGCGCTTCGTATGAGGCATGGGCGCGCGGGATGCCGAGGCGGTCGGCCACGGCCCGTGCCTGGCCACCGTCTCGCGACGCAACGGCCACGATCTCGACGCGGGCGGCCCGGCGCATCCCCGGGATGACCTTCCGGATCCCGATGTCGGCCGTCGACAGGATGCCGATGCGCAGCTTGCTCATCGTCGCTCCGAACCCACCTTCGCCTCCTCCTCCGTCTTGACATGTCCGCGTGGTTGTACGAGTCTCGCACAGACATTTGAGAAAGAGGAACACAAACCTTGCTGAGTGGTCGCGACGAGCTCGGACATCGCAGCGAAACGGTCCGTCGTGCGAACCTGAGCGCCATCGTCCGGGAGCTGCACGAGAGCGGCCCGATGTCGCGTTCCGACCTCGTCACGCGCACCGGTCTGACCCGCAGCGCCATCCGCGGTCTCATCGGCGAGCTCGTCGCCGGCGACCTCGCCAGCGAGAGCCCGGCCGCTCTCGACGGCACGCCTGGACGGCCATCGCCGGTCGTCCGCCCTGATCCCAATGGCGCGATCGTGCTCGCGTTCGAGATCGCCGTCGATTCGCTGGCGGCGGCCGCCGTCGGGCTGGGCGGACGTCCACTCGAGCACCTGCGCATCGACCTCCCCCGAGGGCGCTCGAGCGTCGACGACATCACCTCTGCGCTCGCCGAGCTGGCGGCCACCATCCGCGCACGCCTGCCGTCGACCGCCACCCTCGTCGGGGCCGGGACCGCGGTCGTCGGCGTGATCCGTCGGAGAGACGGGATGGTGTCGATGGCGCCCAACCTCGGCTGGCGCGACGAGCCACTCGGCGACCGGTTGACCACGGCGCTGGATCTGCCCGTCCCGATCGCCTTCGCCAACGAGTCAGATCTCGCCGCACTCGCCGAGCATCGACGCGGGGCGGCGCGCGGCATCGACGACGTCCTCCTCGTGTGGGGATCCGTGGGCGTCGGGGGCGGGCTCATCGTCGATGGTGCACCGTTGACCGGTTCCGCCGGGTACAGCGGCGAGGTCGGCCATATCCCGGTCAACCCAGACGGCCTGCCGTGCCGCTGCGGCTCGACCGGATGCTGGGAGACCGAGGTCGGCTCGAGCGCGCTCCTGCGCCGTGCCGGCCGGCCGCCGGAAGGCGGTCACGAAGCCGTCGACGCGGTCCTCGCCGCGGCCGGCGCCGGCGATCCGATCGCGCTCGCGGCATTCGCCGAGACCGGGCGCTGGCTGGGCATCGGCCTCGCCGGCGCGATCAACGTCCTCAACCCGGACCTCGTGCTGCTCGGCGGCCGGCTGGCCCCGAGCTACCCGTTCGTGCGTTTGACCCTCGAGGCCGAGCTGGATCGCCGCGTACTGCGCGCTTCCCGCCGCCTCGTCCGGGTCGTGCCCACTTCCCTTGGCGAAGACGCTCCATTGCTTGGGGCGGCGGAACTCGCATTCGAACCATTGCTCGCCGATCCTGCGGCCTGGCTGCGCCCCCGCCACACCCTGGCCGCCCTGGCAAGCGCCTGAGTCACCGACAAACACGAGAGGAGGAGCCAAGCGCGTTCGACCTTCACGGTCGGGGAGAGACCGACGGTCGTTAGCGGGGATGACAGCGTGATAGCCTTCGGGTTCGACCCTTCGGTCGCTCGGGAGGCAGCGCCACTAGGAGGAGAGTCAGCGATGTCCATTCGTCGAACGACGGCGTTCCTGAGCGTCATATTCGTTCTTGCCGCGTGCACTACGGGAGGCGGTGCAACCACAGCTCCGTCAGCGCCTGCGAGTCAGCCGGCGGCCAGCGCGCCGGCCGCCAGCGCGCCGGCCTCGGCCGCTGCGTGCACCGTGGGCGTGTCCTGGAACAACTTCCAGCAGCCGCGCTGGGCTGCGCATGACGAGCCCGGCATCAGGGACACCGTCGAGGCCGGCGGTGGCACCTATATCAGTGCCGATGCCAACCTGAGCACCGAGCAGCAGCTCACGGACGTGACGACGATGCTGTCGCAGGGCGCGAACGTGCTGATCATCCTCGCCCAGGACACGACCGTCATCGGCCCGGCCGTCCAGGCGGCCAAGGACGCCGGCGTCCCGGTCATCGCGTATGACCGCCTGATCGAGGATCCCGAAGTCCTGTACATCACGTTCGACAACGTCGGTGTCGGCAAGGCCGAGGCCGAGGCGATCCTGGCGGAGGTCCCGACCGGCAACTACGTCCTGATCAAGGGCGACCCGGGCGATCCGAACGCCTCCACGTTCCTGCCGCAGGGCTGGGACGAGGCCGGGCTGAAGGCCAAGGTGGATGCCGGCGAGATCACGATCCTCAATGGGCCCGCCGGCGGCGCCGGGGAATGGCCCAAGGACTACGGGACCTACACGGAGGCCTGGAAGACCGAAGAGGCCCAGGCCAACATGGAGGCGATCATCGACAAGGCCGTCGCCGACGGCACGCCGATCAACGCGGTGCTGGCGGAGAACGACAGCACGGCGCTCGGCGTCGCGGCGGCCCTCACGGGCAAGAACTACGACCCGTACCCGCCGGTCAGCGGTCAGGACGGCGACCCCGCCAACCTGAACAACGTGGCGAAGGGCCTCCAGTTCGTGGACGTCTGGAAGAACGCCAATGAGCTCGGCAAGACGGCCGGGGCAGCCGCCCTGGCGCTGTGCGCCGGTGGCGACATGGCCAGCCTGACGCTGGAGGATGGCCTCATCGATCCGGCGGTCGCTCCGGCCGCTGGCCTCACCGCCCAGGCGTTCGAGACGCCAGGTGGCAGCAGCGTCAGCTCCTTCATCCTCCAGCCGACGCCGCTGACGGCGGAGAACCTGCAGTTGGCCATCGACGGTGGCCAGGTCACCAAGGAAGCGCTGTGCGCCGGCGTCGACGCAGCGTCAGCACCCCCGGCGTGCCAGTGACGGTCTCCGACCGCTGAGCTAGCCCCCCACCCTGCGCCCTCGGGTACTCCCCGGGGGCGCAGGTCGTATCCAGCGACAGACCAGGAGAGCCGTCGTGACGAACGTGGCCGACGCGGCACCCGTTCCCGGACAGGTCGAGCCGCCTGCGCGTCCGTCGATCCGCGGCATGCTCGCCCAGACCGAGATCGACCTGCGCCTGTTCGGCATGGTGCTCGCCCTGGCGGTGATCCTGCTGGTCTTCCACATCGTGAGCGGCGGAAAGCTGATCCAGCCGAACAACATGATCACGCTGGCCGTCCAGGCGTCCGGCATCGCGATCATCGCGACCGGGATGGTGATGATCATCGTGTCGCGCAATATCGACCTTTCGGTCGGATCGGTCGTCGGCGTCATCGCGATGAGCTATGCCCTGCTCATGACCGACTGGTTCCCCAACATCCTCGGGATCCGCCCGGACACGCCGTTCGTGTGGGCGCTCGCCTTGGCGATCGGCATCGGGATCGGCGCAGCGATCGGGGCGCTCCAGGGATTCATCATCGCCTACATCGGCGTGCCATCGTTCATCGTCACGCTCGGCGGCCTGCTGACCATCCGGGGCCTCATCTGGTACCAGTCACAGGGCGCGGCGGTGAACGGACTCGATTCGACCTTCCTGCTGATCGGGGGAGGGGCGCAAGGGTCGATCGGCGAAGTCCTGACCTGGGGGCTCGCCCTCGTCGGTTGTCTCGCGATCGTCGCCCTGCTCATCAACGGCCGGCGCCAGCGGCGACGCTACGGATTTCCGGTCCGGCCGATGTGGGCCGAGATCGCGCTCGCCGTCGTCGGCTGCGTCGCCGTCCTGGGCATCTCGTGGTTCGCGAACAGCAACTTCTGGCCGCAGGGCCTCGCCAACCGGGTCGCCCTGGAGCAAGGCTGGGGGCCGGCACCTGAGGGCGGCTGGCGGATCCCGACCGGGTTCCCGCTGCCGATCGTCCTGGTCATCGGCGTCACGCTCGTGATGACCTGGATCGCCACACGACGGCGGTTCGGACGGTACGTCTACGCCTATGGCGGTAATCCCGACGCCGCCGAGCTGGCCGGCATCAACACCCGTCGGACGATCCTCAAGACGTACGTCCTGATGGGCATGCTGTGCGCCCTGGCCGCCGCCATCGTCTCGGCTCGGCTCAACGGTTCGACCCTCGATATCGGCCAGAGCTATGAGCTGTACGTCATCGCGGCGGCGGTCGTCGGCGGCACCTCCTTCGCGGGTGGCATCGGCACCATCCCGGGCGCCGTGCTCGGGGCGTTCGTCATGCAGTCGCTGGCCTACGGGTTGAGCTTCATCGGCGTCAATTCTCCTGGCCAGAACGTCGTGGCGGGTCTCGTCCTGATCGTCGCGGTAGGCCTCGACACGATCAACCGTCGACGGGCGCGCTGAACGGTGAGGAGAGCTCCCAGATGACCGTCGCGGAGCGAACCCCGCTCGTCGAGATGCGCGACATCAGCGTCGCCTTCGGTGGCGTGCACGCCGTCAGGGACGTGACCATCGAGCTGTACGCGGGCGAGGTAGTCGGGCTCGTCGGCGGCAATGGCGCCGGCAAGTCGACGTTGATGCGCGTGCTGTCTGGCGCACATCCGGCGGACAGCGGGGCGACCCTCATCGATGGTACCGAGGTCGCCATCCGGAACCCACGCGACGCCAAGGCCTACAACATCGAGACGATCTACCAGACGCTCGCCCTCGCGGACAACATCGACGCCCCAGGCAACCTGTTCTTGGGGCGCGAGATGCTGACGCGCATCGGCACCCTGGACGAGTCGGGCATGGAGGATGCGACCCGCAAGGTGATGGGTCGACTGAACCCGAATTTCCGGAGCTTCGCGACGCCGGTCGTGTCCCTGTCCGGCGGCCAGCGCCAGGCCGTCGCGATCGCACGGGCCGTCCACTTCAACGCCCGGATCCTGATCATGGACGAACCGACTGCCGCGCTCGGCCCGGCCGAGACGGCCCAGGTCCGGAACCTCATCCGGCAACTGAAGGACGACGGGATCGGCATCTTCCTGATCAGCCATGACATCCACGACGTCTTCGACCTGTCCGACCGGATCAGCGTGATGTACCACGGGCGGATCGTCGACACGGTCGACAAGGCCGCTGTCACGGCCGATGACGTCCTGGGCATGATCATCCTCGGCAAGAAGCCCGGCGAGGTGAGCGAGAAGGAGCTCGCCGCGATCGAGCTGCGCGGGTAAACGGCGCCGGCTCTGGCCGCCCGCCGCGTCAGCTGATCCGGTGGAACGTCGGGGCGAGGGCCGGG
>JARDZW010000026.1 GCA_029240655.1 Chloroflexota bacterium
ATGCGACCACCGCGTGGCGCCGTCACGTGAGGCCTCCCGGCCCGGCGAGGTCCTCCAGCGACCCGTCATGGACCATCGCGGTCGCCGCCACCAGGTCGGGCCCCGGCTCGCGATCGCGGTCCAGGTGGGAGATGCGAGCGCGGATCCGCCGGTGGGCTTCGGCCACTCCGGCGCCCGCCGTCGCGGGCTCCTCCCCGGCGGATTCCCGTAGTGCTTGGCGCATGTCGAGCGCCTGGGCTGCGACGACGAGCTCGATCGCGAGGATCCGCTCCACGCCGGTCAGCACCGCCCGCGCATGGCGCGCAGCGATCGACCCCATCGAGACGTGGTCCTCCTGGTTGGCCGACGTCGGGATCGAGTCGACGGACGCCGGGTGGGCGAGGACCTTGTGCTCACTGACCAGTGCCGCGGCGGTGTATTGGTAGATCATCATCCCGGACTCCACGCCGGACGACTGCGCCAGGAATGGTGGCAGCCCGCCGTTCAATCGATGGTCCACGAGCAGCGCGGTGCGCCGTTCGCTGATCGATCCGAGCTCGGCCAGGGCGAGCTTCGCGAAATCGAGGGCCAGCGCGATCGGCTCGCCATGGAAATTGCCCCCACTGATCACGCGGCCGCCGCCGGTCGCCATCGTGTCGGCATCCGCGACGCCACCGCCTGGGAACACCAGTGGGTTGTCGGTCGCGGAGTTGAGCTCGATGTCCAGGACGCGTCGGAGGTGGTCGAGGGCGTCGCGCACCGCGCCGTGGACCTGTGGCACGCAGCGCAGCGAGTAGGGATCCTGGACCTTGTGCGCGGATCCGTGGTGCGCCCGCTGCAGCCCGCTGTCGCGCAGCAGGTGCCGCAGCTCCGTGGCCACCTGGACCTGGCCCGGGTGCGGCCGGGCCAGCTGGTAGGCAGCCGCGAATGCCACGTCCGTCCCGAGCAGCGCCTCCACGGACATCGCCGCCGCGACGCTGGCCGTCCGGACGAGCCTGTCGGCGTCTGCGAGCAGGAGTGCGCCGATGGCGCCCATCATCTGGGTGCCGTTGAGCAGCGCCAGGCCTTCCTTGGCCTCCAGCACCAGTGGCTCCAAAGCGGCCTCGCGGAGCGCCAGGAGCGCCGGCAGGACCTGGCCACGGAACTCGACCTGACCGCGCCCGATCAACGGCAGCGCCAGGTGCGCCAGTGGCGCCAGGTCACCGGACGCACCGAGGCTCCCCTGCTCGGGCACGACCGGGTGGATCCCGGCAGCCAGCATGGCCAACAGGCGATCGACGATCAGGGGCCGGCAACCGCTGTGGCCCAGGGCGAGCGTGTTTGCCCGGAGCAGCAGCATCGCCCGGACGATCTCGCGCGGGAACGCCGCCCCGACGCCGGCGGCATGGCTCATCAGGAGGTTCTCCTGGAGCTGCCCGGCCTGGGCCGGCTCGATGAACGTGGAGGCGAGGTCGCCGAAGCCGGTCGTCACGCCGTAGACGACGGCACCCTCGGCGACGAGCGCCTCGATGACGGCGCGCGCCTCCTGCATCCGCTCCCGCGCGTTCGCGTCGAGCTCGACCGTCGCGTTGCCGCGTGCGACGGCCTCCACGTCGGCGATGGCGAGGTCCGCACCGGTCAGGACGACCTTCGGTTCGGTCACGTCGCCGAGGATAGTCGGCTATGCTCCCGGCCGTGTTCGACTTCCTGAACGGCCCGGTCCGCGACCTGGTGACCCAGGTCTACGAGGCCGTCGGGTACCTCGGCGTGGCCCTGTGGGTCGCCATCGAGAGCGTCATCGTGCCGATCCCCTCGGAGCTGGTGCTCCCCTTCGCGGGATTTCTCGTGGGCGAAGGCGATGCGATCGAGCCGCTCACCGGCGGGCCATGGTCGTACTGGCTGGTGGTCCTCGCCGGAACCCTCGGGGCGACGGCCGGATCGCTCGTGGCATACGGCATCGGGGCATGGGGCGGGCGGCCCATCCTCGAGCGCTGGGGTCGGTACCTCGGCATCACGAACGCCGATCTCGACAAGGCGGATGCGTTCTTCCTTCGCTACGGGGACGCGGCGAGCTTCTTCGGTCGGATGATCCCGGTCATCCGCTCGCTCGTGTCGTTCGCGGCTGGCATCTCGCACATGCCGCTCGGGCGCTTCACGCTCTTCTCGTTCCTGGGGTCGCTGCCGTTCACCGCGCTGCTCGTCTTTGCCGGCGTCCAGCTCGGTGCGAACTGGGAGACGATCGGCGGGTTCCTCAAGCAGTTCGAATACGCGATCCTCGCCGTGATCGGCGTCGTCGTGCTCGCCTGGATCTGGCTCCGGATCATCAAGCCGCGGCGCGCGGCTCGTCCGGCCTAGGCACACCGTCCGGCTCGCCGGCCCCAGGCTGCGATCGGAAGTCGCGGTACAGCAGCAGGTCGTAGGCGATCTTCAGTCCGCCCGCGAGGAAGAACGGCAGGGCGATCAGCCCGGCATTCGCCATCATCACCGACGAGAGCGAGGGCGAGATCGCCGCTCCGGCGTTTCTTGCCACGCCGGTCACGCCGGCCGCCGCGGAGCGTTCGTCTGGGTCCACCACGGAAATGACGTACGACTGTCGGGTCGGCACGTCCATCTGGCTCAGGGTGAACCGCAATAGCAGCACGGTGACGGCCAGCTCCAGGGTCGGCATCAGCGGGACCAGGATCAGCAGGACGTTGGAGGGTAAGTGGGTGAAGACCATCGTATTGATGAGTCCGATCCGCGCCGCGATGCGGGCAGCCGACAGCGACGACACGGCGGCCAGCAGGTTGGCTCCGAAGAAGATGACCCCGAGGACTGCCGGCTCCACACCGAACCGGACGTGGAACCAGTAGGCCATCAGGCTTTGCGGGATGAACCCGCCGGCAAACGCGTCGAGCGAGAAGAGGGCCGACAGCCGGAAGACGACGCGTCGCGAACGATGCAGGCCGAAACGCTCGCGAACGTCGGTCCTCGTTCGCTCCACGAACGGTGCCTCGATCGCACCGCCCAGCCGCGAGAAGCCGGCCGCCAGGCCAAGACCGACCGCGGCGTAGCCGATGACGACCGCCCGGTAGGCATCCACCGTGGGCACACCGCGATCCAGCAGGAGCTGGCTGATCACCCCGGCCCCGAGCGCGCCGCTGGCCGTCGCGAGATAGCCGGCCAGGTTGTACCAGGCGAAGGTGGCCGTGCGTCGCGTGTCGGGCACGGTCTGTGACAGGGCGGCCTGCTCGATCGCGAGGAACGGGCCGACCTCGTTCCCCGTCGGCGAGATGACCCCGATCGTCGCCGCGACGATGAGCAACGGCACCCAGTCGGTGACCGCGAACACCACGCCGGCGACGACCATCAGGATGGACCCTGCGACGAGCACGCGGCGCCGCCCCCACCGATCGGCGTGCGTCGTCAGCCAGAGCGAGACGATCGTGTCACCGATGAGCGTGAGGGTGAGGACGATCCCGATCGTCCAGGCGTCGAGACCGAGGGCGTCGAGATACAGGACCAGGGCGACGGCCAAGAAGCCGTAGCCGAACATCCGCAGGGTCCGCATCGCGAACAGGGCTCGGCCGTTCCGGTCGAGGCCCCGAAGGCTGGCCACGAGCCCGCCATCGACGTCGGCGGCGGGCGTGGCAAGCGACATGCCCCGAGTCTACGGGCTCGTCCCCGCGTGGCCGGTCTGCGACAATCCGATCCGGAGGACATCCATGGCGACGGACGAGCACGACACGGACGCCCCGGGCCACGCTGGCGCGGTGGCCCACCACGCGACCGACGATCACGGCGACGACCACGGGCACGACGATCACGCCCACGACGAGGAGGCGCTCGGCCCGGTCAATGGTCCGGCCTGGGGGGCGGCGATCCTTGGGGTCTTGCTTGGGCTGGCCGTTGCCGCCGCCTTCGTGCTCGCGACACTGCCGCCCTGAAGGCTTCGTCTGGCCGCTGGGTCGCCGGCTGGCCAGCGCCCGGCCGGTGGCCTACGGAACATCGCCGTCCCGTCGCCCGTCCCTGCGGGATGAACGTCCACGTCCATCGCTCCGTTCCGCGTCGACTCCGGAGGGTTCCCATGGGACGCCGTCGCATGTTCGTCGCCTTGCTGGCGCTCAGCCTGGGGCTGCTCGTCCGACCGGTCGCCGTCGGCTCGGCCGTGGCATGCAGTTGCGCCATGGATGCCGATCCGATCGTCACGGCCGCGCAGGACCCAGATCAGGCGATCTTCACCGGTGTGGTCCAGGAGCCTGCTGCCCAGGGCACGCCCGTCATCCTCACCCGCTGGTTCCGTGGCGCCGCGCCGCAGGCGGTGGTCTGGCTCGACAACGCGGGCTTCGAGGATCCGTTCGGCGGGATGTGTGGGACGGCGCGGCCGCCGGCCAACAGCGAATGGATCTTCGCCGCCTACCGGGCTGAAGCCGGCAAGTTCGGGGTCGACCTGTGCTCTCCCCACGCCTCGCTCGCCACGCCCGAAGGGCAACGGATGCTGCAGTCCGCGACGGAGGTGCTGGGTCCGCCCGCGGTCCCGGCGGCGCAACCCGATCCCGGCGAAGCCGCCGATCCCGTGGTGTCTGGCGTCGTGGCGATCCTCGTGGGTCTCGTCGCGCTCACGGGCCTGGCCGCCGGCATCTTCCTGGTAGCGGGCCGGCGCCGGGAAACCTGACGGCCTCGAGGTCGTCCCTCCCCGAGCTCAGAACAGCCCGACGACGTTCCCATCCGCGTCGATGTCGATGTTGCGACCGCCCGGCACGGACGGCAGGCCGGGCATCGTCCGCATCTCGCCGCACAGCGGCGTGATGAAGCCCGCCCCGGCCGACAGGCGGATCTCGCGGATCGGCACCGTGAAGCCCGCCGGCCGGCCCAGGAGGTTCGCGTCGTGGCTGAGCGAGTACTGGGTCTTGGCCATGCAGACCGGCAGGTGCCCGAAGCCGAGCGATTCGTACAGCTTCAGCGACTTCTGGGCGGCCGGCGTGAGGTCGATACCGTCGGCCCCATAGATCTGGGTCGCGATGGTGTGGATCTTCTCGCCGAGCGGCGCCTCGTCGGGATAGAGGAGCCGGAACGAGCGCGACGGATCGTCGGCGGCAGCCCAGACGGCCTCGGCCAGAGCGGTCGCGCCCTTCCCACCGTCCGAGAAATGGGTGGCGAGCACGGCGTCACGCGCTCCGGCCGCGAGCGCGGCCTCGCGGATCGCCTCGACCTCGGCGGGCGTGTCGGTCGGGAAGGCGTTGATGGCGACGACGGCGGGGATGCCGAACCTGCGGACGATCTCGATGTGCGCTGCAAGGTTGGACGCCCCGGTCCGAACTGCATCGACGTTCTCCTCGAGCAGGGCCGGGTCGAGCGGCTTGCCGGCGACGATCCGGCCGACCCCACCGTGCATCTTGAGGGCCCGGACCGTGGCGACCACCACGGCGGCGTCCGGGGCCAGCCCGGACGCTCGGCACTTGATGTCGAAGAACTTCTCGGCACCCATGTCTGCCCCGAAGCCCGCTTCCGTGCAGACGATGTCGTTCGTCGCGAGTGCCAGACGGTCGGCGATGATCGAGTTGTTGCCGTGGGCGATGTTCGCGAACGGCCCAGCGTGCACGAAGGCGGGGCCGCCCTCGAGCGTCTGGAGCAGGTTCGGCTTGATCGCGTCGCGAAGCAGGACGGTCATGGCGCCCGCGACCCCGAGGTCGTCGGCCGTCACCGGCGTGCCGTCGACCCGGGTGGCCAGCACGGTCCGCCCGAGCCGCGCGCGAAGGTCGTGGATGTCGGAGGCGAGCGCCAGGACCGCCATCACCTCCGAGGCGACCGTGATGACGAACTCGGTCTCGCGCGGGACGCCGTCCTGGCGTCCGCCGAGCCCCAGGACGATATGGCGCAGCGCCCGATCGCTGATGTCGAGCACGCGCGGCCAGAGCACCGCGTGTGGGTCGATCCCGAGCGGATTCCTGTGGTGGAGACTGTTGTCGATGAACGCGCCCGCGAGGTTGTGGGCCGCTCCGATCGCGTGGACGTCGCCGGTCAGGTGGAGGTTGAAGTCCTCCATCGGGATGACCTGGCTGTAGCCACCGCCCGCTGCGCCCCCTTTGATCCCGAAGACGGGCCCGAGCGACGGCTGGCGGATGTTGACCGACGCTCGGTGGCCGATCTGGTTGAGGCCCTGGGCCAGCCCCACCGTCGTCGTCGACTTGCCCTCGCCGAGCGGTGTCGGCGTGATCGCCGTGACCACGACGTACTTCCCGCGCGGGCGATCGGCCTCGAGGCGGGTGATCGCGGCGAGGGTCACCTTGGCCTTCGTCGGTCCGTACAGTTCGAGCTGGTCGGGCAGGATCCCCAGCTCGGCGGCGATGTCGACGATCGGCCGCGGCGTGACGGAACGAGCGATGTCGAGGTCGGAGGGGAAGCTCATCGATCTCCTCGAGCGTGGCGGGTCAGCGCCCGGCGGCCGGAGCCGGTGCGGTCACGGCCGCGTGCCGTTCGGCGGCGCGGATGAGATGGGTCAGGAGCAGCGCGTTGGTCAACGGCCCCACGCCACCCGGCACCGGCGTGATGGCGCTTGCCACGCGCGCGGCGGACTCGAACTCTACGTCGCCCACGATCCGCCCGTCCACGATGTTGATGCCGACATCGACCACGACGGCCCCGGGCTTCAGCATGTCGCCGGTGACGAGGCCCGGGTGCCCGGCGGCGACGATGACGATGTCGGCCTCGCGGGTCCTCGCGGCAAGGTCGCGCGTCCGCCGGTGGCAGACCGTGACCGTGGCGTCCTCCTTCACGAGCAGGAACGCTGCCGGCATGCCCACGACCGCCGAGCGACCGACGACCACCGCGTCGCGACCCGCGATCTCGATGCCCGAACGGCGCAGGATCTCGACCGAGGCGTGGGCCGTGGCCGGCAGGAACCCGTCGTAGCCGAGGCGCAGCAGCCCCGCGTTGAGCGGATGGATGCCATCGATGTCCTTGTCCGGATCGATGGCGTCGATGACGGAGCGCAGGCGGATCGTCGGGGGCAGCGGCATCTGGACGATGACCCCGTCGACGCGAGGGTCGGCGTTGAGCTCGCGGATCGTGGCGACGACGGAGGCTTCGGTCGCCTCGCCCTCCAGCTCCACGAACCGTGCGTCGATCCCGACCTTGGCGCAGCCGCGGATGATCTGCTCGAGATAGACGGTCGAGGGCGCATCGCGCCCGACGATGACGACGGCGAGGCCGGGCGGGCGACCCTGCTCGGCGGTGAATGCGATGACGTCTTCGGCTACCGCGGCGCGGATCTCGTCGGCGATCGGCTTCCCTTCGAGACGACGTGCGGTCGGGCCGTCCGCCACGGTCAGCCGCGCTCCGGGGCCGGCCGCGGTTCGCCGGGTTCGCCGCTCCCGACGGCCTCGCGCGTCTGCGTCGCGAGGTCCTCGATCGCCGACAGGAGCTCCGACACCCGCGCCGTCATCTCGCCTTCGACGTGTGGATCGGCGATGGATGGAAGGTTGACCAGGACATTGGCGGCGGCTCCACGTGCGGCGGCCTCGGCAAGCAAGGCAGCCACGTTGAGGTCGCTCGAGGCGTTCGGGTTGCTGCGGCCGGCGAGGGCCTCGACGACGCCGGCAAGCTCCAGGCACGCCTCGACGCAGGCGAGCGGCACTTCCGAGGCATGGCGGGCAGCCGATCGAAGGGCGGTCCGCCGGGTTTCAGTCTCTGCGTCGGTCGTCTTGGGCAGCTTCAAGGCCGCAGCGAAGTCCGCGAACGCGGCCGCGTCCTCGTCCGCCATGGAGAGGAACCGCCCCGCAAGGTCATCGCCCGACTCGAACGCCCACGCCAGGAGATCCTCGTGCTCCGCGAACTTGGGCCGTCCGATCGACAGCGACGCGACCATCCGCACGAGGCTCGCGCCAAGCGCCGCCGCGACTGCGGACGCGCTGCCCCCGCCCGGCACCGGCTCCGATGATCCGAGGCGGACGACGAAGTCGTTGAGGGTCATGTCGCCGAAGCGATCGGAGGGGTTCGGAGTTGGGGTCACGCACCGATTGTAGGTGGCCGGACGTACGCGGCGCGCAGGGCGGGCGAGGCCAGGGCGGTGTGTGAGCACGATGGCGAGCGCAGTGGCCGTGCGTGAGCGAACGCGCCGATTGCGCC
The DNA here is from genome assembly GCA_029240655.1 of Chloroflexota bacterium. Lineage (GTDB taxonomy): Bacteria > Chloroflexota > Limnocylindria > Limnocylindrales > CSP1-4 > SPCO01. The sequence continues at coordinate 8,065 of JARDZW010000026.1, forward strand.
AGCGCCGGCATCGACCGGTCCGGCGCCGCGCGTTGGGGCGGGGGCGGTACCGGCGCCCCCGCCCCGAACGACGCTGATGAGTAGTTAGGCGGCTGTCCTTCGGTTTTCGTCGACTGCCGTGACGGTCCAGCGGCGCGACCGGTGCTGATACGTGAGGGACAGGCGCGCCCGAGGGGTCTCCACCTCGAACAGGGTGCGCGGACCGGTGATCACCGGATAGGCGGCCGCCTCTTCGCGGAGAGCCGCGAGGTGCGTGATCGGAAGACGTTCGTCGCCCCAGGTGACCTCACGTGGGCGACCGCTGAACCAGTCCGTCCGAACGTGGACCTGGACCGGTGCGACACGGATGAATGCCATGTCATTCGTTCCTTTCCGGGGGCAACACGATCTTGGATCTCGTCGCCCGGGGCACTCGGCCGACAGAACATCTGTTCGATGACTGCAGCGACACTAGACCGAACAGGTGTTCGATGTCAAGCGTCGTCGGGTGGACTGTCGTCGAGGTCCGTGTCACCTAGGCTGTCACGATCCGTGGTGGCATCGGGATCGGGCTCCGGACCCTCGACCGGCACGCCACGCGCGCGTGCGTCGAGCGGGTTGCGAGGATCGCGCTCGAAGGGCGCGGGCAGGCGCGCACCGACCAGCCGACCGCGCGTGACGGCTCCCTCGCCGTACCGTCGTCGAAGCTCGTCCGCTGCTTCGATCGCGGCGCGATGTCGGGGATCGTCGCTGGGAAACAGTCCGAGCTGCTCGCGTTCGCCCAGGTTTGACGCAGTAACCCCAAGCAGGCGCACCCGGATTCCGCGCACCTCCGGCCGGGCGAGCTCGAGCGCCGTGTGGAAGATCGGCTCGGTCATGTCCGTCGGCTCCGGCAGGGTCCGCTGCCGGGTGATCGTGCGAAAGGACGAGTCGCGGATCTTCACGGCGATCGTCGACGCGCGCACCCCGGCGGAGCGCAGCCGCCCGGCGACCCCATCGGCCATGCCGAGGATCGTGCGCTCGATGATCTCCGGGTCGCTGGTGTCGACATCGAAGGTGTGCTCGTGTCCGACCGACTTTGCCGGGTCGCCCGCGTGGACCGGGTCGGAATCGATCCCACGCGCGCGTTCGACGAGGGAGCCACCGTGCTTGCCAAAGCGCCGGACGACCACGTCCGGCGCGAGCGCCGCGAGGTCACCGATCGTCCGAACCCCGTAGTCGGCCAGCACCACGGCCGTCTTCTCGCCCACGCCCCACAGCCGCGAGATGGGCAGTGGCGCCAGGAACGCCGCCTCCTCCCCGCTGGCCACGACGACCAGCCCGTCAGGCTTGCGCAGGTCCGAAGCGATCTTGGCCACGAGCTTGGTCCTTGCGACCCCGACCGACACGGTCAGGCCGACGTCCTCGCGGACGCCCGCCTTGATGAGCCTGGCGATGGTGGCGCCGTCGCCGAAGAGCTGGCGCGATCCGGTGACGTCCAGGAACGCCTCGTCGATCGAGATCGGCTCGACCTGCGGCGTGAACCGCCGAAGGACCGCCATCACGTCGCGCGAGGCCTGCTGATAGCGCCGGCCGTCGACCGGCAGGAACACGCCATCCGGACAGCGCCGGACCGCCTCACGAAGGGACATCGCCGAGTGCACCCCGAACCGCCGAGCCTCATAGCTCGCCGCCGACACGACCCCGCGGCCACGCGGATCGCCGCCGACGATGACGGGCAAGCCACGCAGCTCCGGGCGATCGCGTTGCTCGACGGCGGCGAAGAACGCGTCGAGGTCGACGTGGAGGATCGTTCGCTCGGTCATGGCCCGGGTATCATCGCGCCGGCCACCACCGATGTCGGCGTGACCAGGGCAGGAGGCGATGACGCTCGACGCAGACCGCCGATCCGAACCCGCTGCCGACCGTGCCGAGCTGGTCGACGGGGTCCTCATCCCGACGGGCCTGTTCGTCCTGGCCGTGGCGGTCTACGCCTGGCTGAACAACGGTCGCGAGGCGCAGCTCGACTACTTCGTGCCCCTGGCGGACGCATTCCTGCACGGTCGGCTTGGCCTGACGGAGATGCCCGGGAATCTGAACGAGCTGGTCCCGTTCAACGGGCTGGCGTTCGTCGTCTACCCGCCGATGCCCGCCATCGTCCTGCTGCCGGCCGTGCTGCTCTTCGGGCCCGGCTTCGACCAGGCGTGGGCGTCGATCCTGCTCGGCGCCGCGAACGTCGTGGTCATGCACGTGCTGCTGCGTGGGATGGGCACGGCGCGGCGTCCGGCCCTCGTCCTCGCGCTGGTGTTCGCGTTCGGTACGATCGTCTGGTACTCGGCCCAGGCGGGGTCCGCGTGGCACTTCGCACATGTGGTCGCCACGTTCTTCATGCTGCTCGCGATCCGTGCCTGCCAGCTGGATGCGCGGGCCGGTCTCATCGGCCTGCTGTTCGGCGCGGCCGTGATCTCGCGGCTGCCGCTGATGCTGGCCGCACCCTTCTTCATGGCCTACATCGCGGACGCCGCGCACCGGGAGGCGACGAGCGATCGCACCGTGTTCGGGTCGCTGCTCGTGGCCCGCCCGCCTGCCCGCGATGCCCGCCCGAGCCTGCGCCGGTTCATCGACCTCGGGACGCCACTCGCGGCCGGGGCCGCCCTTCCGCTTGTCGGATACCTGATCTACAACTACATGCGGTTCGAATCGCCGCTCCAGACTGGCTACGCCCTCATCCCGGGGCTGCTCCAGGAAACGCAGTACCGGGATGGCTTCTTCAGCATCGTCAACATCCCACGCAAGCTGTATGCGCTGTTCCTGAGCGCTCCTGCCCAGGTCGATGGATTCCCCTGGATCGGGTCGCGCCACCTCGGCGGCCTGTCGATCGTGCTGACGACGCCACTGTTCCTGTGGTCGATCCGCGCGAGGCGACCCGACTGGTTCAACCTCGGGGCGTGGGTGTCCGTCGCCCTCATCCTCATCCCGATCCTCCTGCACGCCGACGCCGGTGGCGAACAGTTCGGATTCCGCTACGCGCAGGACTTGTACCCATTCCTGTTCCTGCTGACAGCTCGGGGGCTGCAAGGTCGCATCTCGCTCGAGGCCTGGATCGCGATCGCGATCGGCGTCCTGATCAACGTGTGGGGGATGGGCTCGACCTACTTCGACTGGTGGGTGTGATCGCGCCCCGACGCTTCGACGAGGGTCGGCCGCCGGTCCGGCCGCTGGTGCTCCTCCTCGCTGGCGGCTTGCTGATCCGGTTGGTCATCGCCGTCGTCGTCCTGCCCGACAGTGGGCATCAGTCTGACCTCGACCTCCTGGCCCGTTGGGCGCGCGAATTGGCGGCGAACGGGCCGGGCGCTTTCTATCGCCCCGACTCGGGCTACTTCGCCGACTACCCGCCGGTCTACCTGTATGTCCTTTGGCTGACCGGGATCGCGGGTCGCACCTGGAGCGAGGCCTTCGGCGGCGCGGACGTCACGCCGCTCATGATCAAGCTGCCGTTCATCTCGGCGGACCTAGCCCTCGCGGTCGTCCTCTTCCTGCTGGCGCGTCGGCTGTTCGGTCCGCGCGCCGGCCTGGTTGCCGCGGCGGTCTTCCTGTTCAACCCCGCGGTCATCCTCGTGTCGACGGTGTGGGGCCAGAACGATTCGATCGCGACCTTCGCCGCCGTCGGGGCCATCTACCTGCTCGTCACCGGCCGGACCGAGGCCGCGGCGGCCGTCGGCGTCGTCGCGATGCTCTTCAAGTTCCAGTACGGCTTCGTGATCCCGATCATCGCCATCGTGGGTCTGCGGCGTCATCTGCTGGGTCTGCCCGACGGGAACGGTGCGGCGTGGCCGCGCGAGCCGCGCCGGATCGGGCTTGTGCTCCTCACCAGTGCAGCGACGCTGATCCTCGTCTGCTTGCCATTCGGCCTCCGGCTGTTCGACCCGAGCGACCCGGCGCACAGTCTGCTCGCCCGCTTCATCGCCGCGTCGAAGGCCTTCCCCGGGGTGACCCAGAACGCGTTCAACCTGTGGATGAACCCGCTGTTCGATGTCGTGATCGTCGGCGCGAGCGGGGCGACCGAAGGACATGTCGTCGACGACACGGCCGTGGCCTTCGCGATCGGCGGGTTCGCGCTCACCTGGCAGTGGATCGGGAATCTGCTGTTCATCGCGGCCGTACTGGTCGCCCTGTCGGTGCTCATCCGACGCTCGGATGGGGCGGCCATCGTGTTCGTGGCGCTCGTCATCGCGGTCGCGTTCTTCGCCCTTCCGACACGCGTCCACGAGCGCTACCTCTACCCGGCGCTCGCCTTCGGACTCCCGCTCCTCGCAGCCGGTCCGGAGTGGCGACGCCTGTATGTCGCCCTGTCGGCGATCGTCTTCTTCGACGTCTACTGGGTGTACTCGCTGCCAGGTGCCAACGCGGGACCCGGGCGCGGGATCCTCGGCGCGACGATCTACAGCCCCGCCGGCATCTACGCGATGTCGGCGGTGACGGTGGCCGTGATGGCGGTGCTGGCGATCCGCGCGCTCCGGCCAGCCAGCCTGCCATGGGCCACAGCGGAGGCCGGCATGGCTGCGAGTCCCGGCGGGCGGTCCTCATTCGACGAGCCCGCGACCGACGGCACTTCGCCACCACGGCCCCTCCGGACACTCGCCGAGGGCACGGAACGCCTGGCCGTCGCCCTCCGCCGGTGGCGGCCGCCCGCGACGCGCGGAACGATCGCGGTCCTCGCGCTGGTGTCCTTCGCGGCTGCGATCCTGGTTGCCCGGATCCACGGTCCGGCGGGTCCATGGCTCTGGAACCTGGACCTCCCCAAGATCGATTTCCCCCTCGCCAGCTTCTTCCACGACGCCCTCGGCGAGGGGCGGCTGCCGCTTTGGAACGATGACCTTGGCCTTGGGTATCCGCTCTACGCCGAGGGGCAGATCGGCGCGTTCTACCCGCCCAACTGGCTGCTCTTCCAGTTCCCGCCGCTCATCGCGCTCGATCTCTCGCGCGTGCTCCACCTGACCATCGCGGGGACGGGGGCAGGGACCCTGGTCCTGGTGCTCGCCGGCTCGCGGTCCGGCGCCGTCCTCGCGGCCCTCGTCGCGGTGCTCGGTGGCGCCATCGCGGCCAAGCTCGAGTGGCACAACCTCGTGGCGGCCTACGCCTTCCTGCCGTGGGTGCTCGTGCCGCTCGTGCGACGCCCGCACCCGACACGAGGGGGGCTGGTGGCGGCGGGTCTGCTGCTGGGCGCCCAGGCCTGGACGGGGCACCCGAACACGTGGCTCCTGACCGCGCTGGCCGCGGCCGTCGTGATGCTGGCGACCGCCCCGCGGGTGGCAACGCTTGGGCGCATCGCAGGGCTCGCGCTCCTGGCCGGGGCGATCGGGGCCGTCCAGCTCCTCCCGACCGCCATCCTGACCACGCTCTCCGTGCGGAGCGAGGCGCTGTCCGCGACAGACCTGTTCGCGAGCGCGTCGACACCGTTCGACATCCTCTCGTTCGGGTTCCAGAACGCCTTCGTCCGGTCCACCGAGGGCGCCTGGCGAACGTCGACGACCTGGTATCCCGATGGGCCGTTTGCGCTGTTCGAGGCGTCGGCTTACGTGGGGCTGGCCGTGCTGGCGCTCGCCGCTGTCGCGGTCCCGAGCCGGCGGGCACGGCCGTTCGTCGTACTCGCCATCGCCTGCCTGGCGATCCCGATCGTGGCGGCGTTCCGCCCGGAGCTATGGACGCAGATCCCGGTCCTCAACGGCCTGCGCTCCCCGACGCGCTCCTACCTCGTGGTTGCTCTCGTCCTGGGGGTGCTGGCCGGGATCGGCGTCGGTCGTCTCGGGCGCTCGCGCGGCGCCGTTCGCCGCGCCACCATCGCGGTCGCCGTCCCCATCGCGGCATACGCCGTGACGACGGCGATCGCGATCGCGTTCCCGAACGTCTTCGACCGCCTTGTCCTCGCCGCCTCGTCGTTCCTCGGCGAGGCCGGCGTGGCGGCCCAGCGCGAACTGGCCATCGCGGCGCTGACCGTGCCCTGGCCGCTGCTCCTCGAGGTCGTCGCCGGCTTGACCGCGGTGTACGTGGTGGTGCGCGCCGATCGCTTGCCGGCGACACGGCTCGCGCTCGGACCGCTCGCCGTCGGGATCGCGGCGATCCCGCTGATCTTCCTGGGGCCGCAACCCAACCCGGCACGACAGCTCAGTGACTTCTCGTACGCCGAAGGCGACTACATCCGAGCCGTCGCCGCGACCGACCCCCAGCGCCTGTTCGCCGTGGATCCCAGCGGGTTCTACGCAGGCTCGCCGGACCAGCTCGCGGCGGCGCGCATCCCCGACCTGCGGATGTTCAGCTCGCTCGACCTGCTCGCCAGTGACCGGCTCATCGACCGTCTGACCGACCACGACCCGGATGGTGCCATCCGACGCGCGGTCGGCGTTGATGTGGTGGTCACCTTCGACCGCTCTTGCCCCGGGCGCCCGCTGGCGGTCGTGGCGGCCGAGGAGGCGACGATCTGCCGGGACGATGCCGCACTCCGACCTCCGTACTGGATCCCCGAGGACGTCGTTCGACTCGAGCCGGCGGGGAACGCCTCGCCGATCCGGCCGCATGATGCCGAGATGGATGCCGAGCGGACGATCGCCACCGCCGTCGAGCAGACTCCGTCGGCCCGCGATCCGGCCACCCTCGACGTCGTCATCGATGCGCCGGCGGCCGGATGGCTGTGGATCGATCGCGCATGGTGGCCGGCGTGGCGGACCACCGTCGACGGCACCCCGATCGATACGGCGCGGGGCATGGCGGGCCAGCTCGTGCCGGTCCCCGCCGGCGCGAGTGTCGTACGCCAGACGTTCCTCCCGTGGGACGCGATCCTCGGCCTCGCCATCGGAGTCTTCGCGGCCATCGGGTCGCTAGCGTGGGCGTTCGGGCCGAGGACTCGTCGACCAAGGCTTCGGGGGTCCAGCGGGTGAGCGTCGCCACGCCGGACGACGACCGCATCGGCGTCGATCCGCTGCCCTCGACTCCGGCCCTGGGCCTGATCCTTTTCCTGACGGCCGGGCTCGTGCTGGCGTGGTCGATCCCGATCCTCGCGGTCGTGCTCGTGTGGCCGTGGCTGTTCGCCGTTCCGGGCTGGGTCCTCGTGCGTCGTGTGGCGCCGGACCTGCCGCGACCGGGGGTGATCGGCGTCGGCATCGTCGCGAGCACCTATCTGTCGGCCCACCTCGTCGAGCTGGTCAGCCGGCTCGATGGGTTCGGGCGCATCGCGGTCCTCGTCGCGGTCCTCGTCCTCGTGCTCGCGACCGCGGTGCTGACTCGGATCCGCCACCCGTGGCTCGCGCCCTGGTCGTTCCCGGCCGTGGCCGACATCCCGTCCGCGGTGCGGCGCGGGCTGCGCGAGGATGCTCCGGCCTGGATCGTCGCGGGCGTGGTCGGCCTGGTCGTCCTGATGATCCTGGGCTCGAACGGCTGGCGCGAGACACCCGACGGGATGGTGTCGGGTGGCTGGAACTGGAGCGACCTGCTGGTCCATGTCGCGATCGGCAACAGCATCGTCCACGGCAACTTCCCACCCGAGGTGCCGTATTTCGCGGGCGAGCCACTGACCTACCACTGGTTCGCCGACTTCCACGGAGCGATCGCCGCCGCCGCGGCCGACGTCCCCATCATCCCCGTCTTCTTCCTCTCGAGCGCGCTGATGGCGGCGGCGCTCGCCCTCGTCGCCTGGTCGCTCGCCCTCGTGCTCACCGGGCGCCGGGTGGTGGCGACGATCGCCGCGATCCTCGTGTGCTTCGGTGGCGGGATGGGCTGGCTGCGCCTCGTGGCCGATCTGCTTGCCGGCAACCCCGACATCCTGGGTCTCATCACCCAGAACCCCTATGACAATTCTTGGTCCGAAGGCTGGCCGTTCTTCCGCATCGCCTCGGTCCTCGGGACCGGGCTCCTGCCGCACCGTGCGACGACGTTCGGCCTGCCGGGCCTGGTCGCCGTCGTGCTGCTCGTCGTGGCGTGTCTCGGTCGCCGGCCTGCGGGCGTGCTCCTGGCGGGGCTCCTCGCAGCGCTGCTCGCGCCATTCCATTTGCATGCCTTCCCTGCCGTGTACCTGATCGTCGGGCTCTTCGTGCTCACGTCGGGTGCGTGGCGCGCCCGGTCGGTCCTGCGCGATGCCGTGCTGTTCCTGGCCCCGGTCGTGCTGGCGTTGCCATACGTGTTGCCGGCCGCATCGCTCCAGGAAGCGGAGGGCGCATTCCGGTTCGTGTGGGGTTGGAGCGAGGCACGTCTCGCCGACGGGCCGGCGGCCGTCGTCTTCTTCTATGTCACCAACCTTGGCCTGCCGGTCCTGCTCGCGATCGCCGCGCTGCTGCTCCTGCGCGACGCGGAACGCGTCCCACATCGAGGGTTCCTCGCGGCGTGGCTCGTTGCTCTTTTCGTCGTCCCCAACGTCGTGCGCGTCAGCGACGTCGACTTCGACATGAACAAGTACTTCCAGATGATGTGGATCTCGGCTGCGATCCTCGCGGCCTGGCTCGTGGCCCGGTGGCCGCGCCCGGCGATCGTGACGGTGCTGGCAGTCTGCGCGATCTCACCGGGCCTGATCGCGCTCCACCATGCGTGGCATCCGGCGGTGGTCATGAGCCTTGCCCAGGCCGCGGCTGGCCGCTGGATCGAGACGTCCACGCCAGACGACGCCGTCTTCTTGACCGACGCCTTCATCAACTCCCCGGTGGACCTCGCTGGCCGGCGTCGCGTCACGACGTTCGGTCCGTACGTGTCGAACCTGGGCTACGACCCGGCGCCGCGCGAGGTGGACGTGCATTCCGCGTATTGCGACGGCCCGGAGGGGGCCGTCGAGCGCATGGCGAAGTACGGCGCGACATACGTGCTCTCGTCGGGTGGCGTGCTCGAGTGCGACGACGGCGAGCCGACCGACTTCGCGGCGAGCCCGCTGTTCGAGACCATCTACGCCGCGGACGGGGTCAGCGTCTGGCGTCTGCGCTAGGTCGACGGGGATGCGGCGACCTGGACCCCTTGGTCAGCCCTTGGGCTCGACCACGATCGTGACTTCTGGGGTCATCCCCGTGAAGACCTTGATCGCGACCTTGTACGTGCCGAGCGACTTGAGCGGCTCTTCCAGGTCGATCTTGTGACGGTCGACCTCGATACCGCGCCGCGCGAGCGCGTCGGCGATGTCCTTCGATGTGATCGAGCCGTAGAGCTTGCCGCCCTCGCCGACCTTCACGCCCATCGTGAGGGTCGTGCTGGCGATGCGGGTCGCCGCGATCTCGGCTTCCTCGCGTTCCTTCTTCCGCTTGTCCTCGCGGTTGGCGATGTCGTGCTGCCACGCGCGGTAGGCGCCGCCGGCGGCGGGCACGGCGACCCCCTGGGGAATGAGGAAGTTGGTCGCGTAGCCGTCCGAGACCTGCTTCATCTCGCCGCTCTTGCCGAGCTTCTCTACGTCGCTGGTCAGGATGACCTTCAAGTGCTGGGACCCTCCTTGGTGACCCAGGCCCGCACGCGCGGCGCGATCCCGGATCGTTCGATGACACGCCCCGCGCCGGCCATGAGGGCGGGGATCCGCCGGATGGTCCGCCGGACGGGGCCCGGCGTCAAGCGCCGGATCTGGGCGATGTCGCGATGGAAGGCGACGCGGTCGATGCCGAGGTCGTCGAGCTTCTCGTGGAGGAGCTCGGGTGGGACGCCGTCGAGGAACAGATCGACCGCCAGGACGACGACGACGAGGTCGTCGAGACCACCGAGGATCGGCAGGCTGTCGGGCACGAGATCTCGCCCGAGGACCATGTAGCCAGCCGCCGCACCGAGCAGGACCTTGCGGTCGTTCGGCATCCGCTCGTCGAAGACGAGGGCCGTGATCAGGCGGGCGTAATCCGGGATCCGCGTAGCGACCGGCAGGAACGCCAGCAGCGACACCATCCGGCTGAAGCCGACCCATCCGGGACTCTTTCCCTTGGCCATGCTCGCTATCTCGACTCCCTGGTAGATGGCGGACCGCGCTCGTGCGCGCGGGACGGGGAGTCTACCAGCGATGCGAGCCCGGCCCGCTGGGCCGGCCTTGACATCGAACGTCCGTTCGGTATCATGCAGGGCAAGGAGGCGCGAGTGACGAAGCACGACGCCGAGCGCAAGGTCAGGATCCTCGATTTCATCGCCGCGACCCTGCGCGCCCGCGGTTATCCGCCCTCGGTCCGGGAGATCGCCCAGGCCGTCGGGCTTGCCTCCACGTCCGCCGTCCACCACCACCTGCAGATCCTGGAACGCGACGGCTACCTGGAGCGCGGCGCCGCGCAAAGCCGGGCGATCCGCCTCACGCCCACAGCCGCGATCCGGCTCGGCCTCTCGAGCGAGCTCGTGCCCCAGGCCACGACGCCGGACTCCTTCATCGTCCCGATCATCGGTGAGATCGCCGCCGGCGGTCCGATCGAGGCGTATCAGGATGCGTCGGAGTCCATGTCGGTCCCGGACATGCTCGCCCCCAGCGGGGACGCCTACGTCCTGCGCGTCCGCGGCGACTCGATGATCGAGGCGCACATCACGGACGGCGACTTCGTCCTCATCCGCCCGCAGTCCACCGCTCGTAACGGGGACATCGTGGTCGCCCAGGTGGAGGAGAACGCGGTCACCCTCAAGCGCTTCTTCAAGGAGAAGGACAAGATCCGTCTCCAGCCCGCCAATCAGGCATACCCGCCACAGTTCTATGACGACGTCCGCATTCAGGGAAAACTGATCGGCGTTATCCGCAAGCTCGATTGAGGGCGGCGGCGCTGGACGCCCGATGCCCGCGTTGGACGGCTCCGCGCGTTCGCTCACGCACTTCTAGTGCGCTCGCTCTCGTGCTCACCGTCCGCCTTGGCCTCGAACGCCCCGTTGCCGATCCTCTGTTCTTTGAGCGTCCGCCATACGGCGCACTGATGACTTGGGGATATCCACGAAATCGTCCACAGGTCGCCCACAGTCGGGGGATTCACGTGGATGCGAGGAGCGGAGTTTGGTTGCTTCGTTGACCTGATCCCGGGTTCGCACGCCGATGATGACGCCCCCAACCCGTCCCGTCGGAGCCCTGCCGTACCGTGATCGACCGCCTGCCGCCGCAAAGTCTCGAAGCCGAGCAATCCGTGCTCGGCGCGATCCTCATCGACCGCGACGCCGTGGTCGAGGTCGCCGAGTTCCTGCGGCCCGAGGACTTCTATCGTCAGGCCAATGGCCGGATCTACGCCGCCATCATCGACCTGTTCGAACGCCGTGAGCCCATCGACATCGTCACCGTCGCGGAATCGCTCGAGCGGCGAGAGGAGCTCGAGGCGATCGGCGGGCGGGCCTACCTGTCCAGCCTCAGCAACGAGACCCCGACCGCGGTCCACGCCGCGCAGTACGCGCGGATCGTCGAGCGCAAGGCGGTCCTGCGCAACCTCATCGGCGCCGCGGGCCGGATCGCCGGGATCGGCTACGAGGATCCGGCCGAGATCCAGGAGGCCATCGATCGCGCCGAGTCCGAGCTCTTCGCGGTCAGCCAGAAACGCGTCGAAGCGGGCTTCTCGCCGCTCAAGTCGCTGCTCCACGACGCGTACGACCGGCTCGACTACCTGCACGCCCACCGCGGCGAGATCTCCGGCGTCCGAACGGGCTTCGCCGACCTCGATGCCCTGACCACCGGCCTCCAGCCGAGCGACCTCATCGTCCTCGCCGCCCGCCCGTCGGTGGGCAAGACAAGCTTCGCGCTCAACATCGCCGAGCATGCCGCCGTCAAGGAGCGCAAGACCGTCGGCGTCTTCAGCCTCGAGATGAGCAAGGAGCAGCTGGTGCTCCGGATGCTGTCGAGCGTCGCCAATATCGACTCGCAGCGGCTGCGCTCTGGGTTCCTCGAAGAGCTCGACTTCGCGCGGATCGCGCCGGCGATGAACTCGTTGTCGGAAGCGCCGATGTACATCGACGACTCGCCCAACATCTCGGCCATGGAGCTGCGGACGAAGTCGCGCCGGCTCCAAGCGGAATCGGGCCTCGACCTGATCATCGTCGACTACCTGCAGCTGATGCAGGCGACCACGACGAACCGCGACGCCAACCGCGTCCAGGAAGTGTCGGAGATCTCGCGCGGACTCAAGGCGCTTGCGCGCGAGCTGAGCGTGCCGGTCATCGCCCTGTCCCAGCTGTCCCGGCAGCCCGAGATGCGCGAGTCCAAGGAGCCACGGCTGTCGGACCTGCGTGAGTCGGGCGCCATCGAGCAGGACGCCGACCTCGTGATGTTCCTGTGGCGCGACAAGGAACGCAGCGGCCCCGAGGACCAGGAGACCGACGGCGAAGTCATCAACCTCAAGCTCGCCAAGCACCGCAATGGCCCCACCGGCGAGATCCAACTGTGGTTCAAGAAGCGCCAGACGCGGTTCGTGAGCTATGCCGGGGATCGGTTCGCCGAGGTTGGGGCGTAGGCGGCGGGTCCTGTCCCCGGGCGGTCGCCCGGCCCCCGCTCGCACCCGGTGACAGGACCCGCTCTGCGAGGAGCTACTTGGTTTCGCCCGGGAGGAGGGGCCGGAGGCTGAATGTGTAGGGCTTGCCGTCTGGGTCGGTGATGACGACGTTCTGGAGGCCGCCCTCGTAGTCGGTGATCTTGAGAAGGTCGACCTCGGCGGGGGTCATCGCGCGGTGCGGGAACTGGTTGCCGTTGGGGTCGGGGTCGACCTTGAAGTCGGCCGGCGTGAGATCGGGCCAGGGCCAGGCTCGCACGTCGGCGGCTTCGATGCCGGGCGCTTCGAACAGCACGCCGCGGTAGGCCTCTGGCTCGTACACGTCGGTCGGGATCGTGCCGCCCTGGTCGAAGTCGGAGAGGCGATCCGCGAGCTTCTTGAACGCGGCGCGTGCTGCGCCGTCGGCGACGCCTTCCATCTCGAGCCCGAGGGCGTAGACCGAGACGGTCTTCTTGATCCCGCCGGCTTCGATCGTGAAGATGGCCGTCGAAGCGTCGGCGATCATGTCGTTCGTGTAATTCGGTCGGGCGACCGCGAGGCCACCTTCACTGAGGGCCAGCAGCAAGAGCTCCTGGATCTGCGCCTCGCTGAGCTTGGCGGTGCGCAACGGGTTCATCTTGAAGACCGATCCCTCTGCCGGGGGCACCTCGGCCATCGGGTTTCGGAAGATGACGGTCCCATCGCCGTAGAGCGTGAAGTGCGGGACCGCGGCCGCCGTGAAGGCCGGCATCATGAAACCGCCGCCCTCCTCGTAGCGGAGGACGATGTCAGTGGCGCCGGTCTTGTGTTCGATCGAGTCGGGGTTGCTCGAAGCGGAGGGCGCCACCGATGGGGCCGCGCTGGGTGCGGGGCTGGCGGGGGCCGGGGACGCGCCGGCGGCGCTACAGGCCGCGAACAGGACCGCAAGGGCCGGCGTGAGCAGGAGGGACGCCATACGGCGTCGTTGTTGTGGCATGGGTGCCGGACGTCATTGTGCCCGGCGCGGTTCCGAGAATGCGCCTGCGCGCCTACGGGGCCCGCGTGACGGTACCGCCGACGTCCCCGAGGCCGGCCTGCAATCGACCTTCCGCCTCATCGGCGGTGGGGGCATCGAGGCAGCGGACGAGCGCGTCAGCGACATCATCGGCATCGGCGTCATCGGCAAGATCGACCACGATGAGCTCACGTTCGTCGGCGAAGTGCACCTCGATGTGTCGTCCGGCCGCTTCCTGCGCACGCTGGGTGTTCATCTTCGGATTGTCCGCTCGCGGCCTATCGGGAAGGTTGCAGGTTGGCCCGTGCGGGATTCACGCCTTCGAAGGAACAAGCCGCGGCTCCGTCGTTGTCCCTCCGCGGGACTTCGAATCGCATCAATCTGTACGAGGTTCGCACCGAGTGTCGGTGCGCGCTGTGGAGAACGTCGACCAAAGGCCTTGACGGCGCGCGTATCTTCTCCGCTAAGAGTCCCGGGCCGAGCCCGGACCGACCTCGAGCGCGCCGCCCAAAGCCAGGCGCGCCCGCACCGTCGATCCGGTCCACGGGGGCGCGGTGTTGACGGGTCTTGGCGAGCGCGAGCCGAGGAGGGTCTGGAGAGGGTGTACGAAGACCGTACGTTGACCTGTCGCGATTGCGCGGAGGAGTTCATCTTCTCCGCCGGCGAGCAGGCCTTCTATGCCAGCAAGAGCCTGGTCAACGATCCGCAGCGCTGCCCGTCCTGCCGAGCGGCCGCCAAGCGCGCACGAACCAACGAGGGTCCCCGCGAGTTCCACGCGGCGATCTGCGGCGCGTGCGGCGGTCAGGCGGTCGTGCCGTTCGCACCGCGCAACGACCGGCCGGTGTACTGCAGTTCGTGCTTCGACAAGGTCCGTGCCGGAACGCTCGAGGCGCCAGCGCACGTCTAGCCACGCGCACGACAGGCAACTCCACGAGGTCTACTCGGCGCAACGTGAATCACGCCCGAGCGGCGGAACCGGGGCCGGCGAACCTCCGTGTATCGTGGCGTCGTCGGGCGCCCCCGAACCCGCGTCCTGATCGCTGCCAGCGGGCAGTCCCATGGCATGATGGGCGCCCCGAAACCGGCCGATCAGGAGGAGCACCCGTGGGCGTCATCATCATCCGCGAGATGGTCGGGACCAGCCCCAAGTCGTGGAGCGACGCCGCCCGTCAGGCCGTTGCCACCGCCTCGAAGACCGTGCGCAACATCCAGACGGTCGAGGTCGTGAAATCGAGCGCCGTCGTCGCCGACGGCGAGATCGTCGAGTACCGCGTCGAGGTCAAGATCGGCTTCGAGTACGAGGGCTGACGGGGAGAGACATGGACGCCGGCGAGTCGCCGGCGGG
>JARDZW010000132.1 GCA_029240655.1 Chloroflexota bacterium
CCGCGGCCGGCGACGGCTGCAAGGCGGCCATCGACGCCGAACGCTGGCTCGAGGCCCAGGGGATCACCGAAGCCGCGACCGCGACCGCCTGGTAATGGGTTTTCCGCGCGGCGGCACACGAACCGCCACGGGCGGCGCCGCGGGAGGCGGCGGCCGCGGCACCGGGCGCATGGTCGGCGGTGGCGGGATGTGGGGTGGACCCACCACCGAGTTCACCCCGGTTCCCAAGGAGCGGCGCGCCCGCACGCTCAAACGCATCGTCGCCTTCTTCGGGCCCTATCGCCTGCAGGTCGTGGTCGTCCTGGTCGCGATCCTGGCCACCAGCCTCATCGGCCTCGTCAATCCGTTGCTGCTGGGCGTGCTGCTGGACGAAGTCATCATCGGTGGCCAGTACGAGAAGCTGAACCTGTACGTCGGGCTGATGATCATCCTGCCGATCGTGACCGGACTCATCGGCGTCGGCCAGAGCTACCTGAACAACGTCATCGGCCAGAACGTCATGCAGGACCTGCGCGGCGCGCTGTACGCGCACCTGCAGCGGATGCCGCTGCGTTTCTTCACCGAGACGCGGACCGGCGAGATCCAGAGCCGACTGGCGAACGACGTGGGTGGGGTCCAGGCTGTCGTCACCGACACCGCGAGCTCCATCACCAGCAACCTGGCGATCGCCATCAGCACGATCGTGGCCATGTTCATCCTGAGCTGGCAGCTGGCCGTGCTGTCCCTCGCCCTGCTGCCGTTCTTCCTGTACCTGACCTACCGGGTCGGCAAGGTCCGGCGAGAGATCTCGACCGAGACGCAGAAGTCCATGGCGGAGATGAGTGCCACCACCGAGGAGACGTTGAGCGTGTCGGGCATGCTCCTCTCGAAGACCTTTGGCCAGCAGGCCAACGCGATCAAGAAGTTCCGGGCGATCAACAGGGACCTGGCGGGACTCCAGATCCGACAGGCGATGGTCGGCCGCTGGTTCTTCATGATCATCGGCACGATCTTCAGCATCATGCCGGCCTTCGTGTACTGGCTGGCCGGAACGCTCGCCGCCAACGGGGATCCGAACGCCCCGACCGCGGGCGCGATCGTCGCGTTCACGACGCTCCAGAGCCGGCTGTTCTTCCCGCTTGGCCAGCTGCTCAACGTGCAGGTCGAGATCCAGGGCTCGCTCGCACTGTTCGACCGGATCTTCGAGTACCTCGAGATGGATCCCGAGATCGTCGATGCGCCCGACGCCGTGGCCCTGGCGCACGACCAGGTCCGCGGGCAGGTCCGCTTCCACGACGTCTGGTTCCGCTACCCGACCGAGGCCGTGCCCTCGGCGCGGGCCCATGACGCGCTCGCTCAGGGCCACCAGCATCGCGAAGCGGAGGAGATCCAGGCGGCGCTCGCCGCCGCCCCGGTCGAGGAGGAGGCCGTCGAGGCACTCGCCGAAGGGATGTTGCCCGACGATGCCCTGGCCGAAGCGCCCGCGATCGAGATGCTCCCGACCTTCGCGCTGGAGAGCATCGACTTCGAGGCGCAGCCGGGCGAGCTGGTGGCGCTCGTGGGGCCATCGGGTTCGGGCAAGACCACGACGACGTACCTGATCCCGAGGCTCTACGACGTCGATGCCGGAGCCGTGGAGATCGACGGTCGGGACATCCGGCGCATCAAGCTCGCATCGCTCGGCCAGATCATCGGGGTCGTGACCCAGGAGACGTACCTGTTCCACGCGTCCGTCCGCCAGAACCTCATCTACGCGAGGCCCGAGGCGACGGACGAGGAGCTCGAGGTGGCCGCTCGCGCGGCCGCGATCCACGAGCGGATCATGGAGCTTCCCGAAGGCTACGAGACCGTCGTCGGCGAACGCGGGTACAAGCTGTCCGGAGGCGAGAAGCAGCGGATCGCGATCGCCCGCGTGCTGCTCAAGGATCCGCGCATCCTGATCCTCGACGAGGCGACGTCCGCGCTCGACACCGTGTCAGAGCGACTCATCCAGGCCGCGTTCGAGCGGCTGATGGAGGGCCGCACGACCATCGCCATCGCGCACCGGCTCTCGACGATCCTGCGCGCTGACCGGATCCTCGTCTACGACCGCGGGCGGATCGTCGAGCGTGGCACGCATGCGGAGCTGCTGGCCCAGGGCGGCCTGTACGCGCGCCTGTATCGCGAGCAGTTCCTGTCGGAGCGGCCGGCGGAGGAAGCGACGCCCGCCGCGTCCTACTGAACCGGCGATGCCCACCCACAAGTCGGTCCGCCTCGAGCATCGCGGCGGGATGCTGTTCGTGGCGGAGCCGAGCTCCGGACACGTCATCTCCTTCGACGAGCGACGGTCGAACCAGGGTGGTAGCCCGGTCGAAACGGTGCTCTCTGCGCTCGCCGCGTGCACGGCGATGGACGTCATCTCGATCGCGATCAAGAAGCGCCAGGCCATCTCCTCGTACGAGATCGAGGCGAGCGGCAGCCAACGCGACGAGTATCCGCAGGTCTACACGGAGATCGAGCTCGTGCACGTGGTCCACGGGACCGGCCTGTCCGAGGCGGCGATCCGCCGCTCGATCGAGCTCTCGGCGACCAAGTACTGCCCGATCAACGCGATGCTGTCGGCCGGGGCGACCGTGGTGCATCACCGCTATCGCATCGCGTCCAGCGGCGAGCGTCCGTTCGAGGCGGCCGGCCTGGTGATCTCGACCGGTCCGTATCAGCGGCCCGAGGTCCTGGCCTAGGGCGGGACGGGCGGGGCGCGGTCAGCTGTAACGGATCGCTTCGGTGTCGAAGGTGAGCCGCCGTACGCGGCCGCGGGTCCACAGGCGAGTGACGAGCTCCGGCACCCACCAGCGCAGGAAGTACAGCCGGCAACCCAGGCAGTAGCCGGTCACCGCCAGCAGGGTCTGCAGGGCAGCAACCGCGAGCGTGAAGACCCAGCCGACGGTCGTCGCGCCGACGGCGAATGCCACCAGGGCCAACGTGAGAGCGACGCTCCCGAGCACCTGCGCGAACCTGGGCGGGTACTCGTGCTCGGGCTCCACCGTTCCGAGGCCGGCGACGGCGACGATGCGGCGCCAGGCGACGCCGTAGATCGAGTAGCGCAGCCCGAAGGCCGCACTGACCCCGATCGAGAGCAACACGACCGCCACGAGCCAGGTCGCCCCGGTGACCGCGGCCAGGATCAGGACGATCGCCGAGATCCCGGCTCCGAACCGGTGACCGCGAGGGTCGATCATGCGCGCCGGCGGGAGGTGCGCGGCGGCGGCGGTGGGGATGGCACTGAGCATAGGGCGTCTCCGTGGGGGTCGGGGAGCGCGACGATAGCACAGAAGTCCTACCAGTAAACTTCGGTATTCAGCTGGGTGCGGCGCGCGTCTCACCCGACTTGCATCATTATGCAGGCGTGATGTATCGTCATACGCCCATGACGACGGTCCATCCGATCCCGGCGAGCCATCCGGATCAGCATTCCGAGAACGGCTTCGTGCGCCAGTGAGCGCAGGACTCGGGTCGCCCGCAGCGATCGCGACGGACCGGCCGTCGGGGATCCTCCCGCGTTCGGAGCGGGGCACACCCGGCATCGATGGCGCGCGACGCATCCGGGTCGGGATCATCGGCGCGACCGGCTACGGCGGCGGGGAGCTGATCCGGCTGCTGAGCCGGCATCCGAACGTCCAGATCGTCGGGCTCGCCGGCCGCGACCGCCAGAACGAGCCCGTCGGCGACCACCACGCGCACCTCGCCACGACCGAGCTGACCGTCGGCGCCGACCTGCCCGAGGTCGACGCGGCGTTCCTGGCCCTCCCCCATGGCGCGGCGGCGAAGCTCGTCCCGGAGCTCGTGCGTACCGGCGCGGCGGTCATCGACCTCGGGCCGGACTTCCGGCTCCGGGACGCGGCGGACTACCCGCGCTGGTACGGCTTCGAGCATCCGGCGCCCGAGCTGCTAGGCGTGGCCGTATACGGCTTACCGGAACTGCATCGGGTTGACCTCGCCGCCCTCGTCGACGAGCCGGTCGCCTTGGTCGGCGCTCCGGGCTGCTATCCGACCGCGACCATCCTGGCTCTCGCGCCCCTGGCTCGTGCCGGCCTGATCGGCGACCTGGTCGTTGACGCGAAGAGCGGGGTGTCCGGCGCCGGACGCGAGGCCAAGGCCGAGATGATGTACGGCGAGGTCAACGAGAACGTGAAAGCGTACGGGCTGGGCGGTCACCGCCATGTTGCCGAGATCGAGCAGGAGCTCGCCGCCGCCGCCGCAGGCGAGGGCCTGGATCCGGGCGCCAACCCGGGTGCGATCACCGTCGACTTCGTGCCGCATCTCGTCCCGATGACCCGTGGCATCCATTCGACCAGCCACGTTCGACCGACGCGTCCCATCACGCAGGCGGAGCTCGACGAGCGCTACGCCGCCGCGTACGCGGACGAGCCGTTCGTCCGGGTCGTGGCCGCGCCGCCGTCCACCAAGCACACGACCGGCAGCAATCACGTGCTCGTTCACGTCCGGCTCGATGAACGCACCGGCCGGATCATCGCCATCGGCGTCGAGGACAACCTCGTCAAGGGCGCGGCCGGACAGGCCGTCCAGGCCTTCAATCTCGTCCACGGCCTGCCCGAGACGGCCGGTCTCGCGCAGCTCCCCCTGGCCCCGTAGTGTCCGAAGGGTCGCCTGCGATGACCGCCACCATGTCCGGTACGTCCCACCCGGCATCGGAGACGGGCCTCCCACCGGTCGGGCGACGCGCCAGCATGCCGAACGGCTTCCGCGCCGGCGGGCTCGCCGCCGGGATCAAGGCCTCCGGCCGGCCGGACCTCGCGCTCGTCGCCACGACGGATGGTCCCGCTGCGGTCGCCGCCGTCTTCACGCCGAACGCGTTCGTGGCCGCGCCGGTCCGTCGGTCCAGGGCCAACCTCGCGACGACCTCCGGTGACCCGCGTGGTGGCTTCGGCTGGGCGCAAGCGATCGTCTCGACCAGCGGCTGCGCCAACGCGGCGACCGGGACGGCCGGTGACGAGGACCAGGAGCGGGTAGAGCGGCTGGTGGCGGGCGCGCTCGGTGTCGATGGCACACACGTGCTCCATCTCTCGACCGGCATCATCGGCACGCGCTTGCCGCTCGACCGTGTGGCGGCCGGGCTGCAGGCCCTGGTGCCGCAGCTCACCTCCGCCGACGCGGGGTTCGACGCCGCGGCCGATGCCCTGCGCACGACGGACTCGGCCGCGAAGGTGGCCAGCACGATCGTGGGATTGCCCGGACCCCACGGGACCGGCGGTGGCTCGAACGTGTCCATCACCGTCAGCGGGATCGCGAAGGGCGTCGGCATGATCCATCCGAACATGGCGACGATGCTGTCGGTGATCCTGACCGACGCTGCCGTGGAACCGGACGTGATGTGGGGACTCCTTCGGCCGGCCGCCGCCCGTACCTGGAACCAGCTCTCGGTCGATGGCGACACGAGCACGAATGACACGGTGTTCGTCCTCGCCTCCGGCGCGACACCCAGCGCCCCGGTGACCGCAGGCAGTCCGTCGGCGATCGCCCTCGGCGGCGCGATCGAGGCGGTGGCGCGTGACCTCGCGCGGCAACAGGCAGCCGACGGCGAGGGCGCGACGATCCTGATCACCGCCGCCGTCCGTGGGGCCCGCGATGATCCGGACGCCCGGGCCGTCGCGCGCGCGGTCGTGTCGAGCAGCCTGGTCAAGGCTGCGGCGCACGGCAAGGATCCCAACTGGGGCCGCATCGCCGGTGCCGCGGGCAACGCCACCGTCGCGAGCCAGGCGGTCCTCGAGGCCGCAGGCCTGGGCTCGGATGCGGCCACTGCACGCGCCGGACAGCCCGCGACCCTCGATCCCGACCGCCTGCGCATCTCGATCGCCGGCCATCTCGTCTTCGATGGCGCCCGGGGCGGTCCCCTCGACTTCGATCGCGTCGCGGCTCGTGCCGCGATGGACGCCCCCGAGCTCGTGATCGAGCTCGACCTCGGGCTCGATGATGGCACGGGCGAAGCCTTCGGCTGCGACCTGACGGAGGCCTATGTGATCGAGAACAGCGAGTACACGACGTGAGCGAGATCCTCGTCGTCAAGCTGGGCGGAACGACGATCGCCGATCAGCGCCACGTGCTGGCGGATGTGGCCGCGGTGGCGCGTCGTCGCCCTGTGGTGCTGGTCCACGGCGGCGGCAAGCGGATCACCGAGTGGTTGGAGCGCCTGGGCGTCCCGAGCCGGTTCGAGGGCGGCCTCCGCGTGACCGACGCCCAGTCCCTGGAGGTCGCCGCCGCCGTCCTGCGTGGCGTGGTCAACAGCGAGCTGGTTGCCGCACTGCGCGATCTCGGAGTCGATGCGGTCGGCCTCAGCGGTGTTGACGGCGGGCTGCTCGTCGCAGAGCGCATCCCGGAGCTCGGACTCGTCGCTCGCGTCACCGACCTGCGTCGCGACCTGCTCGATGCGATCCTCGTCGGCGGCCAGGTGCCCGTGGTGGCGCCGCTGGCACGTGATGCGGACGGGATCGTGTGCAACGTGAACGCCGACGACGCAGCCGCCGGCATCGCCGCCGGACTCGGTGCCCGCCAGCTCGTGTTGCTGACCGATGTCGACGGGGTGCGCGATGCCGGTGGGCGCAAGCTCGACACGCTGACCGTCGCGGAGGCGGAGCACCTGATCGATGGCGGCGTCATCGCCGGGGGCATGGTGCCCAAGGTCCGGGCCGCGCTGTCCGCGCTGGGCTGGGAGGGCTCGGAGGCGATCATCGCGGACTCGGCCGCGGAGCGGGCCCTGGAACGGGCGCTCGACGATCCGGCCTTCGGGACACGCATCACCGCAGGGCGCGCCGCGCCGGTCGGAGCCGCATGACCCCGAGCCAGGAGCTCAAGCGCCTCCGCCAGCGGGCGATCCGGCAGCTCGTCGCGTCGCGACCGGTGGGCAGCCAGCGCGAGCTGGTCGATGCGCTCGTGGAGCAGGGATTCGACGTCACGCAGGCGACGGTCAGTCGCGACATCACGGAGCTCGGCCTGCTGAAGGCACCGCGCGGCAACGGCAGTGCAAACGGGCATGCCTATGTCGCCCGCGAAGACGTCGCCGCGCCGCTACCGGCTGCCTCGGACGAACGCCTGCGCCGCATCCTGACCGACGTCCCGGTCACCGTCGGGCGGAGCGGCCTCATCCTCGTCCTGACCGGGACCCCGGGCACGGCGAGTGTGGTCGCGCAGGCCATCGACGAATCGACGCTGCACGAACAGGAAGGCACGCTCGCGGGCGACAATACGCTCCTGGTGCTATTCGCCGACGAGCCACGCCTCGAGCGCTGGCTCGAACGGTTCCGAGCCCTTCAAGACTCGCTCGCCGTGACCGCCACATCCCCGTATTGAGCTCGGAGGCTCCGTCGTCCGCCATGAACAAGGTCGTCCTCGCCTACTCCGGCGGTCTCGATA
>JARDZW010000133.1 GCA_029240655.1 Chloroflexota bacterium
GTCACCTGTGAGCGTCCGCGTCACGCCCGCGAGGGAGCGTTATTCGATGGAAGCCCCTCGCCGCTGGGTCCGTTTCGAAGAGCCTGACGAGGCGTACCTGGCCGCGGCCGCCATTCGTCGATATCGCGATGGCTTGGTCGATGCCATCCTGATCCCGACCGACCGCGGGCCGGCCATCGATATCGCGAGCGACGCCCTGCGTGATCCCCTGATCCGGTCGCTGGTGTTGCGGTTCGGTGGCCGGATCGACGATGCTCCAGCAAAGACCGGTCCTCAGACCGCAGCCGTGACAGGCGCTCCGCCGGCCCGAGCGCCGGACGGATCACCGGGCGCGTCCCAGCGCCTGCGCTCTTCGCTGATGTGACCTAGGGCCTCTGTCCGCGACCGGCTTGCCGTCACGGTAGGCGTACCACACCTCGTCATCGAACATCTGCGCCAAGGGTTCCTGACGGTGGACCTCGACGGTCGGGTACGCGGGTCGAAGCAGATCGGTCAGTATGACCGCGATGTGCTCGGCGTCAGCGTCGCCGTCGATCCCATCCAGGGCGGCAGACGCAGCGCACGTGAAGGCGGTATCGGCGGATGGCAGGCAGCTGACGCGACGGGACATTGCCCCTTTATCGGTAGGGCACGGTCACGGGTCTAGACCCCGGAAGGGTGAGGTCCCGACGGTACCTCCAGCCAACGGTCATCCCAGCTTCGGTTGTCGCCCTGTTGCAAGTCGTCTCCGGCGCACGGGGGTCCCGCACGCTACGTGGCTGATCGCACGATCAGTGTTCCCCAATACCTCAACCCCCAGAGACGGGAGAACGCACCATGGATCTGCTAGAACGCGTCCTTGGACGGCCAGAGCAGCGGACCGAGTACGAGGACTTCATCGATCGTTTCGAGAAGGGATCTCCGTACGACGGGATCGACGACCGTGAGGCAGTCGATCGATACGAACGGGTGACACCCGAACTCTCGCGGAGCCAGTACCGAGAATCCGCCGAAGAGGCGTTCGATCGACTGTCGCCGGCAGAGCGTGCCGAGTTCTCCCACTGGCTCCGGACGCGCGCCAACCAGCGGGGCGTCACCGTCCCAGACTATGACCTCAACGACGACGGGATCGACGACCGGATGCAGAACAACCCCGGCGAGCTGGCCGAGATGACGACCAGCCTCCGCGAGCAGCAGCCGAGCATCTTCGAGCAGCTCCTGGGCAAGGGCGGCACCGGTGGTGCCCTCGACAATCCGATCGCCAAGGTGGCGCTCGCCGGCATCGCTGCGATGGCCGCGCAGCGGATCCTGGGCGGGAGGCGATAGCCGGCCGAGCGCCCCGGGAAGCCAAGTCGTAGGAACGGCTCGCCTGACGGTCTGACCATCGACGGCGACCTACAGTAGGCCCAGCAAGTTCAACGCCCGGAGCGGCGCAGGCCCTCCGGGCGTCGTCATGTCCGGCGGTAGGCTGAGCTGGTGCCCGGTCCATCGCCTGCCAACCGCCGCGCCTTCGTTCGGAGAGTGACGCGCCTCCAGGCTGTTCCGGACCTCCCGGGCGTGCGGCTGCACCTTGCCGACGATGTCGCCGTCACCGCACACCTGGCCGCCGAGGAGCTGGGACAGTCCGATCCGGGACTGCCCTTCTGGGCGTTCGCGTGGGTTGGTGGACTCGGGCTCGCTCGCTACATCGCCGAGCATCCGGACGAGGTCGCCGGTCGGCGGGTTGTCGACGTCGGCTCGGGATCCGGCCTGTGCGCCATCGTCGCCGCGCAAGCCGGGGCCGGCTCGGTCCGTGCCTTCGACATCGATCCTCTCGCCGAGGCCTCCGTGGCGCTGAATGCCCGGAGCAACCGGGTGCATGTCGGGTTCGCCCGCAGCGACCCGCTCAGCGCGCCACCGCCTGTCTGCGACGTGATCCTGGCGGGCGATGTGTGCTACGAGCAGACGATGGGCACCCGCGTCATCGAATGGCTCCGGGTCGCGGCATGGCGTGGCACGCGCGTGCTGATCGGCGACCCAGGACGGAGGTACTTGCCGGCGGGGCTTGAGCGATTGGCGACGTATCGCGTACAGACAACCCTCGAGCTCGAGAACGCGACGGAGAAGGAGACCTCCGTGTTCACCATCCCGTCGGCGCCGGCGACCGCCAGCGGGGCATCGCGCCAGGCGGACGAATCAGTGCGAGCTGGGGAAATTCGTGTTCGGCTGCGTGATGGGAACGTCCGGGCGCTCGATGTCCGGGATGACGATGCCGCGCTCCGCTCGCTCGCACTCCGCGCAGCGGAGCTGGCCATCCGCTGAGCGGACGTGGTCCGAGAACAGCGGCGATCCCGGCGTGATCGGATCGCCACAGCGGGCGCAGGTGGCACCCTCCGATGGAGTTGCCGCGTGGGTGCCCATCCGTGCCTCCAACCTCGAATCTGGCCCGTATCATGGCACCTGTGTCCACGCAGGGAAGGGGAGCAGGATGACGCAGCCACCCGACGACCCCGGCCGTCGGCCCGACGGTACGGGTCCCGATCAGTCCGTCGCCCCGGAGGACCAGCCGACCGTCGCCTGGACACCGCCCGAGCCACCGGCTGACGCAGCCCCGGGCGAGACGCCCCTGACCGAGGCAACGCCGACGCAGCCGGCCCCGCTCGACGTTCCCGCGCCGGTTCCCACCGAAGCGATGCCGACCGAGCCGATGCCGACCGAGCCGGTGTCGACCGACGCGACCCCACCGCCCGCCAGCCCGATCATCAGCGCGAGCCCGGCCGTCCCACCGGATGCCGCCGCTCCCACGGCGGCCGCCGCCGCCCCGCTGGTCGGCTGGGAGGCACCGCCGCCGGCGAGTGCGGCGCCGGGTCGCGAGGGCTACGTCATCGCGGGCATGGGCGCCCGGCTGGTGGCCTACTTCATCGACAGCCTCATCGTCTCGATCATCCCGACCGTCCTGACGCTCCTGGTCGTCGATTACAGCGGCATCATGGAGCAGGCCATCGACGCAGCGGAATCGGGCTCGCCCGCAACCCAGACCTCGTTCGTGATGGCGGTCACGCCCGAGCTGATCCTGGTCACGCTGATCTCCATCGCGATCCAGTTCCTGTACTTCGTCGGGTTCTGGACCAGCGGTGCGCGTGCGACGCCCGGCATGCGGGGCCTGCGGATGCAGGTGGTCGACGCTGCGACGGGCGCGGGCATGTCCCTGGCCGCTTCGACCAAGCGGTTCATCGCCCTTGGGGCTCCGCTCGCACTCCTGATCCTCGTGCCGGCGCTGCAGTCGGCTGCCGGGATCGCACAGTTCGCGCTCTCGCTGTTCCTGTTCTTCACGGCGATCACCAACGATCGGCGGCAGGGTCTCCATGACAAGTGGGCGAACTCGCTGGTCATCCGCTCCACCACGAGCGGCGACGGAGCGGTCGTCATCGGATGCCTGGTTCTCATCGTGATCGCGGTGGCGTTGGCGATCATCCTGTCCATCGCGGCGTTTGCCGCGATGGCTCCGCAGATCGAGGAGCTGCTCCGCGAGATGGAGCAGGCCAGCTGAGCGAGAACGAGCGGTCGAGGGCTCTGCGGCAAGATCCAGCCGTCGCGTGAGCCCGAGCCCGCAACCGCACGACGTTCAGTTCTTCGCGACACCGGACGAGCTGCGCGACTGGTTCGACGCCAACCACGAGACCGCCGATGAGCTGTGGCTCGGGTACTACCGCAAGGCCAGCGGGCGCCCCAGCGTGGACTGGTCGCAGGCTGTCGACGAGGCCCTCTGCGTGGGCTGGATCGACGGGGTCCGTCGCAGCGTTGACGAGATCTCGTTCGTTCAGCGGTTCACGCCGCGCCGCAAGGGGAGTACCTGGAGCGCGATCAACGTCGCGAAGGTCGCGGCGCTGACCAAGGAAGGGCGGATGCGGCCGGCCGGGACCGCCGCATTCGAGGCGCGGTCCGACGCGAACACCGCCATCTACTCGTACGAGCGTCCCGAGGCGGCCTTCAGCGCGCAGGAAGAGGCGCGTTTTCAGGCGGACGCCGCGGCATGGGCCGACTGGCAGAAGCGACCGCCGTCATATCGGCGAGCCGTCACGCATTGGGTGACCAGCGCGAAACAGGCGTCCACGAGGGCGCGCCGGCTCGAGACGCTGATCGCCGATTCGGCTGCGGGCCGCAAGGTCGGCCCGATGCGCTGGTCACGCGACACCTGATCGGTGACCGAACCCCGGCGACATCGCCGAGGTTCGGTTCGGTGGCCCGGTTAGTGGCCGCGGCGGCCGTTGACACCTTGCGTCGTCGTGAGCGTCGGATTGCCGCCATCTGCGCCGAACGGGACGTAGACGGCTGTGAGGTTCCAGTCGATGCCGGCGACGTCGCCGGATGGGGGCGTCGTCGTGTTGATAAACGTTCCCAGGAGATAGGAATTGGTGACACCGGATCGGACCGTGAACAGGTGCGAGACCGCCCCCGTTCCCTCGTACCACTCCGTGAGCTCGGAGTCCGGGGGCGTGGGTACGTCCATGATCACTTGGAAGGCCCCGACTGACTCCTCGCCAGTGTCCTCGTTGACGAGCCAAACCCCTAGCTCGCATGGGCAGACCCCGGCGAGGGTCGTGAATGCTGAGACCGTGGCCGTCACCAAGACGTGCCCGGTGCCGCCGGGTGCGCCACCGTGCTGGAGGTCGACCCCGGCGAGCACCTTGTCGTTTACGGCCGTCCAATCGTTGGCCATCCCCGTCCCGCCGACATCCACCGCTCCGCGACCGAGGCCGCGATTCAGGAAGGCGGCCATCTGGCCGCGGGTAACGTTCGCGCTCGGGCAGTACTTCGTTGCTGAACACCCGGTCGTCAGGCGGGCGCCGAACAGGCGCGAGATCGGGGTGTGGAACGTGTGCGAGGTCGGGACGTCCGTGAACTGATGGCTCGCGCTGACCATCACTGGCAACGCCAGCATCAAGCCCACGAGCGCCACGCGGGTCAGTCGTTTGGCGAGTCTCGGCCGGGCCGTCGCCCGTGCCCACCATGACGGGCCGGAAGCCGAGCCGAAGGCATCGAGCTGGGTCCGCAGCCCATCCAATTCGGCCCTGATGGCTCGGATCTCATCGCGCTCGCCAGGTTGCATCTCGCCCTCCTTCGGTTGATCTCTTCGGGACCGGCTCACCATACTCCGGCGCTGTTGCTCCACAGCATGCTCGGGAGCCGTGCGATGGATGGCTCGCGGTAGACTCCGGCGAAGAGACATCCATCTCGATCGAGGAGCCCGTCATGGCCGTTCACGTTCCGGTCACCGACTATCCGATGTTCATCGATGGCGTGTCCGTGCCCTCGTCGAGCGGCCGCTGGATCGAGGTCCGAAGTCCCGCGACGCGGGAGGTCGTGGGGCGCGTTCCCGACGGCACCGGGGCCGACGTGGACCGTGCCGTCGCCGCCGCTCGCGCCGCATTCCGCGACGGCCGCTGGCACCGGATGGCGCTCGCCGACAGGGTCGCAGTCATGAACCGTCTCGGAGACCTGCTGGATCGCGATGCCGACGACCTGGCCAGGCTCGAGACCCTCCAGACGGGCACGGCCTACAAGCTGCGGCGGGACAGCGACTTCGCCTTTGCGAGCGACAACCTGCGCTTTTTCGCGACCCAGATCCGCAACCTCGAGGGGAAGGCCGCCTACGAGTACACGGGCGCCCACACGAGTTTCGTGCGACGCGAGCCGATCGGCGTCATCGGCCAGGTGAGCCCGTGGAACTACCCGCTCTGGATGGCGATCTGGAAGATCGGCCCGGCGCTCGCGGCGGGAAACTCGGTCGTCCTCAAGCCCGCGTCGGCGACGCCACTCACGACCGTCCGGCTGGCCGAGCTCGCCAAGGAAGCCGGAGTTCCGGATGGCGTCTTCAACGTGGTGACCGGGCGCGGCGAGGTGGTCGGGGCCGCGCTCGCGGCGCACATGGAGGTCGACATGATCTCCTTAACGGGCGACACCGAGACCGGCAAGCAGATCCAGGCGCTGGCCGCGGGCAACTTGAAACGCGTGCACCTGGAGCTCGGTGGCAAGGCGCCGTTCATCGTGTGCGCCGACGCTGACATCGAGGCTGCGGCCCGCGGCGCCACGGCAGGCGCGCTCATCAACGGCGGCCAGGACTGCACGGCCGCGACGCGAGCGTACGTCCATCACGATGTGTACGACGCGTTCCTGACGCGTACCGGGGAGCTGTTCGACGCCGTGCGGGTCGGTGATCCGTTCGATCCCGCGACGGACCTCGGCACGCTCATCAGCGACACCCAGGTCGCGCGAGTGGCGGGGTTCGTGGAGCGTGCGGTCGCGGCGGGAGCACGGGTGGTGGCGGGCGGGTTCGCCCCCGAGGTGGCAGGCCTACCCGATGGCGCGTTCTACCGACCGACGATCGTCGCCGACTGCACGCAGGACAGCGAGATCGTCCAGGACGAGGTGTTCGGGCCCGTCCTCGCGGTGCTCCCGTTCGACACGCTCGATGAGGCCCTCGAGAAGGCCAACGACACCCGCTACGGTCTCGCGGCGAGCATCTGGACCACGAACGTGTTCACCGCCCTGGAAGCGACGCGCACCATGAACTTCGGACACGTGCAGGTGAACGACCACCTTATGGTCGCGTCGGAGATGCCGCACGGCGGCTTCAAGCAGTCGGGCTCGGGCAAGGACATGTCGAGCTACTCCTTCGAGGAGTACACGCAGGTCAAGCACGTCATGCTCGAGCTGACGGGGACACCCGAGAAGGGCTGGCACTACACGATCTTCGGCGACAAGCCGGCCGATCAGCCAACTCCCGAGCACTAACCCCCAGAGACGCGATCCAGGGCCGTGTGAGCGCCTAAGGCACGGCTACAGCAGAGGATCCTTGCGCAGGATGATCTTCTGACCGTCCCCGAACTCGCCGCCCGGTATGGCGGTTGCGGTGACGATCTCCAGTACTCCCGGCCGGAACGAACCGTCGGGCGCCGTCGGGCGGTCGAGCTGGATGACGTAGCGGGTGGGCGCCGTCGTGCAGGGCGCGTCGAGCAGCGACAGATTCGTATTGGCGAAGAACCCGCGCTGTTCGACGACGATGTCAAGATCCCCGATGATCCCGGTTGCGTCGCACGTGATCGAAACCGCGATCTGCGGCCCACCCGTCGCGCTCAGCCCACCAAATCGGTCGAAATCGACCTCGATGATCGTCACCAGCTCCTGCGCGCTGGCCGGTTTCGGCAGCACGAACGTGGCGGCAACGAGTACGAGCACCATTGGCCATCGGACGATGGACGAGAAGCCGTGTCGCATGCGTATGCCTCCCTGGACCTTATTTACGAATCGGGTTCGCCAGTGCCTCGGCACGGCATTGGGCGGCCA
>JARDZW010000134.1 GCA_029240655.1 Chloroflexota bacterium
ATCAACGCGCAGCCGATGGGCTTCTACCCGGTCGAGGTGCTCGTCAACGACGCAAAGCGCCACGGCGTGGCCGTCCTGCCCGTGGACATCAACGGCTCGTCGTACAAGACCACGACCGAATGGGTGGGCCGGCCGGGTGAGCCGCTGCCGCCCGGTGTGGGGATCGAGGAACGACCGGAGCCCGTCGTCTCGTCCGCGTGCGTGAACCCGTCCGTGGCCGCGCGTGAGCTCTGGACGCCGGAGGTGACGATCGGCTGGGGCGTGCGCCTCGGGCTGAAGCTCGTGAAGGGCATCGGTGAGCAGCACGAGGCCCTGCTGGACGCCGAGCGGGAACGCGGGCCGTATCGGAGCCTGGCCGATGTCGTGGAGCGGACCGGGCTGCCCGAAGAGGTGCTCGAGCGGCTCATCCGGAGCGGGGCGATGGACTCGCTGGGTCGGCCGCGGCGGGAGCTGTTGTGGCAGTTGCGGGAGGTGGCCGGGGCGTCAAGAGGACGCGTGGATGGCCACGCGCTGCGGGCCCTGGGACGGGCAGCCGGCAAGCGGGGCGCGGCCGCGGGCCGGCCGATGGACCTGCGATTGCCGGCGACGGATGCGCCGGCACTCCCCGCGATCACCGAGTCGGAGCGGATCGGCGATGCCTATGCGGTCCTCGGCGTGGATGCCCGTCGACAGGTCGTGGGGCTGTTTCGGCCGGCACTGGATCGGCTGGGGGCGGTGACGAACGCGGCTCTCGCCGACCGTCGTCCTGGCCACGTCCGGGTGGGTGGCCTGGTCGTGACCCGCCAGCACCCGATGACGGCCAAGGGCACGGTCTTCCTGGCCCTGGAGGACGAGACGGGGATGGTCAACGTGACCCTCTGGCCGAGCACATGGGAGCGGCTGCGCGGGGTCGTCCGCCGGCACGCGCTATTGCTGGTGGACGGGGAGCTGCAGCGCGAGGGGATGGTCGTGAACCTCGTCGCGCACGAGGTCCGGGCCCTCCCCGAGGTGGCCGCCGAGGCCGGTGGACCAGAACGGCCAGGTGGCGTCCGCCAGATGGGTCACGCCGGGATGCGGCGCCTCGGCTGACCGTCGCTGGACGCCGCGACTCGCGGCTCGGTCAGCGCCGGGTCAGCGGCGCGCGCTCGCCTTCTGCCCGGACGTCGAGCGGCTCCGGCCGTCGTTGCCGCGGCGCGCCGGCGGCTTGTTCTTCCCTCGGTTCGGGCTCGACAGCTGCAGGAACCGGCGGTACCAGGCCGCCGCGGACGCAAACAGCGCACCCATGATCGGCGAGAAGACGAACGACGAGACGATGGCCGCGGACGGCTCGAGGGCGAACACCTCGGCGAAGCCCGCCGGCAGAAGCCCGGCGTACCCGAGGATGGTGTAGCAGGTCGCGCTCACCAGACCGACGATCACGCCGAGCAGCCAGCTGGCCCGCGGCGCGAGGAAGCCCGCGATGAACACGCCGCCGATGGCGGGTGTGACGACGAAGTACTGGAAGGCGAACTGGCTCAGGACGTCGGCACCCTGCGAGACGCCCGTCAGGACCGCTGCACCGATCGTCAGCAGCACCGGCAGCCACAGCGCCTTGTGCCTTACGAGCCTGGGCAGGGCTCGGAAGTCGCCCGGGGCATCGAGCGGCCGGAACGCCAGTCGCACGGCGCTGAAGATCCCGATCCGCCCCGCCCCGTCCGGACCCGGGCGGCTTGCGCCCTGCTTCGTGACCGGGCTGTCGGCCTCCGCCGACTCTTCGTCGAGATTCGTGTCGTCGAGGAGCCCGTGCTCGGCTCGATAGCGCCGGCGTGCCTCGGCGCGGGTGGTTCTCTTGGCGCGAGCCACGGTCACTCCTGGGTTCGTCGGTCGGTGGGGCGGGTGCGCGCCATCGTAGTCGATAAGTCCGGGGTAAGGGCCATCTGGTATCACTCAGCTGGCGCCGCCCTCGCCCAATCCCGCCCGTCCGTCCGCCCGTCCCCGCCGGGAGGTTACGCATGGATCGCGCCCGGCGCGCGGGGACTACCGCGCTCGTCATCGCCCTCATCATGGTCTCGGTGGGATCGCCCGCCGGGGCATCTCGGGCCAGTGCGGCCGGCGTCGCGTGGCCGGTCTCGACCCTTGTCGTGTCGGAGCTCCAGACCGGCGGTGCCGGCGCGTCCGACGAGTTCGTCGAGATCGCCAATCAGGGCACGGGACCAGCGGATCTGGTCGGCCTCGAGCTCGTGTATGCAACGTCTTCGGGATCGACCGTCACCCGCAAGGCGTCGTGGGACGCCTCATTTATCCTCGATGCCGGCCGACGGGTGCTCGTCGTGAATGGCTCGGGCATCCACGCGGCACTCGGGGACAAGGTCTACACCGGCGGATTCGCCGCGACCGGCGGCGCAGTCGCGTTGCGAGCGATCGGCGGAAACGTGGTGGATGCCGTCGGGTGGGGCGATGCCGCGAACCCATTCGTGGAGGGCGGGCCGGCCGTGGCGCCGCCGGCCGGTTCGAGCCTGGAGCGGTCGCCCGGAGGCACGCTCGGGAACGGCGTGGATACCAACGACAACGCCCTCGACTGGTTCGTGAACCCTGCGCCGAACCCGCAGCGCTCGACCGATGATCCGTTGCCGGCCCCTGGGCCGACTCCGACGCCAATGCCAACGCCGATCCCGACACCAACGCCGACGCCCACGCCCGGAGCGACGCCGACGCCGACGCCGACCCCGACGCCCACGCCCGGAGCGACTCCGACGCCGACGCCGACCCCGACCCCCACGCCGACTCCGACCCCGACCCCGACCCCGAGCCCCACGCCCACGTCGACTCCGACCCCGTCGATCGCCCCCATGACCATCGCGGCCGCGCGCGACCTCCCGGACGACGCGGTGGTCACCATCGCCGGCACGCTCACGACGGCGCTCGGTGCCCTCGAGAGTGGCCGAACCGCGTATGTCCAGGACGCGACGGCCGGGATCTCGATCTATCTCGACGCGGCCGTCGTCGGGATGATGCCGGCAGGGACGGCCCTCATCACAACCGGAACGCTCGATACCCGGTATGCGCAGCGCACGCTGCGCGCCGCCGAGACGGACATCGTGGTGGTCGGCCAGGGCGCCGTCCCCGAGTCGATCGGCATCGCGACTGCGGCTGGAGGCGAGGCGTTCGAGGGCCGACGCGTGTCGGTGGGAGGGTTCGTCGTCGGTGGTTCGGACGTGCTCGCGGACGGCCTTGCCGTGTCCGTGGATGACGGCACCGGCCCGATCCGCATCGTCGTGACGCCGGATGCCCTCGGCGAACGAGCGTTGACGGACGGGACGCAAGTCACGGTCGCGGGATCGCTCGGCCAGCGTGACAGCAGCGGCACCGGCACGACCGGCTACCGTCTCTACGTCACCGCGGCGACCGACCTGGTGATCCAGCCGCCAACGCCGACGCCCACGCCGTCCCCAACGCCCACGCCAACCCCCTCTCCCGGGCCGACACTTACCCCTTCGCCGGGTCCGACGTCCTCACCGAGCCCGTCGCCATCCGCATCACCGACGCCCGGAGCCACGATCCTCACCGTCGCCAGCGCACGGACCAGGTCGATCGGCTCGACCGTGACGGTCCGTGGCGTCGTGACAGCTGAGCCTGGCCGACTTGGATCGCCCGCACTCTTCGCGATCGCGGACACGAGCGGCGGGATCGTCGTGAAGCTTCCCGACGGCGTCCGGGCGCCCGCGCGGGGCGCTCTGCTCGAGATCCGCGGCAAGCTCGCCGATCCGTACGGCCAGCTCGAGATCCGCCCGGCCGTCGATGCCGTCACGGGCGGGCTGGGTTCCGGTGCCTTGCCGGCCGCGATCGCCCTCGGTTCCCGCGGGCCCGACGAGTCGATGGAAGGAAGGCTCGTGGTCTTGACCGGCACGGTCGTCGAGAAGCCCACGAAGTCGACCAGCGGAGACATCGCGTTCTGGCTCGAGACGACCGCCGGGATCCGCGTTCGCGTGATGGCCGATGCCTCGAGCCGCATCCCTGTCACGACCCTGTCCAAGGGCGCCACCTATCGAGTGACGGGCGTCGCTGGCCAGCGCGCGTCCCGAAAGGGCGCCCTCGACGGGTACCGGGTTTGGCTGCGCGATGGCGCCGACCTCGTCTTCATCAACGGGCCGTCGTCGTCATCGTCCTCGCCCTCCTCGACCCCGAAGCCGACCGCAGGCACGTCGCCGCGGCCGTCAACGAACGTGCCGGCAGACGAGAAAGCCAACTCTGTTGCTGCGGCCCTGCGGATCTCCGATCGCGACGTGATCATCGTGGCGGTCGTGACCGCGCCTGCGTCCCTCCTGGACGCGACGGGGCGCCGGATCGTCGTCGCGGATGGAACCGGCGCGATCGAGGTCCTGCTGCCGAAGGACGTCCCGACGCCGGGAGTCGGCACCCGCATCCGTCTGACCGGCCGCGTTGGTGTCGCCTACGGTGCCCCGCGGCTCCGGGCAGAGTCGATGGAGCGGCTCGGTTCCGGGAAGATCCCCGCGCCGGTGCACGTGCGCGGGCCACTCAGTGCAGCACACACGTGGCGGCTCGTCGCGGTGTCCGGGCGCATCGACGACGTCCGCAAGCTCGGGGACCGCTGGCGCGCCGAGATCGTGGTGGGAGCGGCTCGCCTGGTCGTCGTCGGCCAGCCGGGTGCGAGGATCCCGGTCGAGACCGTCGTCGAGGGACGCTCGATCGAGCTGACGGGCATCGTCCGGCCCGCCTATCCGAGCGCGGCCGATCGTCGCCCGACGATCCTGCCCCGGTCCCGTGGCGACGTCAGTGTGCGAGGCAGACCGACGGATGGAGGACCCACGAGCGGGGCATCGACCGCTGGCGCCGGGTCCGGTAGCGCTGCTGGCGGCACACCCGCTGCGAGCGATGGGACCTCGAGCGGCAGTGCCCACGGGGAGGTCGTGGCCGATGCCGACCTGGCCGACCTCGCATCGATCGTGGGTGACACTGTCCGCGTGGGCGGCCTCGTCGTCGATGTCCGGCCCGACGGCTTCACGCTGGATGACGGGACGGCGCATGCGCCGGTCGTGCTTCGCGGCGAAGCCGCGGAGTGGGTCCCCCTGATCGAACCGGAAGACGCGATCAACGTGATCGGCCGCGTCGAACGGCTGGAGGATGGAGCTCTCGCGGTGACCGTGACCGATCCGGCCGCCATCGTGCTCGGCAGCGACCCATCCGCACTCGCCGTCGCGGGACTCGCATCGTCGAGCGCTGCAAGTCCCGCGGACAAGGAGTCGGCGGCTGGCGCGCGGCCACGGTCGGCCGGGTTCGGGGACGACTTCGGGGCGCTCCCGGGGGCAGGGGTGGGTCTCGCCTCGCTCGTCGGGATCAGCCTGGCGTCGCTCGCCGTGACCCTCCTCCGACGGCGTCAGGCTCGCCGGCTCTTGACCGCCCGCGTGGCCGCGCGGCTGTCCTCGATCGGGGGCGTGGAGGCCCTCGACGGGTCGACCGGCGGGGTCCGTGCGGGAGCCGACGGGGGCCATGGCGTGGGCTGAGCGTGGCTCGAACGGGAGCCGTGCGTGGGCTGAGCGTGGCCGGACGGGCGTCATCCACGCTCAGCCACGCTTGACTCACGCACGAACAGGGGCCTATCCTCGGCCGAGTTTCGCGCCAGCGAAGCAGCCACGTGAGCGAGGGAGAGGTCTTGCCGAACGCGGAAACCCGCGTCGATAGCCCGAGAGATCGCCGGATAGCGATCCCTGAAGGGGAACGGCAGTACCACATCGGACTCGGACGGGGCGACCTGGCCGAGTACATCCTCCTCCCCGGCGACCCTGATCGGACATCCCGGATCGCGACGCGCCTCGATTCCATCGAGCTCGAGCACCAACACCGGGAGTTC
This sequence comes from Chloroflexota bacterium, assembly GCA_029240655.1. Lineage (GTDB taxonomy): Bacteria > Chloroflexota > Limnocylindria > Limnocylindrales > CSP1-4 > SPCO01. Next base: position 5,828 of record JARDZW010000134.1, read on the forward strand.
GCCACCGTCACCGGGACGTTTCGAGGTCAGCGGGTCTCGGTCGTTTCGACCGGGATCGGCACCGACAACGTCGAGATCGTCGTGGCCGAGATCCTGGCGATCACGGAACGGCCTACCTTTATCCGCGTCGGGTCGTGCGGGGCGCTGCAGCCGGAGATGCACCTGGGAGACCTGGTCATCACGACGGGTGCGGTCCGCCTCGAATCGACCACCAGCTTCTTCGTCCACGATGGGTACCCCGCGGTCGCCGATTACGAAGCGATCACGGCACTCGTCGAGGCCGCGGAGCGACTCGGTCACCGCTACCACGTCGGTGTGACGGCGACGGCACCGGGATTCTTCGGGGCGCAAGGGCGTCCCATCCCGCAGCTGCCCATCCGCTACCCCGATCTGGCAGAGGACATGGCGCGCCAGCGTGTCATGAACTTCGAGATGGAGGCATCGGCCCTGCTCGTCCTCGCGTCCCTCGCCCGGTGTCGAGCCGGCGTCGTCTGTGCGGTGTACGCCAATCGGACGACCGGTGAATTCGTCGGGGGAGCGACAAAGGATGCGGCAGAGGCTGCCTGCGTCGACACGGGCTTGGAGGGCCTGATCGTGCTCGCCGAGATGGATGCCCAGAAACGAACCGCTTCGACGGACCGCTGGCGCCCGTCGCTGTGGACTACGACCGCGCGAACCTGAGAGCGGGTGCGGGACGAAGGTTCCCGTGACGCTCCGATCGAATCCCGAGGAGGAATCCGAATGGCAGAGGCCTATTGCGTCAAGGACAAGCAGAAGGTCGAAGTCCTGAACCCCCAGCGCATCACCATGAAGAACGGCAAGGCGGCCCTGCAGGGCACCTGTCCGATCTGCGGTGGCAAGGTCTTCAAGATCGGCGGCTGAGCCGCCTCTCGTAACGTTCACGCGTACGACCCCCGCCGGCGACGGCGGGGGTCGTCACATGTCAGAGGCACACGGGACCCCTTTGCTAGAATGGGTGGCGATCCCCTCGACCCTTCTTCGCGCGCCCGCAACCCCCGCTTACCACTCGCGGTCCGACCCCGACCGCCAGGAGGTCCCCACGATGGCAGTCCGCGTCGGCATCAATGGCTTCGGCCGTATCGGCCGCCAGTCGCTCAAGGCGCTGATCGAGCGCGCGCCGGATGTGGAGGTCGTCGCGATCAACGACCTCGTGGACGCCGAGATGAACGCCCTGCTGTTCAAGCACGACTCGACCTACGGCGCGTACGACGGTGAGGTCAAGGCGGGCGACAGCTCGATCATCATCGATGGTCGCGAGATCAAGATCCTGGCCGAGCGCGACCCGGCGACCCTCCCCTGGGCTGACCTCGGGGTGGACATCGTGCTCGAGTCGACCGGCATCTTCACCAGCGCCGAGAAGGCACGCGCGCACCTCGATGCCGGGGCCC
>JARDZW010000135.1 GCA_029240655.1 Chloroflexota bacterium
GGGCGAGGGCACCGAAGAGTGCGAGGGAGGCACACAGGCGCTTGATCCGGGAAGTACGGAGAATCATGGTCCTCCCTCCATTCCTGAGGGGACCGGTGGCGCGGCCTGCCCTCGGTCGCCCAAGGCTATACCCGACCCGTCCGTACAGTGCACTGTGCGCTTGTCACCGCTTAGGACGCGGATCGGATCGGAGGCTCACCCGGTAAGTGTTGGGTAAGCCGAGACGGCAAGGCTGTCAACGCTCGCGCGCTCCGCGGCCGGCCTTCGATCCCAGCCATCCGGTCAGTCGAGCCGGAGCGACGGGCGAGTACCAGCAAGGCCGTGGTCAGATTCCTCGGATGCCTGCCGACCCCGATCTCGTCACGATCCTCGTCCACGCCGATGCCGCGTTGCGGCGGAAGCAAGACGCACTCGACGCGCTAGACCGACGCAGGCCGGACCATCACAGCATCCCGCCGGAGGTAGCAGTGGGGGAGGCAAGCCAAGGCGTCGTGTCGCTGTTTCTCGCGGCCGAGGCGGCCACTCGATTCTGCAAGCGCTATTCGACGCCGGGTCCGCTCGGCGCGACACGTCTCGCGGCTCTCCTGAACTCCACGAGCCACTTGCGTCCCGCGGTGATGCACTGGGATGACAAGGGGCAGCGCGCTGAAACGACGCTGCTCGTCAATGGGAAGGGCGTCGCGGCTGTCGCGCCGCCACGTCAAAGTCGCACATCGGTCGTGGACGGCGTGACGTGGAACGAGTACGAGATCGCGACCGATGGGCTCCTCCGCTGGGCTCGTCACATGCAAGAGTTGCCGGCCGAGAGGGTCTAAGTGGCGGGTAGCATTTCTGGTAGCACCAGAGGCGGATGGCCCCGGTGACGAGGCACCAATTCCTACGCCGTTCCATGCTCGGATGCCTCGCCAGCGGACGCCAGCGGACGCTACGGCTGCCGGACTTAAACTCCGCGGCCCGCAAGGGCGTCCGAGTTCGAATCTCGGCTCCGGCACCACCGCGGTCGGATGTCCACACCTCCGAGATCACCCGGGTCGAACGTGGCTGCGTGAGGAGATCCCTCCGTCGCCACGATTCCGTCACTGATCATGACCGCTAGCGAGGGCCGACCAGTCCGAAATCGGGGCCTCAGCATCGGCGATCGGGGTTCCCCGGCGGTGTCGACAGGTAGCCCCGCGCGCGGCCTGTACATCTCATGAGCGAGTCACCTCGAGCGGACCCACGAGGAAGACCGTCAGGATGTCACCGGTCGGGCTGGTGTTCGCTGAACACACCACCCCGAACGTACCGGCCGTCGTCAACATGGCGACGTCGCTGTTCTGGCCGGCTTCGGCGGTTGCTTCGGTGACGGCGTCTGAGATCTCCTCGGGCCACTCCGCCCCGGTCTTCAGTGCATCCTGGATGGCTGAGATCAGAGCCCGGCCTTCGTCAAACGTGCGACCGGGGTGCAGCTTGTGGACGATGAAGAGTCCGTAGTCATCGGTATCGTTCCGGACGGACAAGGTCAAGCGACCCTCCGACGTGGACCCTGGATTCGATGCCCAGGTGCACCCGTCATCGGTGAGGGTGATCGTCCCGCCATCCACGACGGGGGCCGGACTTTGCGGGGCCAATTGGATGGATGGTGAGGATGTCCCGTTCGCGGAGCCCGACAGTTGGCAGCCGCCGAGGGCGGCCGAGGCCAGCGAGGCGATCAGGACCGCTCCCGTGACCGACCGCGAACGTTGCAACGTGGGCATGCCTGGTACCTCCGGAGGTCGCCGGTTCGCCTCCCGAGACGGGCGACGCTGACCCTGCGATGCAGCCATCCTCCGGCGATGCGACCCTCGCCGAAATCGCGGGATTCCCTACACCTGGCGCGATAGCCCCCATTGATCTGTGAGGTTCCATGACCGAATTCGTACCCGCCTCGTTTGACCCGCCCATCCGCCTTGTCCACCAGGCCTTCCGGCTGCGACCGCTGGGCCCCAAACACAACGCCTCTGACTACGCGGCGTGGAGTTCGAGCATCGACCATATCCGCTCGACGCCAGGGTTCGAGGGCTGGTCCTGGCCCCGACCGATGACACTCGACGAAAACCGTCGCGACCTCATCCGCCACGCCGATGACTTCGCCACGCGAGCGGGTTTCACCTACACCGTGCTCGCCCCGGATCACGACGCTGCCACCGTCATCGGGTGCGTCTACATCTACCCGAGCAAGCGGGCCGGTTACGACGCTGACGTTCGATCCTGGGTCCGGGCGGAGGACGCACACCTCGACGCGGTGCTCTACCGGGCTGTCAGCGAGTGGCTGGTCGAGGCCTGGCCATTCGAGCGCATCAACTACGCCATCCGGCCAGACGCGACGTCGCCGACCCTTCCCTGATCGCCGCGCCGCGCTTCTGTGGCTCCTGGCCTGCGTTGGCCGCGAACGCGTGACGGCACGGGCCGATGGCGCGACGATGGCACGGCGAGAGCATGAGCCCCGTCCGGTGTACTGTGCGGGTCTCGACCGCCCGACGGACACGTCCTCGGCCGATTCGTGGAAGGAGGAGGTCACGATGAGAGCGTCAGCGACCGGCGCGTTCGCGCTGGCCGCACTCCTGGTAGCGGGCTGCACCGCGGCTCCGGGCGCGCCGGCGTCTCCGGCCTCGACTGCCGTCCCCGCCAGCGTCGCACCCGCCACGCCGACGCCCAGCCCGTCGCCGACGCCGACGCCTGCGGCCGCCTCTCCCGTGCTCAGCACGGTCTACACCGCCGACGACACGGAGATCGCCAAGCTGATCAAGGCAGGCGCCGACGAGGCGATCCCCGATCTCAAGGGTCTCAACAAGATGGACCCGAGCAAGCTGGAGGGCCAGTTCCTGCCCCTGGGCGAATGGATCATCAGCCAGAAGGAAGGCGTCGCGGCATACACGCCGACCAGCTGCACGGCGCCTGCGCTCGAGCGGTTCCTCGACGGGATCGACCAATACGACGCCATCCGGAAGCAGTTCCTGGCATGGAGGGACTGGGGTGCGACCGGGCATGCGTTCCCGGTCGCGGCGCCCGGCCAGGCCGTCGTGGCCTTCGAAGAGGCGGTCGCCGAGCTGGAGGCCAGCTGCCCCGCCTGAGCCGGCCCAGCCGAAGCGGGCCTCAGGCCTTGCGGCGCAACCCGAATAGCCCCGCCTTCTTCCTGGGCTCCACGGCCGGGACCACGACGCCATCCGTACCGAATGCCGTCGAGCTCAGCTTGCCCAGTCGCTCCGCGGCTGTCGAACGCGGCGCGCCCATGACGACCGGCACGCCCTCATTGACCGCCTTGAGGTACAGGAAGGCGTCGTAGGGCAGATCGAGCCCGATCTGGGTCCCGAGGGCGGCTTCGATGTCGCGCCGTTTGAGGATGTCGCGCGCGAACATGTTGTTGAGCACGTACATGGCCTTCGCGCCGATCGAGCCGGACTCGGCCAGGTGCTCGACCAGGCCGTGCATCGCCTTGAGAGCCGGGATCTCGGGGTACACGCCGAGCACGATGGTCTCGGCGGCATCGAAGACTGTCAGCGTTCGCTCGTCGAGCGTCGAGCCCGCGTCGATAACGACCGACTCATAGCCCTCGAGCAGGGCCGCGATCAGCTGCGAGATGTGGTCGGGTGTGATGAAATCGGACGACTCCGGCGTGGTGGGTGCAGCGATCACGTGGAGGCCGCTGTCGTGCCGCATCGCGAAGGTGCGCAGGAGCTCCGGCTCGCGCAGCACCGCCTCGTCACGGACGATGTCGGTCAGGGTCTGCTTGGCGGACAGGTTGAGATGGGTCGCGACCGCCCCGAACTGCAGGTCCAGGTCCACGAGGACCACGCGATCGGGCCGTCGCTGCGCCGCTGCCACCGCGATGTTCGTCGCGATAGTGGTCGTTCCGACCCCGCCCTTGGGACTGAAGACGGCGACCACTCGGCGCGCCTGCGTGATCGTCAGACCGTCGGACGAGACGACCGGCGGTTTGTGCTTCGATCGCTGGAAGCGCAGGAGCAGCGCTTCGACCCGCGCCTCGACCTCTCGTGCGTCGAAGGGTCGGGCGATGACATCGTCCGCCCCCGCCTCCAGGAAGCCGATCCGCTCCTCGACGTCATCGCTGTTGGCAACGCACAGGATCGGCACTGCGGCCATGGCCGGAGTGGCCCGGATCTCGCGGCACAGGTCGATGCCGGTACGAGTCCCGACGGCCTCCGGCTTCGCCTCCTTGGGTTCCTTCCCGTCCTTGGATTCCTTCGCGCTCTTGGTTGGCTTCGCGGGCGCATCCGGGACTCCGACGTCCAGGATGGCCAGCTGGTGCTCGACGATCGTCGCGAGCGCTTCGTCCGGGTCCGTCGTCTGCGTGACGGTATAGCCAGCCGACGTGAGCTGGGGAACGAGCGACGTGAGCGCCGTCTCGGGGCTTTCGAGGACGAGGATCGTGCTGGCGGGCAAGGGGCCTCCGGTCGGGTTCGGATTCGAGTGTGCTGGGGGCGCCGTGAGGATACATCCGCAGGACTCGGCCTCGGTTTCCCGAGCCCACAGGACGGCCATGCTAGACTACGGCCCGTTTCCTTTCCGCTCTGTGGCGAATCGGCGCGTCCGACGTCAACGGGGCATACCCATTGGAAGGAGTGCCTGCGCGCATGCGCCGTTACGAACTCATGCTCGTCATCCGCCCCGATGTCGCGGACGACAAGAGCCAGGCGGTCATCGACCGCGTCACCCGTCAGATCACGGCCGGCGGCGGCCAGATCGTCAAGGTCGCCCCGTGGGGCCGCCGGCGTCTCGCCTACCCGATCGATCGATTTCGCGAGGGCTCGTACCACATCGTCCTGTTCGCGGCGCCTGCCGGCCTGCTGACCGAGCTCGAGCACAGCCTGCTCATCACCGAGGAGGTCATCCGTCACCTGGTCACCCGCGACGAACGCCCGGCCAAGCCGAGCCGTCGCGAGGACGGGGAAGCCGAAGACGCCGAGGATGGCGAGGACGCCGAGCTGCCCTCGAACCTGTACGAGGACGAGGACGAGGACGACGGGTCCGAGCGGATCGGCGAGGACGAGAGCGAGGCGGCCCCGGCCGCCATCGACTGAGGAGCGCACGACGATGGCCCTGTGCAAGGTGATGATCATCGGCAATCTCGGATCCGATCCCGAGATGCGCTACACGCCGACCATCCGCGCGGTGACGCAGTTCAACGTGGCGGTCAATCAGAGCACCAAGAACCAGCAGACCGGCGAGTGGGTCGAAGAGACCGACTGGTTCCGCGTGAGCGTCTGGGGCGACCGCGCCGAGCGCATGGCCGAGAGCCTGCGCAAGGGCAACAAGGTGTTCGTGGAGGGTCGCTTCAAGACCCGCACCTTCGAAGGTCGTGATGGCCAGACCCGGACGGCGCTGGAGATCACCGCCGACTCGATCGTGAACCTCGAGCGACGTCCCCGCGACGACGAGGGGTCCTTCGGCGGGCCCTCCGGTGGGGGTCAGGCCGGCCAGGGCGGTCCCTCCGGCGAAGGAGGCGGCGGCTACGCCGGTGGAAACCGTGGCGATGGCGAAGGCGCCCCCGCCGGTCCTCCGGCCGGCGGCAACGTCCGTCCCACGCGTCCGACCGACGACAGCGACCTTGACGACCTTCCTTTCTGACGACCGACTGACCAGGAGAACCTGATATGCCTCCCGCCCGATCCCGCAAGCGCGACGACTTCTATCGCGACCGTCGACGTCGCAAGGTCTGCGCGTTCTGCGCCGACAAGACGTCGCTGATCGACTACAAGGAGGTCAACCGCCTCCGCCGCTACCTGTCCGAGCGGGCCAAGATCGAGCCGCGCCGCAAGACCGGCACCTGCGCCGGCCACCAGCGCGAGCTGGCCGTGGCCCTCAAGCGCGCCCGCCACGTGGCTCTGCTGCCGTACGCCCCCCAGCACCTGCGCCCGTAGCGCCCGCCCAGACAAGCGTGCCGGTGCCTCGCCGGACTACCGTCACGCACGCTCCGAGGCCGGAGGCGGAGCCCCGCGACGCCATCCGCCCGAGACCGGAGGCGCCCCGCGACGCCATCCGCCCCAGGATCATCTGAGGTGGACGTCGGCCTGCTGATGCTCGTCGGCGGCTTCGGGGCCGGCGTCTTCGGATCGTGGCTCGGTTTGGGTGGCGGCACCCTCATCGTGCCGCTCCTGACACTCGTCTTCGGCCTGGACCTGCGCACGGCCGTGGGGGTGTCGCTCGTCTGCGTGATCATGACCAGCAGTGCGGCCGCTGGCGTCTACCTGGAGCGCCACGTGGCCAACCTGCGGCTGGGCATGAGCCTGGAGCTGTTCACCGCCATCGGCGCTCTCATCGGCGGTTCGATCGCGTTCCTCGTCGACGAGCGGTTCCTGTCGGTGCTCTTCGCCGGCCTCCTGGGGTATGTGGCGTTCTCGATGGCGCGAGCGCGGTCACCCGAGGCCGTCATCGAGGACGCCGGGGCCGGGGCGGCCGGCCTGACGAGGCCCGAACGGCCCACGCTCCTCGCGGAGCATGCGGCGGCTCCGGCCGGAAGGCGGGCGGCGATGCTTGCGAGCGTCGCCGGTCCTGACTATGCGGTCCGAAACCTCGGCCGGGGTGTGCTCGGCTCGGCCGGAGCCGGCGTTGCTTCGGCCTTGCTGGGCATCGGGGGTGGCACCGTCAAGGTCCCCCTGATGCATCTGGCCATGGGCGTGCCGCTCCGCGTGGCCACCGCGACCAGCAACCTCATGATGGGTATCACGGCGGCCGCGGGCGCGGTCATCTACCTGTTGCGCGGGGAGATCGACCCGTACGTCGCCGGCCCGACGGCGATCGGGGTCTTCCTGGGCGCGACGCTCGGCTCGCGCGTGGCGCACCGGATCGGGCTGCGCTACCTGCGCCTGCTGTTCGTGGTGGTCATGGTGTACACGGCCATCCAGATGTTGCTGCGGGCCGTTTCGTGACGCCGGTGCCGGATCCGGGCGCTCAGCGCGGCCGCGAATTCGATCGATTCATCGGCCGGTTGCTGATCGCGGTGACGTACGTCGCCGTCGCGCTGCTGTCCGTGGGCGTCCTCCTGATGCTGGCCGCCGGGATCTCGCCGCTGGCTGGCGGGCCGCCGCTCGATCCCAGCCACCTCCTCGCGGACCTGGCTGCGCTGGAGCCGGCGGCGTTCCTGTGGCTGGGGATCCTCGCCGTCATCGCCACGCCGATCAGCCGGGTCATCGTGGCGGCGGTCGGGTTCG
>JARDZW010000136.1 GCA_029240655.1 Chloroflexota bacterium
GGCGCCTATGCCTTCATCTGCACGGTCCACCCCAGCATGACCGGCACCCTCACGGTCAACTAGGAGCATCGCGTGGCGACCACCGTCCTGCACCCCGCCGCCCCGACCTATCGCAGCAGCCTGTACGACTGGGTGACGACGACCGATCACAAGAAGATCGGAATCCTCTATGTCGTGAACTCGTTCCTGTTCTTCTTCATCGGCGGGATCCTGGCCATGCTCGTGCGCACCGAGCTCGCCTTCCCGGAACTGCAGTTCCTGACCGACCAGACCTACAACGAAGTGTTCACGATGCACGCGACGTTGATGATCTTCCTGTTCATCATCCCGATGCTGGCGGGCTTCGGGAACTACGTCGTCCCGCTCCAGATCGGCGCCCCCGACATGGCCTTTCCGCGCATCAACGCGCTTTCGTTCTGGATGCTGCCGCTGGGCGGGTTCCTGATCCTGCTGGGCTTCGTCACGGGCGGCGCCGCGGCGGCCGGCTGGACGTCCTACAGCCCCTTGGCGCAGGACAGACCATTGGCCTCGGTCGGGTCGGGTCAGGACCTGTGGATCGTCGGCCTGGCGCTTGTCGGCACGAGCTCGATCCTCGGCGCGGTCAACTTCCTCGTCACGATCTTCAAGATGCGAGCTCCGGGGATGACCCTGTTCCGCATGTCGCTGCTGACCTGGACCGTCCTCGTGACCGCCGTGCTCGTCCTGCTGGCCACGCCCGTGTTCACGAGCGCGGTGATCATGCTGTTCATCGACCGCAACCTGGGCGGGAGCTTCTTCGACCCGGCCAACGGCGGCGACGCGATCCTGTACCAGAACATCTTCTGGTTCTACTCGCACCCCGCGGTCTACGTGATGATCCTGATCGCGATGGGCACGGTCAGCGAGATCCTGCCGGTCTTCAGCCGCAAACCCCTGTTCGGGTACAAGGCGTTCGTCTTCGCGACGGTCGGGATCGGGGCGCTCGGGTTCTCCGTGTGGGCCCATCACATGTTCACGACCGGCGCCGTGTACCTGCCGTTCTTCAGCCTCATGACGTTCCTGATCGCGGTGCCGACCGGCGTGAAGTTCTTCAACTGGATCTTCACGATGTGGCGCGGACAGCTCCGGCTCGCAACACCGCTCCTCTTCGCGCTCGGGTTCCTCACGATGTTCCTGATCGGCGGCATCAATGGCGCGTTCGCCGCCTCCGTGCCGGTCGACTTCGCCCTGCACGACACCTACTTCGTTGTGGCGCACATCCACTACGTGTTGTTCGGCGGATCGGTCTTCGGCGTAATGGCCGGCCTCTACTACTGGTTCCCGAAGATGACCGGCCGGATGCTCAACGAGACCCTCGGCAAGGTCCAGTTCGTGCTGATGTTCATCGGCTTCAACCTGACGTTCTTCCCGATGCACGAATTGGGGCTGTCGGGCATGCCGCGGCGCATCGCGGATTACTCGTCGACGGCCGGCTGGAACGACCTCAACCTGGCGGCCACGATCGGTGGCTTCCTGATCGCCGCGAGCATGCTTCCGCTGCTGTGGAACGTCTTCGTCTCGCTGCGCAGCGGTCCGATCGCCGGAGACGATCCGTGGGAAGGCAACACCCTCGAGTGGGCGACCACGTCGCCACCGCCGCCGTACAACTTCGATCGCCTGCCGGAGATCCGCTCCGAGCGACCGGTGTTCGACGTCCGCCACGGCCCGAAATCCACTGGCGTCGCCGCGTCCCCTGCCATCGCGCCGAGCGAGCGGTGAGCCGATGACGACCCAGACGGGCCTGACCACGACCGAGAGCAGCCCGGTCGCGGGCCTGAGCCACGACACCTCGGGCGGCATCAGCAACGTCGTCCTCGGGATGCTCCTGTTCCTCACGTCGGAGGTCATGTTCTTCGCGGGGCTGTTCGCGGCCTACTTCGCGGTCCGGGCCAAGACGGACCTGTGGCCCCCGCTCAACCCCGAGACGGGTGAGCAGTTCCACCTCGCGATCCTGCCGCTCGTGGGACCCGCGACCGTCCTGCTCATCCTGTCGTCCTTCACCTGCCAGTTCGCGGTCTGGGCGATCCGGCGCGGGGACCATGTCGCCTTCGTCCGCAACATCGCGGTGACATTCCTGATCGGTGTGACCTTCCTCGTGATGCAGGCCATCGACTACGTGGAGCTCGGCGCTGAAGGCCTGACCATGGCCTCAGGCCCCTACGGCACGACCTACTTCACCCTGACCGGTTTCCACGGGGCGCACGTGTTCGGCGGCGTGGTGATGCTGGGGGTCGTCCTGTATCGAGGCATGGCCGGCCAGTTCTCGCCCCGCCATCACGATGCCGTCGAGGCGACGTCGCTGTACTGGCACTTTGTCGATGTCGTCTGGATCCTGCTGTTTTCGCTGCTGTACCTGCTGCCCGGCAAGGGACAGCTCTGATGCATCCACTGCGTCATCCACGCAACGCCATCTTCGTCGGCATGCTGTTCGTGGTCGTCGGCGCCGTCTACTGGGGGGTCCAGACCGTCGCGGGCTGGGAGGTCGACTACGCCGGGGTGACCCTGCTCGTGCTGCTCGGCGTCGCGATGGCCGTCATGGCCTACGTGCTCATCGCCGGATCCCCGAACGACTGACGCCCAGTGCTCGAAGAGATCTGGAACGGCATCCTGGAGCTGACAGCCCAGTTCGTCATCCCCGATTGGGGCGCGCTGATCGCCCTCTTGCCGGTCCTCATCTTCGTCCTGACGCTCCTGATCCTCGCGTGGCTGTTCTTGCGGCTGTTCCGCGCACCCAAGCCCCGTCGTGGGTTCCAGCGCATCCCGCCGCGCACGCCGGCCGGTTTGCACATGCCGGGTCCCTCCTTCGCGCCGATCCTGGCCTCGATCGGGGTGTTCCTGCTGTTCCTCGGAGTGGTCTTCCCGGGCCCGCTCCTCATGCTCGGAGGGATCGCCCTCGGTCTGACGCTGCTGTACTGGCTCATGGAGTCGGTGCGGATCTACGACCACGACCTGGGAGTTCGCACCGCGACGGAGCTGCCGGCCGTGGCCGGGCAGGGCCCGCCGCCGGGTGTGCACATGCCGGGTCCCTCATTCCGGCCATTCCTCGGGGCCGTGGGGACGGGCATGCTCATGCTCGGGCTCGTGTTCGGAGGCTGGCTGCTGGCCGCCGGGGTGATCGCGCTGATCGCGACGCTGGTCGGCTGGCTGATCGATGCTCGCGGGGAGTACGTCAAGACCGTCGAAGCCGACACGACCGGCCACCTCGAGAACATGCCCGCCCCGCGGACCCCGGCCATGTTGCTCGTCGTTCTGGCCGTGCTGCTGATCGGAGGCGTCGCGCTCCAGGCCGGCTGGCTGCCGCCGTCCGACGTCAGCGGCGGTGAGGGGGCCGCGGCGTCCGGTGCCCCGCCCGGCGGCGGGGAGCCCGGTGGCTCCGGGGAGCCGGGCGGCCAGCCCGGCGGCTCCGCTGAACCCGGGGGTTCCGGTGGGCCGCCCCCGAATGCCCCCGCGGCTGACGTGACGGTCCACGCCAAGGGCATCGCGTTCGCCGAGAGCAGCCTGACGGCCCCGGCCGACCGTCCGTTCACGCTCGCCCTTGTCAACGACGACGCGGGAACGCCGCACAACGTCGAGCTCAAGGACGGAGCCGGGGCGAGCGTCTACCAGGGCGAGGTGTTCAACGGCGTCGAGACCCGCGTGTACGACGTGCCCGCGCTCGCCGCCGGGACATACACGTTCCTGTGCACGGTCCACCCGAGCATGACGGGCAGCGCCACCCTCCAGTAGGGCGCACGCACAGCAAAGGTCACCGTCACGCCGCGCCGTCCGATCCTCATCGCCCTGGCCATCGCGGTCGTGACCACGGTGGCCGTCTGGTGGCTCGTGCGTGTCGGCGAGGGACCGAGTGTCGGCGTCGGGCAGCCCGCCCCGCGAATCGTCGGGACGACCCTCGACGGCGAGGCGTTCGACCTCGCGACATACGCCGGCCGGCCGGTCGTGCTCAACTTCTGGGGTCCGACCTGCATCCCGTGTCGTGACGAGTTCCCGTTGCTCGCCGACAAGCTCGCCCAACATGCCGACGACGGCCTGGCGATCGTCGGGGTCCTGACGGACGACCCCGCCCCGATGGCCCGCGACTTCGTGACCGAGTTCGGTGCGACGTGGCCGACGGTGCAGGATCCGGACAAGACCTACAAGACGGCCTACCGGGTCCTGGGACGACCGCAGTCGTTCTTCATCGATGGGTCCGGTGTCGTGCGCTCCGTGCAGATCGGCGAGGTTCGCGGCAACGATTTCGAGACGCACTACGCCCGGATCGCGCCGTGACCGCGGCGGCGGTCGTCGTCCAGGACCTGCGCAAGCGCTACGACGACCGGGCCGTGGTCGACGGTGTCTCGTTCGACGTGGCGCCGGGCGAGCTCGTCGCGTTGCTCGGACCCAATGGCGCCGGCAAGACGACGACGGTCGAGATCGTCGAGGGCTACCGCCGCGCCGACACGGGCACGGTTCGGGTCCTCGGGGAGGATTCCGCACGCGGTGGTCGCTCGATCCGAGCCCGCGTAGGCCTGATGCTCCAGTCCGGCGGCATCGACCTTCGGGCGCGACCGCGCGAGACGATCGTCCAGTACGCCCGGTTCCACGACGATCCGCGCGACCCGGACGAGCTCCTGGATGTGCTGGGCCTGCGAACCGTGGCATCCACCCCGTTTCGCCGCCTGTCGGGCGGGGAGCGGCAGCGACTCGGGCTCGCACTGGCGCTCGTGGGCCGGCCGGAGGTCCTGATCCTCGACGAGCCCACCGCCGGCATGGACCCGGAGGCACGGACCGTCGTTCGCGAGCTGATCGAGGAGCAGCGGGCAGCCGGGGTGGCCATCCTGCTGACGAGCCACGACCTCGTCGACGTCGAGCGACTGGCCGACCGGATCCTCGTCCTGGTCGCTGGGCGGGTCGCGGCCTCAGGGACATCCTCGGAGCTCGCCTCGGGGCTCCGGACGCGGCTGCGTTTTCGGCTCGATCGTCCGCTCGAACCCGGGGAGCTGGCGAGCCTGAGCCTGGCGGTCCGGGCGGCGGCACGGGCCACCGTCCAGCCGACCAGTGAGCGGGCATGGCTGGAGGTCCCCGATGCCGCTCCGTCGCCGGGCCTGATCGCCGCAGTCGCTGCGGCGTGCCGGGATGCCGGCCTGCTGATCGTGGAGTCGCGCACGAGCGGAGGCTCGTTGGAGGACATCTACCTGGACCTTGCCGCGAAGACCGAGCCCTCGTGAGCCGGCCCGCGCCCTGGGCGACGGCGGTATTCGCCCAGGGCGGCGTCGAGGCACGCCTCGCGTGGCGACGCGGCGAGAACGTGCTGGCGATGGTCGGTGTGCCGATCGCCGTGCTGCTCTTCTTCGGGTTCTTCGTGCCCGACCCCGGCGGGGTCGACGCGATGCTGCCCGGAACGCTCACGCTCGCCCTCGTGGCGAGCGGCCTGGTCAGTCTCGGGATCGCGACGGCCTATGAGCGCGGATACGGCGTCCTCAAGCGTCTCGGCGGATCGCCGCTCGGAAGCTCGGGCATCGTCGCCGCGAAGCTCGGTGTCGTGGTCGCGATCGGCCTGGCGCAGGTCGGCGGCCTCCTCGCTGTCGCGGCGATGGTCCTCGGTTGGCGACCCGATCCCGACGCTTCGGCTCTGGCCGTGGTGGTGACGACGATCGTCGGGGCGTCGGCGTTCGCCGGCCTGGGCCTCGCGATCGCGGCCACGTTGCGGCCGGAGGCAGCCCTCGTGGTCGCCAATGTCCTGTTCCTGCTGGCGCTGGGGTTCGGTGGAGCGGTCGTGCCGATCGGCGACCTCCCGGCTCCACTCGCTGCCTTCGTCGGCGTGCTCCCTGTGGGGGCACTCAGCGAGGCGTTCGCGGCTGCGCTCGGTTCGGGAGGGGCGCTGGCAGCCCCGCTGGCGATCGCGAGCGCCTGGGCCATCGGATCGCTCGTCGTGGCCGCGCGCACCTTCCGCTGGGACTGATCGGCAGGGCGGGCTTCGTCGCGTCGTATCGTGTCCTCATGACCGCGACCGACCGAGGGAGCCATGGGATCCAGGTCCTCGTCGATGCCCCGATCACGTTCGAGACCGAGGACGGGACCATCGTGCACTCCCCGATGATCCACGCCAGGGTCGGTGGCGTCGGGACGCGGCTGATCCTCGACACGGGCTCCACCGACCATGTGCTGACGAAGGAGCTCATCGATCGGGTGGGCGTGGACGGCGAGCCCGCGGATGACGGGACCGACCATGCGGGCGCCGCGGTGCCGAGCTGGTCCGTCGGCGACCTCGAGGTCCGCGTCGCAAAACAGCCGTTCGCGCTCCACGACGTCGTCGCGATCGCCGGGCCACCGCCCTTCGCCCGTTGGGGTATCGGCGGCTTCCTGAGTCCGCAGCATCTCCACCCGGGCGCGCGGGTCCTGATCGATCTCCTGAACGATCGGCTCGTGGTCGTCGGATCCTCCAAAGCGGATGTCGACGGGTGGTTGATCGGCCGCGTCCCGTCGCTGCGCCCGATCGTGCTCGATCGCGTCGCGGACGAGCCCACGGTTGCGGTACCAGCCGCGATCGAGCCGTTCGCGACCGTTTCGACGATGTTGAACACCGGTGGTCGACAGACGGAGTTCGCGAGGGGCGCGGTCCCGGGCCTGCGCGGTTCGGCGGATGGACGGGGCGGCACCGGTGTCGGTGGCGGTCGCGTCGTTGGGTCGGACGTCGGCGAATGCGTCCTGCTGGTCGGAGACGCACGGATCCCGGTCCCGCGGCTGGTCGTTCGCGACGAGATGGACGATCCACCGGGCCTCGTCGGGCAGGACGTCCTGCGCGGCACCGCCCTCATCTGCAGCGAGGATCCTGACCGGGGCGTGGTCTGGCTGGTGCCTCGCGATGTCGGTATCCGAGTCGGACATGAACGTTTCGGGGCACCGTCCGACTCTTAGAGGGTGACCGCGCCGACCTGCGACGCGGCGGCGGAGGGAGCATCCGTGCTGGAGCTGGTCGAGCGGGCTCAACGCGGGGAGCGCGAGGCATTCCCGGCGCTGGTCGGGATGATCAGCGACCGGATGTACGCGCTGGCCGCCCGGATCCTGCGCGACAACGACCTCGCTGAGGACGCGTTGCAAAGCGCCCTCATCACGGCCTGGCGCCAGCTGCCCACCCTCCGGGACCCGGACCGCTTCGAAGCCTGGGTCCGCAAG
>JARDZW010000137.1 GCA_029240655.1 Chloroflexota bacterium
CTTACCCACCCACAGGGTGTCCGACTAGACGGCCATCTCCTGCGAGGTGGTGCAGCTACGCGTACTGTCGATCACTGCACATCACCTCCTTTCGTTCCCAAGAACCGTACCTGAACGCCGTAGCGAGCGCAAGCGTGCGGAAGGCGGGGTTTGTCTCAGTTCGAGGCGACCGATGGCGGCCGGTCAGGATCCGGCGCTTCGTTGAACCAGACTTGGTAGTCGCCCCAGCATCTCTCGCAGAACCGCAGGACCTCCCAGTCTTCGACAGCGGGGAGGTCCGGAGTCCCGCGGACGTCCCGTGCGAAGAGCTCCCACGGTGCTGGTGCTGCGCCGCAGCGCGCACACCTGTCTTCCCAGCCAGGCTCGTAAACGGGCATGCCGCGAGTGTATGCGGATAGGGGATCCGCCCGCTCCGGGCTCTCAGTCGGCTGGCTCCGCAGCGGCTGTCCGATCGCAGTGTTTCGGGTCAGGCTGTTGCCGGCCACAACCGCCCGGCGGCGGATCCGCCGAGCAGCTCGAGCGCCCGGTCGAGCGTCGGGTCCGTGTCGGGATCAGGCTCCGCGGGGAGCTCGACCGGCACCTGCGGCTCCAGCCCGATGTCGTGGATCCAGCGCTTGTTCGGCGTCAGCCAGCGCGCGATCGTGAGGCGGAACGCACCGCCTTCGCCGGTCAACTCCTGCCACTGCTGCACGGTCCCCTTGCCGAACGACGTCTGGCCGACGAGGGTGGCTCGGCCGGTGTCCTGCAGCGCTCCCGCCACGATCTCGCTGGCCGACGCCGTGCCCCCATCGATCAGGCAGACGATCCGGAGGTCCGGGCTCGTCGCCGCACCGCCAGGTTGGGCGTCGGTCGAGACCTGGGTGCCGGCCGCATCCTCCTCCCAGAACACGGGTCCCGAAGGGATGAACTGGCTCGCCACGGCGCGTGCAGCGGTCACGTAACCGCCGGGGTTGCCGCGGAGATCGAGGATGAGCTTGGTCCG
The DNA here is from genome assembly GCA_029240655.1 of Chloroflexota bacterium. Classification (GTDB taxonomy): domain Bacteria; phylum Chloroflexota; class Limnocylindria; order Limnocylindrales; family CSP1-4; genus SPCO01. The sequence continues at coordinate 983 of JARDZW010000137.1, forward strand.
ACCGACGTCCAGGTGGCCGTTCAGCGCACTGGCGAGTTCCGTCGCGCCTCGATCGGAGAACCCGTTGAGCCGGACATAGCCCACGGTGCCGTCCGCATAGTCCCGGGAGACGACTTCCTCCTGGAGGATGACGTCACGGACGATCTCGAGGTCGAACGGCTCCTGGTCCTCACGCTGGATGCTCAGCGACACGGTGCTGCCCTTGGGTCCGCGGATCAGCTCACGAGCCCCATCGACGCTCTGCCCGTCGAACGACACGCCGTCCGCGGCCAGGATGAGGTCGCCGGTCCGCAGATCCGCCCGTTCGGCCGGTGAGCCCGCGAGCGGCGCCACGACCACGAGCCGGCAGTCGGGGCCGAGCGTCGCGCAGCCCTGGGTGCCGTCGGCCGCCTTGGTCGCGATCTCGACACCGATGCCCTCGAACTCGCCGCTGATGCCCTGGAGGGTGTCCTGGTACTCGTCCGACGTCAGGTACGAGGAATACGGGTCACCGAGCGCCTCGATCATCCCGCGGATGGCACCCTGGACGATGGCGTCGCGGTCGACCTCGCCGCCCGCATAGCGGTCGTTGATCGTGTGGTACGTGTCCCAGAACGGCCGGAAGGCGGCGTCCTCGCTGACCGGCGTGCCTGGCTCGAGCGCCGTCTGCCGACCCATCGAGTAGCCGGACATGAACAGCGCGCCGCCGGCGAGCAGCGCGACGACGACGATGGCCGTGATCAGGATCGGAGAGGTGCGGCGGGTCGTCGGGGTCGGAGTCGGGCCGGTGGGGACGTCCGGAGGCTCAGGCGGCTCCGGAAGCTCAGGATCGCGTGGCTGCATGGCTACGTGGTACGCCCCCCGGGCACTAGCGGATGAGGTACGTGCGGACGGAAACCCATGATCCGACGATCCCCAGGCCGACGCCTGTCCCCATGACCAGCGTCACGAGACCGCGCGTCATCGAACCGACCTCGATGGGGAGCACTTGGAAGAACTCGAGCATGAACCCGTTGATCGGCTCGGCCGCAAGGGCGAGGACGACCAACGTCAGGACCGCGCCAAGGAATCCGACAAACGCACCTTCGAACACGAAGGGCCAGCGGATGAATGCGTCGGACGCACCCACGAGCCGCATGATCTCGATCTCATCGGCTCGCGCGAAGACGGCCAGCCTGATCGTGTTGACGATGATGAACAACGCGATGATTCCCACGACCACGAGAAGGACGGTTCCGGCGGTGCGCAGGACGTTCGTCACGGTCAGGAGTTCATCGACGAGCTTCTGCTGTTCTTTGACCTTCTCGACGATGCGCTCCTCACGGAGCATGCCCACGACGTCGCCGAATACCTCAGGCGTGACGAGCTTTACCTCCAGGCTTGCGTGGAGCGGGTTGCTATCGAGCGCCTTTGAAAGGTCTTCCTCGCCCTGCTCCTTCAGCCGCTCGCGGAACCTGGCCAGCGCTTCGTCGCGGGAAACGAACGTCACCTCCGCGACTTCCGGCAGCGAAAGGACCCGTTGGCGGAGCTCCTCGATTTGCGAAGGTTGGGCGTTGTCGAAGATGTCTGCAACGACCTCGACCTTCTGTTCGGTGAAATCCAGCGCTGCCAGCAGGCCCGTCTGGATGATGAAGAAACCGGCCAGCAGCAGCAGCATCAGGACCATGGTCGCCGTCGCCGCGAGGCTCATCAGCGCGTTACGCCAGAAGCCCTGCCACGCGCGGCGGATGCTGAAGAAGAGGAACGAGATCACCGGCGGTCAGTCCTCACGGTGATACGCGCCACCGACCTCGTCGCGGATGATCCGGCCTTCCTCGAGGGCCACGACGCGCTTGCGGAGCGCGGTCACGACCTCGGCGTTGTGCGTGGCCATGAGGACCGTGACCCCGAGCTCGTTGATGCGCAGGAGCAGCTGCAGGATCTCCCAGCTGATGAGCGGGTCGAGGTTGCCGGTGGGTTCGTCCGCGATGATCAGACGCGGGTCGTGCACGAGCGCGCGGGCGATCGCCGTTCGCTGCTGCTCGCCACCCGACAGCTGGTTGGGGGTCTGCTTGGCCTGCGCCGAGAGGCCGACGATCGCCAGCACCTGGTCGACGGCCGGCCGGATCCCCCGGCGTGGGTAGCCGGTCACCTCCAGCGCGAAGGCGACGTTCTCCCAGACGGTCTTGGTCGGCAGCAGCTTGAAGTCCTGGAAGATGATCCCGATCTTGCGGCGCATGCGCGGCACCTGCCGCCGCGGCAACCGGGCGAGATCCTGGCCGTCGAGGACGACGTCCCCGCGAGTGGCGATCTCATCGCGGATCAGGAGCTTGATCAACGTCGACTTGCCGGCACCCGACGGTCCGACCAGGAACACGAAGTCGCCCTCGGGGATCACGAGATCGACGTCGCGCAGCGCGATCTTGCCGTTCGGGTACCGCTTCGTGACGTCGTGCAGCACGAGGACCGCTCGATCCGGTACCGCCTGGTCACGGCCACGGTCAAGGATCCGGCGGCGTAGGGAGCGCGTTGGCGATGGCGGAGGGGCGACGGTCACTCAGGACTCCGTGAGCGAGGCAGGGCGACACAGTCGTCGCCGACTCGGGTCGGCTCGACTCCATCCGCGGGCACGGCAAGAGGAGCCACGTAGGTCCCGAGGCTACCACCGGGTCCATGACCCGGCAAACAGGACGATGGTGCCCCCAGGCACCGCCCTCTCGTCAGAGTAGACCGGGCGAAATGGGCAGGTAGCGGGTCAGGTCGGCGAACGGTTGGTCCCAGCACAGCAGGACCGGAAACTGGTCCAGCCGGAAGCCCGATCGGAGCGCCGGCACGACCGCGCGATCGGCCGTCCCGGGGAGCCACAGGGCGAATGCCCCGCGCGGGATCACCGCGCTCGTCAAGTGACCGAGGATCGGGGCAAGCAGCGCCGGATCGCGAACGGCCACCGGGCCGATCCGACCGGCTTCGCTCGCGTAGCCGTAGCCCTCGGTGGCGCCGTCGGGGCCGCGGTACAGCCAGCCGGTCCGGTTCTCCTGGCGCAGGAACCGGTGGTCCGCGGGATGGGCGACTCCGAGCACTTCGCGATCGAGTGCGTCGACGGCACCTGCCAGGCGCTGATGCCCCTCGCCGCCGGGCTCGCCGACGAGTTGCGCGAAGGCCGTGGGGACGATCCCCGACGGCAGCGTGCCGAACGCCGCGGGGTCCTGGGGCAACCCGATGAAGTTGAGGAGCGGGATGCGTGGCACGATGCCGGCCGAGGCATACAGCGCGTTGCTGATCGGCTGGGCGCTGTCGGTGGCCGTCGCCCGGAACGAGGCCTCGCCGTCCGCTGGGGCGACCCGTGCAAGGAGCGCGCGACCCAGGCCGGCGCCCTGAAGCCCAGGGCGGACGAAGAGCATCGAAAGGAACCACAGGCGTTCGCGCATCACGGCCGCGGCGAAAGCGACGATCCGCTCACCGCCCGCGGTCTCGGCCGAAGGCATCGTGGCGACGACGAACCGCTCCGGGTCGGTCGACTGGAGGTGCGCGTACAGGCGCAGCAGCGACGCCGTCTCGGGCGGGACGTCGGGCTGGTTGAGTCGTCGCGTGTAGTCGTTGATCCCGTCGCGCCAGACCTCGGCGCATTCCGCCAGCTCGTCGGCCCGGACCGGGCGGTACGAGATGGCGGCGCCGGTGCCCCCGCCCGCGATGACCGGCGACGTCTCGGTCACGCGGCGTCGCCCGTGTCGTCCCCGCGCCACTCCCCGCCCGTGGCGAGCCGTTCGAGCTCGGCCTGCATGAACGCGTCGAGGTCGCCATCGAGCACGGCGGAGGTGTTGCCGGTCTCATGACCCGTTCGCAGGTCCTTGACCATCTGGTAGGGGTGCAGCACGTAGCTCCGGATCTGGTTGCCCCAGCCGGCCTCGACGTGCTCACCCTTGAGCTTGCGAAGCTCGGCCTCCTTCTCCTCCAGCGCGCGCTCGAGAAGACGAGACTTGAGGACCTTGGTGGCGTTCTCCTTGTTCTGGACCTGCGAGCGCTCGTTCTGGCTCTGGACGACGATCCCGGTCGGGCCATGGGTCAGGCGAACCGCCGAGTCGGTCTTGTTGACGTGCTGGCCGCCGGCGCCCTGGGCTCGGTAGGTGTCCACGCGGATCTGGTCCCAGTCGAGCTCGATCTCGATGTCGTCGTCGGCTTCCGGCAAGACCTCGACGAGGGCGAAGGTCGTCTGGCGCCGGTTCTGCGAATCGAACGGGCTGATGCGCACCAGACGATGCACACCGCGTTCGGCGCGTAGCCAGCCGTAGGCCCGCCGCCCGGCCACCTCGACGGTCACGCTCTTGAGCCCGGCCTGCTCCCCCTCCTGCTGATCGATGATCTCGGTCTTGAAGCGATGAGCGTCGGCCCAGCGCAGGTACATACGCAGGAGCATCTCGGCCCAGTCCGTGGCCTCGGTCCCGCCCGCTCCGGCGCTGATCGAGAGGATCGCCGAGCGCTCGTCGTGCTCGCCGGAGAACAGCAGGGCCGTCCGTTCCCGCCCGAAGTCCTTCTCCAGCTCGGCGGCATCCCGTTCCTGCTCCGCTTCGAGGTCCGCGTCGGGAGCTTCGGCGAGCAATTCGAGCGCTGCCTCGAGGTCGTCGGCGCGCGACAGCAGGTCCCGCCATGTGTCGAGTTCGGAACGGAGACCGTCGGCCTCGCGCAGCACCTTCTGGGCGCCGCGCTGATCGTCCCAGAAGCCGGGTCCCTGGGTCAGCGCCTCGAGCTGGCCGACGCGCTCGGATTTGGCCTTGAGGTCAAAGACGCCCCGAGGTCGACCGGATCCGTTCGGCCAGGTCGCGGATGGCGGACGAATCCACTAGTTCCGGACCTGGAGATCCTGGAGCAGCAGGGGCCGCAGCTCGATGAGCCGCAGGGCCGTCTTGCTCCGCGCGACGACGGGGTTCACGCAGGGACAGTAGCTGTTGTGCGGGCACACGCCGCAGTTTCCGTCGCAATCCAGGGCCGCGGCGTAGCTGCAGGAGCGACAGTCGCGCTCGCAAGCGATCAGATCGACGAACGCGGCATCTTCTGCCTGCTTCACGGACTCTCCCTATCTACGCGCTGGGCACGAGCGGTGTGGGCTGGGAGCGACCTGCCTGGGGGCGACCTGCCTGGGGGGCGCGGGTGGCCTCGGGGCGACAGGTTTTGGCACAGTATACGAGGCCAATCCCCCACCGCCAAGAGGGTACTTTGCGGCGGCTCGCTCCCCGGGACGTCCGGCGGCGATCGCCACCCTCCGGCGACCCGCCGGCCGCCGACACCTGTGGTCCGCGCTAGGGCGAGTCGCCGGTGACGAAGTACAGCGCGAGGGCGCCCAGCTCATGCACGGTCGCGTTGACCCGTGCGGCGGCATCGCCCTCGAGCGGGCTCGTGCGCGTCGGGGAGCCGTACGCGTCGATCCCGACGTCGGCGGCCATGCGCAGCACGCGCAACATGTGCGTCGGGTCGGAGACGAACACCGCGCTCAGGAGGCCCTCCTCATCCATGAGTGCCGCCACGCCGCGGATCGATTGGATGGTCGTCCGGCTCGTGTCCTCCGCCAGGATCGCGTCCTCGGGCACGTCGTGGTGGATGGCGTACTCGCGGGCAGTGGCTGCCTCCGTGGTCCGATCACCCTCCTGCTTGCCCCCGGTCACGATGATCCGAGGGGCGACTCCTTCGTCGTAGAGGGCGATGGCGTGATCGAGCCGGGCCGCGAACAACGGGGAGGGTCGGCCGTCATATTGGGCCGCGCCCATCACGACGATGGCGTCCGCGGGGCGGCGCTCATCACGGGCGGCCTGGTCCCAGATGCGGTACGCGGCGTACCCAGCGACACCCGTCGAGGCGACGACCCCGATCACGGCGATGCGAACAAGACCCCGTGACAATCCGCCTGCGCTCAGCGGCCGTGGCACTTCTTGTACTTGGCGCCGGAACCGCACCAGCACGGGTCGTTGCGGCCGATGCGCGCACCGGTCGGGGTGAACCCGGGCTTGGGTCCGGCCGGATCGACCGCGCTCCCGCCGGCGCGGCCAGTGACGGTCGTACCGGGAGTGCCGCCAGTACCGTCCGCGACGGGTTCACCGCCGAGGGATGCGGTGATGTTGCGCGCC
>JARDZW010000027.1 GCA_029240655.1 Chloroflexota bacterium
TGAGCTGGGCGAACTTGTCGGTCGAGGGGACGGACGGACCGCCATCGAGCAAGTCGCGGACGGCGTCCACGTCATCGAGCAGGGCGCGGACTACGACGCCGGCAGCCTCGGCCGTGTCCGAGAGGGCGACGGCGACGACCCGGCCTTCGTCGAACTCGATCAGGCCGTCGGCATCGTCCGGGAGCGTGCCCACACTGCGTTCCGTGCCGTGGTCGGTCGCGAACTCCGCCGCCTCGAGGCGCGCCCCGCGCAGGTCGATATAGGGCGTGTACAGCAGGTTGGACTCGCCGGGGAGCTCGGACCACGCGTCGTAGGCGGAGCGTCGATCCGCGGCCAGCCACTCGGGCGACGTGGCGAGGACTGCTTCGAGGGCGCCCTCATCGACCGGCAGCGAGAGCTCATCAAGGGCCCGACGCGCCGGCCTCGGTCGTGAGGCCGGGGCCGTCATCCGAGCGACCCCTCCATCTCGAGCTTCACAAGGCGGTTGAACTCGATGGCGTATTCCATCGGCAGTTCCTTTGTGAATACTTCGAGGAAGCCCTGGACGATGAGGTTGGTCGCCTCGTTCTCCGTCAGCCCGCGGGCCATCAGGTAGAAGACCTGGTCGGCCGAGACCTTCCCGACGGTCGCCTCGTGGCTCATCGTCGTGTCGTCTTCCTGGATATCGATGTACGGGTAGGTGTCGCTGCGACTCTGGTCGTCGAGCATCAGGGCGTCGCAACGGACGCTGGCGACGACATTGGTGGCACCCGGCGCGACCTTGAGGTGGCCGCGGTAGGTCGCCCGGCCACCGTCCTTGGAGACGGACTTGCTGACGATCCGGGATCGCGTGTTCGGCGCGAGGTGGATGGCCTTGGCGCCGGTGTCCTGGTGCTGCCCCTTGCCGGCGACCGCGACCGAGATGATGTCGGCGGTCGCGCCCTCACCACGAAGGTAGATGGCCGGGAACTTCACGGTCTTGCGCGAGCCCGTATTCGCGTCGATCCACTCGACCGTCGAGTTCTCGTGCGCGTGCGCGCGCTTGGTCACGAGGTTGTAGACGTCGTTCGACCAGTTCTGGATGGTCGTGTAGCGGACCTTGGAGCCCGGCAGGGCGACGACTTCGACGACGGCCGCATGGAGCGAATCCGTGGCGTAGATGGGCGCGGTGCAGCCCTCGATGTAGTGCACCTTGGCACCCTCGTCGACCACGATCAGCGTGCGCTCGAACTGGCCGGTGTTCTCACCGTTGATCCTGAAGTAGGCCTGCAGCGGGAGCGGGACCTCGACGCCCTTGGGGACATACACGAAGGAGCCACCGGACCACACAGCACTGTTGAGCGCCGCGAACTTATTGTCCTCGGGCGGGACGATCGTGCCGAAGTACTTCTTGAAGATCTCGGGGTATTCCTTGAGCGCCTGGTCGGTGCCCATGAACACGACGCCGATCTTGGTCAGCTCCTCGCGGACGCTGTGGTACACGACCTCCGAGTCGTACTGCGCACCGACACCGGCCAGGAACTTGCGCTCGGCTTCCGGGATCCCGAGCTTCTCGAACGTCGCCTTGATCTGCTCGGGGACGTCGTCCCACGACTTCTCTTCACGCTCGGACGGCTTTCGGTAGTAGACGATCTTGTCGAAGTCGATCTTGTCGAGCCCGTCGGTCCAGGTCGGCATCGGACGCTTGAGGAAGTGCTCGTAGGCGCGCAGGCGGAACTGGAGCATCCAGTCCGGCTCGCCCTTGAACCCGCTGATCTCCTCGACGGTGGCGCGCGTCAGCCCACGCTTCGTCTCGCGCAGGTACGCGATGTCGTCGTGGAAGGCGAACTGGTCACGCTGGTCGGTGACGATCTCGCGGGTTGCGGTCATTCGTTCCTCGGTCCTCGTCGGGAGCGGCGCGACGGGCGCCGCTGGACGGCTCTCGGCCGTTCAAGTAATTCCGACCTAGATTATCGGGATTAGCGCTCGGACCGTCAACGTGACCTTCCCCGGAGCGTGATGTTCCGTTCCGTCGGGATGGGCGAAGCCGACATGGAGACACCGCCTCGGGAAACCGGAGGCGGTGTCGGTGTCGCTCGGGAGCGAGGGCGGGACGTGGATCAGGTGCGGGCCGGCTCGTCGCTCGTGGTCTGGCTCGTCTGCTTGCCATTCGTCTTGCCGAAGCCGTCGGGCGTGTCGCTCGGTGGCTCCGCGAACGGGCTGTCCGTGTCGCTCGTCGCGTCGGCGTAGGTAGAAGCCTGGACGGGAACGGGAACTGCGGCGTCGAAGGCGTGCGGCTCTTCGTCCTCCCATTCGGCGCGCCGCGCCGCCATCTTCTCCTGCATCTGCTTGGCTGCCAGCTGGAGGCGGGCCTTGATGCTCGGGGAATTTGCGAGCGCCCAGCCGACGAGACCGATCGTGATGGCCCCGGCGATCACGAACGGAAGACGTGACGGGCGCTTCACGAGGCCGGCGTCCTGGGCCGCGGACTTCGCGTTCTTGGCCATGTACTTGCCCGCGTCCTTGAGGTCCTTCCGCGCGTCACGGAGCTCCTTGCCGATGTCGATGTTCGGCATCTCGATCTTGGAAAGGTCCATGCGCGGCACCTCGACCTCGCGACGGTATTCGCTCAGGTCCTTGCGGACCTCGCCGAGCTCCTTGCGCGTCTCGCCAAGGGCCTTGGCGATGTCGTCGCGGGACATCTCGGGGAGCTTCAGCTCCGGGAGCCGCTCTCTCAGGTGAAGATCAGGCATCGCTCGCCCTCCTGCTCTGGGGTGTGGAGGGTCAGCCTACGCCAGGTTGCGTTTCGACCCCGCGCGCCGCCACCGGTCTCGGGTTGCGTCCGCGTGACGGCTGCCCCGGACAGCAGCGAGCCCCTCGCGCGATCGTGGCGGAGGGGCTCGTGCTGCGAACGAAGCAGATCGTCAGGTCTTGATCGTGATCGCCTTCCAGGCGCCCCAGTTCCCGGCCCGGTCGCGCGAGCGCACGCGCACGTCGTACGTACTGTTGCGGCGCCAGATCCTGGTCATGGTCGTATTGGTCGTGATCGGGTAGCTGCTCCAGGCGCTGCCGTTGATCGAGCGCTGGACCTGGTAGTAGCGGAAACCGGAGGTCAGGACCTGGAGCCGGATGTCGCCCCCCGACCACTTGACCCAGACGCGGACGTCCGTGCTGTTGAGATTTCGCTTCGCGGTGCCAACGATCCGGCTCCAGGCGCCCGTGCGATCCGGGCCTTTCAGGTAGACCCCGGCCCAGTAGCGCTTGCCCGAGTCCGAGATCGCCAGTCCGAAGCCCACGTAGTTGTAGCCCTTCGACATGACGATCGCCTTGTGGCTCGATGAGCCCATCCAGCCCTGCACCGCGAAGGCCGCGGAATAGTCCAGGGCGGCCGCGGTATTCCAGGCGATGATCTCGCCGGCTCCGTACCACTTGATGCCCGCGCTGGCGATCATGTCGAAGACGTCGGTGCCGCCGGACTGGGTATGACTGAATCGGCCGGTCCTGGCCATGTACTCCGCGCGATCCCCGGCCAGCTCTGCAAGCCGAGTGTCCCAGCGAAGCGCCACGAGGCCGGCATTGGCGCGGCGGCGGTTCGTCAGTTTCAGGACGGACTGCTCGGCGGCGGAGATCTGGGCGTCGGTGGGCGTCCCGGCGGACGCAGTGGCCGGCGCGAGGCCGATGACGAGGAGGAAGGCGAGAGCCAGTGGACTGAAGCGGCGGGCAGGTGATCGCATACCCCGACTGTCGCCGCCACGCCCGTGGGCCGATACGGGCCGGATGTTCCAGAGGTGCGGGGAGGATGGTCATGGTCCGGACCGCACCCCTCAGGTACCGACCGCCCCCGACCGCCACGCTCCCCTCCCCTCACCTCCGCGCCAGGCCTTGGCTCAGGGCCGTCCGGCCGACGTTGTGGGACGATGGCGACATCCGAACCGCTCGCTAGATGAGGAGTCGCCATGTCCGCCATTCGTCGCGCCGAAGTCGTATGGTCCGGCGATCTGACCTCCGGAAGCGGCACGGTCAGCGCCATGTCCAGCGCTGCCTTCGAAGCGCTCCCGGTCAGCTGGGGCGCACGAACCGAGTCGCCAGAGGGCAAGACCAGCCCCGAAGAGTTGGTGGCCGCGGCGCACGCCTCCTGCTTTGCGATGGCCTTCTCCGGCGCCCTCGGCCGCGCCGGGACCCCGCCGGATCGATTGGACGTGTCCGCCGAGGTGACCTTCGACAAGCTGGACGCCGGGTGGCGCGTCGTTTCGAGCGCGCTGACCGTGCGCGGCGTGGTGCCCGGCATGTCGGCCGAGGACTTCACCGCCGCCGCGGAAGCGGCCAAGGACGGCTGCCCGATCAGCCAGGCGCTCAAGGGCAACGTCGAGCTGAGCGTGGACGCCATCCTCCAGGGCTGACCGCCGCTCGTCCGCCCGCCGCAGGACCACCGGGGCAAGGACGCTCGCCCGAAACGCGAACACTCTGCGGTCATGACCGCCGTTTCGCCGGCCGACAGTTCGGCACGCTTGGCATCGACTGACTCCGCATCGCGGCTCGCCCGCGTCAAGGCGCTGCCGGCTGCGATTCGCGACAGCGAATACATGACCGTCGGGCGCAGCCTTCGCTTCCGTGCGGTGCAACGGCGACGCACCCTGACTGCGGCCCGGGCCGGGTTTCTGGTCGTCGCCGCGGCTGTGGCCCTCGACGCGACCGTCCTGCTGGGCGTGAGCGGGGTGAGCGTGGGCCCGGCGATCGCGCTTGACGCGGTGGTCCTGTTGGCTGCGCTCGCCGGATGGTGGCAGTTGCCCCGCCGGCTGCTGCACCAGCCCGAGGCCGCGGCCTTCGTGGTCATGCTGGCCATCACGGTGTCCACCGTCGTGAGCGGCGCCGCGGTGCCCGCGCTGGCTGCGCAGACAGTCGGCTACCTCCTGCTCCTGCCGAGCCTGATCGCGCTGGTCCTGCCCTGGCGGACGGTCGTCCATCTTCGTTGGCTGCTGGGTTTCTCGGTCATCGCGAGCCTCTATCTCGTCGTGGGCCCGGGCGGGCGCTTCAGCGCCGCCGAGCGCGGCGACCTCGGCGTCGTGCTCATCGTCTCGATCGGGGCGAGCGTGCTCGGCCACCTCCTGCTCCAGCGTGGTCAGATCGGCGGTTTCGCGCAGATGGAGCGCATCAAGTCGCTCCGACGGCGCCGTGAGGCGGATCATCGTGAGCTGGAGCGCGTCCACCGAGAACTGGAGCGCGTCCACCGAGAGCTCGAGCGCACCGCCCGCATCGACCCGCTCACCGGAGCGGGCAACCGTCGACGATTGCACGAAGATCTCCTTGCCGTTCGCTCCAACATCGATCGATCGGGCGCAACCTACGGGCTCATGGAGATCGATCTCGATCACTTCAAGGGCATCAATGACAAGCTCGGGCACCTCGCCGGAGACGATGTGCTGCGGCGGGTGGTCGAGGCAGTCCAGGCGGCAACGCGCACGAACGACGCGGTCTACAGGTATGGCGGTGAGGAGTTCGTCGTGATCCTTCCGATGAACAACCGTGACGAGCTCTTCGCCGCCGCTGAGCGGCTGCGGACGGCGGTGCTGGAACTGGGGATCGAACACCCGGCGAACCCATCGATCGACGTCGTGTCGATCAGCATCGGTGCGACGCTCATCGGGGACGACAAGCTGGAGCTCAGCGACGAGCAGTGGTTCTGGGTGGTCGACCGCGCGATGTACGCCGCCAAGGCCGGCGGTCGCAACCAGGTCCGCCTTGCCACCGGCCTCGCGGCCTAGACGACACCGACCGCGCGTCGGTCAGGCGATGGTCAACAGTCGCCGCGGGTTGCCGACCGTCATCGCGTCGATCTCCGCCTCGCTGACGCCGGCCTCGCGAAGCCTGGGCAGGAACGAGCGCGCGAGGTACGTGTAGCCATTGCCCCCGTACCGAGACAGCTGCGAGTCGTGGCACACGTCCTGCGAGAGGAGGATGCGGTCCACATGACCGCGCGAGAGCAGCTCCCGAAGCAGGTCCACGACATGGCCTTCTCCGTGGCGTTCGGCCGGCGTGAAGGACATTCCGAGGAAGTCGAACTCGACGCTCGCCCCGCGTCCGACGATCGCCAGGAGGTGCTCGAGATGGGGGTACGAGTCGGCGTGGCCGATGACGACCCGAGTGGGATCCGCACCCTCCTCTTCGAAGACGCGCAGCTGGCCGAGTCCGATGGGCGACAGCACGCTGTGGGTGGTGATCGCCAGTCCGGTCCGTCGGGCGGCCCGGGCAGCCGCGCGGTGGACGCGCTCCTCCTGTGCCGAAAGCCATGGCTTGTCGGTGCCGAGCTCCCCGATGATCCCTGGACGGACGCCGGAGTCGCCGACGCCCGTGGCGGCCTCCGCGACGAGCTCGTCGGCGAGGTCGTCGACGGACCGCCGATCGATGAGGGCCTCCGCCGGGTAGTACGCGCCCCGATACCAGCCGCAGCCCATGACGATGTGGAGCTCGCTGGCGCCCGCGACGGACTGCAGCCAGGCCGGGTCGCGTCCGACGCCCGGCAGGGTCAGGTCCACGAGCCCGCTTCCGCCGGCGGCACGGTAGGCCGCCAGCTCCTCGAGGATCAGGGGCTCGTCGCGCGTGAGCTGCCAGTAGTCCCAGCGATCAGGGATCTGCCACAGGGCGATCTGGGTATGCTCGTGCGGGAGGGCGAACCCTAGCTCGGCAGGATCGATCGGACCGAGGACTGTCTGGACGTGGGCCATGGCCCGCGATGCTACGCCGTCGCGGCGGCCGGCTGCTCGACCCGTGCGGCGGCGAGGAGGACGTCGAGGATGGCCCGGGCGCGGCGCACGGATTCCTCGGGCCGGTAGCCCTCCCCGGCCTCGATGCGCTGGAGCAGCAGGCCGTCCAGCAAACCGAGGAAGCCCCGGGCGAAGCCGTCGACATCCAGCCAGGCCGGGAGCTCGCCCCGCGCGACGCCCTCGTGCAACAGCATCAACGCGGCCCCGACAAGCTGCTCTCGGCGCCGCGCGAGCATCTCGCGGACCTCGGGCTCCTCCTGGGCCTCCGCCCAGGCCCGCACCAGCCCGACCTGCCCCGGGGCGCCTTCGAACTCGTCAATCGTCTCGACGTAGTAAGCCGCGGCCGCCATCAGCTTGTCGGCAGTGGCGGTCAGTGGGGCGAGGCGGATCGCGAGCTCATCCAGGCCCTGCCCGGAGATCAGGTCGCAGCTCTGCAGAAAGAGCGCGTCCTTGCCTTTGAAGTGCGTGTAGATCGCGCCGACCGAGAGGCCGGAGCGCCGAACGACGTCGGCGATGGTGGCGCGGTGATAGCCCTTTTCCGCGAACACCTCGACGGCGGCGCGGATGATCCGCTCGCGGACCTGCTGTTCATGGGCGGCGGAGATACGAGGCACGGATGGACGGCTCCTGAGGAATGGCTGCTCCCTCGACTCTATCGCAACATTACGCACGAATCAACCACACAGGGTTGACAAGGGGAATATTCATTCTCTATGGTCTGCCCGTCCGACCTGCCGCTTGACCCTGGAGACGCGCCGTCATGTTTTCTCGTTGGGGAGCCTTCGTCTACCGCTTTCGTCGACCCATCGCGATCCTCGCGGTCATCCTGGCCATCGCCTCGGCGTCGCTGGCGTCGCAGGTGACCGGATCGCTGAGCGCCGGCGGCTGGACCGATCCGGATTCGGAATCGGCGGCGGTTGCCCAGCGACTGGAGGACGAGTTCGGTGCCGGCGGTGGCGCGATCGTCGCTGTGTTCCAGGGCACCGCCGCGGACGACGCCCGCTCCGACGATTTCCAGACGGAGATCGCCGCATCGCTCGACCGACTCCTCGCCGACGACCGGGTGGATGGGGTCGTCGGCTGGTCGGAGACCGGCGACGACCGTTTCATCAGCACGGACGGGTCGTCCGCGTACGTGGTCGTCCAACTCGCGATCACCGACGAGGCCGCGGTCGACCAGATGGAGGAGCTGCGCACCCTGATCGACCAGCCCGCGGATCTGACCCTCCTGCTGACGGGCGTGGCCCCGGCGACCCAGGACCAGGCCGAGCAGTCGGAGAAGGAGCTGGTCCAGGCGGAGACGGTCTCGTTCCCGTTTGCCGCCCTCATCCTCATCCTCGTCTTCGCGTCCCTCGTCGCCGCCGGTATGCCATTGGTCGTCGCGGCGCTGGCGATCCCAACGACGCTCGGCGGCGTCTACCTCGCCGCGCAGGTGACGGAGCTTTCGATCTACGTCCAGAACGTCGCGACGATGCTCGGGCTGGCCCTGGCCATCGACTACTCGCTGTTCATGGTCAGCCGCTTCCGGGAGGAACTCCGAAAGGGCCGTGACGTCCCGACCGCGGTCGAGATCACCGTCGCCACCAGCGGCAAGGCCGTCACCTTCTCCGGGCTGGCCGTCGCGGTCGGCCTGTCCGGGCTACTCCTGTTCGAGCCGTCCGCCCTGCGCTCGTTCGGGATCGGCGGAGCCCTCACCGTCGCCGCGTCCGTCTTCTACGCGCTGACATTCCTGCCGGCTGTGCTCGGCATGCTCGGGCACCGCGTCAACTCGGGCGGCGTGGCCGGATTGCGCGATCGGATCCGGCGGGCGCTGGGCCGGCCGGTCGGCGAGGCGGCCGACCTCGCCCGTGAGTCCCGCTGGGAACGCATGGCACACGCGGTCATGGCCCGTCCCGTCGCGGTCCTGATCCCGACCCTGGCGTTCCTGCTCATCCTCGGCACGCCGTTCCTCCGACTCAGCCAGGGCATCCCGGACGCGTCGGTCCTGCCGCCGGGCATCGAGAGCCGGGAAGCGGCGGTCGCCCTGTCGAACGACTTCCAGGCTGGCGAGACATCGCCGATCGTGGTCCTCGCGACGGTCGACGGCTCCCCCACCGATACGGCCAACGTCCAGCGCATCCTCGACCTTGGCGAGGCCATCGACGCGGTCCCCGACATCGACCGCGTCGAGGGACCGTTCGTCGGGCTCAAGGATCCGGCCACCGGCGCCGAGCTTGACGCCGCGGGCATCTCGGCCCTGTTCAGCGCGCCACGCGACCAGCTCCCGCCGGATCTCGCCGCCGGGCTGACCCGGATCGAGGACGCCTACCTCCGGGGCTCGACGGTCCGCCTCGACGCGATCAGCCCGCTCGCTCCCCTGAGTCCGGCAGGCTCCGCGGTCGTGCCGCTCGTCCGGGACGTCACCGTCGATGGCGTCACGACGCAGGTCGGCGGGCTCGCGGCCGACGGGCAGGACTTCATGGCCAGTCAATCGGCCACCATCCCGTACGCGATCGCCCTGACCCTGGGTGCCAGTGCCCTGATCCTGTTCCTGCTGTTCGGGTCGGTCATCATCCCGATCAAGGCCGTGATCATGACGCTGCTGTCGATCACCGCCTCGTTCGGCGCCCTGGTGTTCATCTTCCAGGACGGCAACTTCGCCGACATCCTCAACTTCGAGTCGCCCGGGTTCACCATCGCCGGCAACCCGATCATCATGTTCAGTGTCCTCTTCGGCCTTTCGATGGATTACGAGGTCCTGCTCCTGTCCCGGATCCAGGAGGCCTACCGGCGGACCGGCGACAACACCGCTTCGGTGGCCGAGGGCCTGGCCAAGACCGCGGGCGTCATCACGGGCGCGGCGCTGATCATGGTCACGGTGTTCTCGGCATTCGCGCTCGCCGATTCGATCACGATCAAGAGCATCGGTGTGGGCATGGCGATCGCGGTGCTCCTCGACGCGACGATCGTGCGGGTCCTGCTCGTCCCGGCCACCATGCGGCTCATGGGCCGCTGGAACTGGTGGGCACCCGGACCGCTGGGCCGCTTCGCCGACCGGCTCGGGTTCAACCACGTCGAGGACGAGGTCCCGGCCGCCGCGGCCGGCCCGGCCCCGTCGGTGACCCCGGCCGGGTAGGCTGTCAGTCGGATGGACGACCGACCGGACACGAACGTGACCCGGCTGCCGCCGGACAGCGGCGGCCGGGATCCGAGTACGGGCAGCGGCCGCGTCTACACCTGGGAGTGGGGGCCGGACCAGGCGCGCCGGCCCGGCCTGCCCTGGGTCGGGGTGTTCCTGCTCGTCTTCGGTGGGCTGTTGCTCGCTCGTGAGCTGTTCCCGGAGGCTCGCTCCCTCGGCTCGCTGATCGTGCTGGCGGTCGGTGTCGCCTTCCTCATCAAGTGGGCGGTGGACCGGGGGACGGGCTCGCTGTACGCGGGGGCCATCATCACGGCGCTCGCCGTCCCGGGCGTGCTCACCGACGCCGGCCTCGCCCTCGAGGGCCTCGGGACATTCTGCTTCGGCGTCGCCTTCCTGTTCATCGCGGCGGTCCGAGCCTCCTCAGGAGGCGGGCTCGGCTGGCAGGCCTGGTTCGGTGGACTGCTGGCGCTGCTGGGCGGCGTGAACATGCTCTCGCCGCAGGTCGGGGGTCTGATCGTGCCCATCGCGCTCGTCGGGCTTGGAGCGGTGCTCGTGTTCGGCGGCGCGTTCCGAGGCGCCGGCCGGCGGAGCTGAGCGGGCCTAGACGGCCGGACTGGCCGCGACCGGCAGACCGTGGACCGCCTCGGCCACGGCCTCGGTGAGAACGTCTGCGATCCGCACCAGCTCCTCGTCCGTGACGATGAATGGCGGTCCCAGCAGGATCGTGTCGCCATCGGTGCCGTTGGCATTCCCGGTACCCGAGTAGACCAGCAACCCACGGCCCCGCGCCGCGAGGACGATCGCCTCGGTGACCTTCGCGGCACGCGGGTACGGCCGGCGCGTGGACCGGTCCGCGACGAGCTCCAGGCCGACCATCAGTCCGCGGCCTCGGATCTCGCCGACCCGCTCGTGGTCGTCGAGCCGTTCGTGCAGGAGCTCCAGCAGCCGGCCACCCTTGCTGGCACTGGCGGCCACCAGGTCCTCGTCGTGGAGGATGCGCAGGACCTCCCGCGCGACCGCCGCCCCGACCGGTGAGTGCGAGTACGTGAACCCATGGACGAAGCCGGCGCCGGGCGCGGTCACGGCCTCGAACACCGATCCCGCCGCGGCGACGAACCCGAACGGCCAGTAGCCCGACGTGGCCCCCTTCGCCGCGACGAGCAGGTCCGGCCGGACACCCCAGTGATCGAGGCCGAACCAGCGTCCGGTCCGACCGAACCCGGTCATGACCTCGTCCGCGACGAGCAACACGCCGTGGCGCGAACAGACCTCCGCGATGGCCGGCCAGTAGTCGTCCGGCGGCACCGCCGCGGCGAGCGTGGCCCCGACGATCGGCTCTGCGACGAACGCCGCTACGCGACCCGGACCCGCCTCGGTGATGGCGGCGTCGAGCTCCGCGGCGAGGGCGGACCCATCGCCCAGGGCGTTGGCCGAGACCTCGCCGGCGCGAAAGGGGTAGGCCGCGGACACGTGCCGGAACCGGCCCAGCCACGGCGCATACGGTCGGCGCAACGGGGGACGGCCCGACAGGTCCAGGGCCCCGAGCGTGTTGCCGTGGTAACTGCCGTGCCGGGCGATCACGACCTCACGGTCGGGCTCGCCGCGGGCCAGGTGGTACGCGCGCACGAGCTTGAGGGCCGTCTCCATGGCCTCGGAACCGCCCGAGACCGGGTAGATCGCCGGATCGGCTACCGGCAACACCGCGGCGATTTCGGTGGCGTAGGCCTCCAGCGGCTCGGTCGTGAACGTGCTGCCGTGCGCGTAGGCCAGCCGGCCGGCCTGGCCGGCCATGATCGCGGCGATCTCCGTGCGCCCATGACCCACGTTGACGACGATCGCCCCGCCGGCCGCGTCGAGGTACTCCCGCCCAGCGGAGTCGCGGATGGTCGATCCGGACGCCGATATCGCCACCGGCGGCGCGTCGACCACCGAACGACGGAAGACCCGACCGCGCGTGGGTGCGACGACAGATCGAGGCTCACGCATGGCTCGATCGTAGGCCATGCGTCACCCGGGCGCGTCCCACCCCGCGACGGCCGCCGCGGACGCCGCGCACGCCGCGGACGGTCCCCTCCCCTAGGATGGACGGGCATGCAGCATCTCGATATCGAGTTCGGTCGCGACGGGCGCGCCGTGCCTTCGGCGGACGGCATCGGGAACCGGCACGGGCCGGGCGGTGTAGTCAGTGCGGATCCGATACGTGGAGGGCCGTCCACATCGAAGACGCCGACCTGATCACGCGCGCCCGGACCGGTGACGTCGCAGCGTACGAAGAGATCGTCCGCCGCTACCAGGACGTCGCCATCCGGACCGCGCACCTCGTGTGCCCGGAGACCGATGCCGACGATGCCGTCCAGGACGCCTTTTTCAAGGCCTACCACGCGCTGCCTCGCTTTCGCGATGGGGCACCGCTTCGGCCATGGCTCCTGCGGATCGTCACGAACGAGGCGCGCAACCGGCGGCGATCGGCGGGGCGGCGACACGGGCTTGCGCTGCGCGCGGCCGCAAGGGAGCCGCGCGACGCCGCGGTTCCGGGCCCAGAGGCGACCGTGATCGCCGCCGAAGCGAGCGCCGAGCTCATGGCTGCCCTGAACACCCTGCGCGATGACGATCGAGAGATCCTGGGGGCCCGCTTCCTGCTGGATCTCTCCGAAGCCGAGACGGCCGAGGCGCTCGGGCTCCCGCGCGGGACCGTGAAATCACGAACCTCGCGCTCGCTGGCGCGCCTGCGCGAAGCGCTGAACGCCGCCCAGGTGTCGCGATGAGCGATCAGCCGATGCGGCTCGCCGCGCGCGACGATGCGGGGCTCGAGGCGATGCTCCGGGGAAGCGCGGCGTCCATCGCATGGCCCACCGCCAGCCCGACCGGCGCGCCGGACATCGCCACGCGCGTTCGCGTCCGACTCGTGGCCGCTCCTCCGCCCGCGGCACGCCGTCCATGGGCGGCGTGGCGGCCCGTTCGACGCGGCCTCGTGCTCGCGCTCATCGCCCTCCTGGCCCTGGCCGCGATCGCTGGTGCGGTCGGGCTCGGATTGCCGGGGCTGCAGCTGATCCTCAGCGAGCCGCCGGCCAGCCCGCCACCGTCCGTGGCACCCAGCCGGACCCCTCCCCCGGGCGCGCTTGGGTCATCACTCCGTCTTGGCGACAACGTGACGCTCGAACAGGCCGAGGCCATCACCGGGATCGAGGCGCGGCTGCCGAGCGACCCCTCGATCGGTCCACCCGATGAGGTGTATGTCGATCGCTCGCGCGGGAACCAGGTCGCCTTCGTCTGGGCGGCGAGCGAGACGCTGCCCGAGACTCGGGAGCCGGGTATCGGGCTGATCCTGATGCGGTTCGAGGGCGAGCTCGACGACGGGTATCGGCAGAAGCTGATCGGCGAAGGCGTGACCGTCGAGCGCGTCACCGTCGACGGCCAACCGGGGTTCTGGGTCTCGGGTGACGCCCACTTCTTCTTCTACATCCATGAGGGTCGTGGCCATATCGACGACGGACGCCGCTGGGTCGGAGACGCGCTCGCCTGGACGGACGGCGACACGACGTACCGGATCGAGAGCGCCCTGGGACGGGACGCGACGATCGCCCTCGCCGAGTCGTTGGAGTAGCCGGGAACCGTCGAGCCGCGGTCGGTGTAATCGGGATGCGTGGGCACGCGGCTCGCGCCTCGAGAGGTAGGGACCGATGCGAACCGGCCGGCCGAACCGCCAGCTCCTGACCACCGTGGTCGCCCTTGTCGTGGTCGCGTGCTCCGGGTCGACGCTGGAGAGCGCGGCACCCACGGCATCGCCGGCCCGGCCCGCAGCATCGCCCACCCCATCCTCCGGTCAGCCGGTCGTTGCCAACGCGCGCGACGCCTGGCTGGTGGTCGGGCGATCGGGCGAATCGGACCTGCGCGTGACCCTGGCAAGCACCGGAGAAGAGCTCATCAAGCTGCCGCTGGGCGTCCCGGACGGGACCTGGGGCCATCTCGTCACCGTCACCCCGAAGCGCCCGAACAGCCTCATCGAGGATCTCGTCGTCCAGCCCGGGTTCGGTGGGCCGGCTCGCACGGTCGAGGGCGCGTGGCAGCTGCCGACCGTCGGCCTCGACCCGTTGCCCGCCGGCGTGTCGGCCGACGGATCCACGGTCGTCCTGGTCGAAGACCTCCCCGATGGCGCCACCGCGCGATCGATCAGCCGGTTCGCCATCGTCGAGCGCTCCCTGCGATCGGAGCCACGGATCGTGGAGCTGCCGGGCGTCTTCGACTTCGACACGCTGTCCCCGGATGGCTCGATCCTGTACGTCGCCGAGCACGTGCCGGGTCCACTGGCGGGCCGCTACCAGGTACGTGCCGTCGACACCTCGACCGGGAAGATGCGCGACGCGATCATCGTCGACAAGCGCAACGTGGACGAGGTGATGGCGGGCTGGCCGGTCGACCAGGAAGCGCGGGCCGACGGCGTGATCCTCACGCTTTACCGCGGCGCCGAGCACCCCTTCGTCCACGCGCTGCAGTCGGCCGAAGCGTGGGCGGTCTGCATCGATCTTCCGACCCGTGGCATGGACGACGCTGAAGCCGCGGCCGACTGGGGCGTCGTCACCACGCCCGATGGGCGTTCGAGCCTGGCCCTGAACGCGACCCTGGGCATCATCGTCGACATCGCACCGGACCTGACCATCCGCCGCACCGTGGACTTCGAACCGTCCGCGCGACGAGGGATCACGCTCGCGAAGTTCGGGCACGTCGAGGCCGGATCGGTCGGTCGGCGGGTCGTCGCTGCCCCGGACGGCTCGGCGGTGTTCGCCGCGGGCGCGCGCGGGATCGTTCGCATCGCCACGGCCGACCTGGCCGTGACGAGCCGCTCGCTCGAGGGCTTCGCGGTCGACGCGATCGCGATCACGCCGGACGGCTCGACGGTCTACGCTCTCGTCCGGGATGGCGGCCGCATCGCCCAGATCGAGGCGGCCACGGGCGAGGTGCTCGGCTGGGCCGCCGGCGCGGGCTACGACCGCATGGTCGGGGTCGTGCCCTGGTGACGTAGCGGGCTTTCAGGCGACACTCAGCCCGTTCTCATCCCCACCCGCCACGCTACCCTCCGACACGCAACCCTTCGGAGGCTCTCCTGGCATGACTCCAAATCGGCTCATCCTCGCCCTTGTCGCCATCCTGGCCATCGGTGTCGGCGGGTATCTGGCTTACGACAACGTCCTCCGCGGTGACGACACGGCGCCCCTGGCACTCGCGACCCCCGACCCGAGCGATGCCGCGACGACCGCCCGAGCGCCCTCGCGGGCGCCCCCACCACCACCGAGCCTTCCACTACGCCATCCGACGGATCAGTCGCCGGGACATGGACCGTCACCGAGGACAGCCAGGCGGGTTATCGAGTCCGCGAGCGGCTCGCCAATCTCGACGCCGAGTCGGACGCCGTGGGGCGCACGAACGACGTGACCGGCACGATCGCCGTCGTCGAGACGGCCGACGGCGCGCAGCTGACGGCCGGCGAGATCGCCATCGATACGACGACCATTACCTCGGACGAGGACCGCCGCGACAACCGGCTGCGGTCCGAGGGCCTCCAGACCGATCAGTTCCCGACCGCCACCTTCGCGCTCACCCAGCCGGTCGACGTCCCGGCCGCCGCCATCGCCGGCACGGCGACGGACGTGACACTCGTCGGCGACCTCACGCTCCACGGTGTCACCGAGTCGGTCGAGATCCCGGCGCAGGCCCAGCTCACGAACGGGCAGATCCAGGTCGCGGGCAGCCTGACGTTCCCGCTGGCCGATTTCGACATCACGGCCCCCAACGTCGGCGGCTTCATCATCTCGATCGCCGACGAAGGTGCCCTGGAGTTCCTGGTGGTGTTCGCGAAGGCGTGACCAACCGAAGCCGCTACTTCGTGTAGACGCCTTCGGGATCGAGCTCCTCGCGGACCAGCCGTAGCTCCTCGGCAGTCGGTGGTGGCGTGGCCGCCAGGTCCGGCGCGACGTTGATCTCCCAGCCGATGGTCTCGCGCACCGCCTCGAGCGACGCGCCCTCGTGCAGCGAGTCGAGGCGCATCTCGCCGGCCTCGTCGAAGTGATAGATGCCGAGGTCGGTCACCACGACCGTCGGGCCGCGCCCTTTCCAGCCGCCCTCGCGCCGGATGCGTTCGGCCTGTTCGGCGCCGCCGAGGTTGCCGGGACTCGTCCGGAAGTCGATCTTCTCGACGAAGCTGCGCCGGCTCTGACGCATGATCACGAACACCTCCCGCGCGTTGATCGCGATCTCACACGCCCCGCCGGAGCCCGGCAAGCGCGTCTGGGGCGCGTCGTACGGGCCGATGACCGTCGTGTTGATGTTGCCGAAACGGTCGATCTGGGCCGCGCCCAGGAACCCCACGTCGATCAGCCCGCCCTGGAGGTAGTAGCCGAACAGCTCGAGCATGCTCACGACGGCGGTGGAGCCCGTGACGATGGTCGGATCGCCGATCGACAGCGGCAGTCGCGACGGTCGTGCCCCGAAGACCCCCGCCTCGTAGACCATCTCGAGCTCCGGCGCAACGGTCCGCTGAGCGAGGTTGACCGCGATGTTGGGCAACCCGACCCCGACGAAACAGACGCCCTGGCCCTCGAGGGCTCGCGCGGCGGCCACGATCATCATCTCGGACTTGGAGAACGTCGCCTCCGTCATGGCACTGCCTCGAGCGACGTGTAAACGGTCTTGCCCAGCCGCTGCGCCGTGGCGACCATCCGGTCCGCCCCCTCCGACGGGCCACCGATGCGCAGGACGGCGTCGCAGCGGGCCAGCGCCCGCTCGGCGACCGGATGGAAGATCTCGGCGTCCGGGTCGCCCGGATCCCCCTGCGAGCGTGCCTGCTCGATGAGCGGCAACGCGAACCACTCGCCCATGACCGGGAGGTGACCGCGCCGGTAGAGGGCCAGCGACGTCCGGGTCATCGCCTCGACGTTGGCGGCGATCCGGGCCGGCTCGCCGTCGGTGCCGGATCGGTACGGCCCGGCGACCAGGATCATCAGGGAGGGCACGGCGCCCGGCGAGTCGGTCATCGGTAGGCCCCGTAGTCGACGGCGCCGGACGGCGCCGGGCCGGGTTTCAGGCTCGCGAGCCGCTCCGCCCCGAGCTTCTCGAGGTAGGCGGCCCGCCCATCCAGGTCGTACACCCATGCGCGTAGCCAGGCCTGGACTGCCGCCTCGTCACGCGTGATCGGGTCCCAGTCGAGATAGAAGCGGTTGTCGCGGTCGTAGGCGCCCTGGACATACGAGGGATGCGCGCCCCAGGGCTCGACCACGACCGCGTCCACGATCAGGCCCGGGATGATCGTCCGATTGGGGTCGGCACGGATCACTGCTTCGTCCACGAGCTCCTCGACGACGATGATCACCCGGTCGGCGGCGAACGCCGCCTCCTTCTGGCTGCCGAGCAGGCCCCAGACCTGGGTGTCGCCGCCAGCCGAGGCGCGTTGGGCGTGGACGATCGCCACGTCCGGCTTCAGCGGTGGGACGGCATAGATGCGCTCCTCGCCGTAGGGCGAATCGATCGGCCGGATGAGCGGATTGGCGACGGGCAGATCGGTCTCGAAGTAGCTGCGCAGCGGGAAGAACGGCAGGTTCATGGCGCCCGCCGTGTAGCGCCCGACCATCCCGAAATGGCTGTACTCCTCGATCTCGAGAGGCTCGTCCGGTAGCTCCCCCTCGATCCGGCGGCGGATGGCACCCAGGCCGCCGACGCCCGGGTTGCCGAGCCACGAGAACACCAGCTTCGAGGCCACGCCCCCCGCGATCATCTGGTCGTAGACCAGGTCCGGCGTGAGTCGCGCCAGCGTGAGGTCACGTTTGCGCTGGCGGATGATCTCGTGGCCGGCCGCGAACGAGATGAGGTGCGTGAAGCCCTCGATGGCGACGGTGTCACCGTCGCGCACGAGTTCGCTGATCGCGGCGCGCATGGACGCGACCTTGGATGTGCGAGTCACCGGACAAGTATCACGGACGGCGAGGTGGTCGCGCGGAGGTCGCAGATGAAGAAACCTATCTTATTTCTATACTGGACATCTCGTATATGAATATCGTAAACTCGGACCTACCAGAACAACGCCGCGGCTGGGGCAATCGGAGGTCGATCCGACGAGCCCAGCCTGTCGGCGGCGTCAGGAGCGGCTGTCCCGTTACCCCCTCGGGACAGCCGCTCTCCGCGCCGCCGACGGGAGCGGGGTGTCTCGCTGACGTAGGGCACGCGTCAGCGACGCGTCCGTCCCTTCGGCGTCGTCGGGAGCGGCTGCCCCGTCACCCCCCGCGGTGGCAGCCGCTCTCCGCGGCGCCGACGGATCACCCGGCCGCTTCGACCTCGTGAAGCGCGCCTGCCTCAGCGACGTCGGCCAGGACCTCCGCCTCGTGCCCCGCGACCTGGGCGACGGCATCCACGAAGATGCGGAGCGCCGTCGTCATCTCGTCTTCACTGACCGTCAGGGCCGGCGACAGCCGCACGCTCGACCTGCCGCACTCCAGCACGAGCAGACCGCGCTCGAAACAGGTCCACTGGACCGCCTCGGCGTGCTCGGCTGTGTCGAACTCGACACCGAGCATCAGGCCCTTCCCGCGGACGTCGGTGACCAAGCCATCGAAACGGCCGATGAGCGGACGGAGGCCGGCCAGCGCCTGGTCGCCGCGCGCGGCGGCATTGTCGATGAGGCCGCCTTCGAGCAGGTCGATCGTGGCGAGCGCTGCGGCGCACGCGACCGGGTTGCCGCCATAGGTCGAGCCGTGTGCACCCGGCCCCCAGGTCTCGAGCAGGTCGGCCCGGGCGATCATCGCGCCCAGCGGCATGCCAGAGGCGACACCCTTGGCGGTGAGCAGGATGTCGGGCTCGACGCCCCAGTGCTCGATGGCCCACATCCTGCCGGTCCGCCCGGAGCCGGACTGGATCTCATCCGCGATCAGCAGGATGCCGTGCTCGTCGCAGATCCGGCGCAGGCCCTGCAGGAAGCCGTCCTCCGGGACGATGTAGCCGCCCTCGCCCTGGATCGGCTCGACGATGATCGCGGCGACCTCGTTAGCCGGCGCCAGCTTGTCGAACAGGACGTCGTCGAACCACTTGAGGTCCTCGACCCGACCGTACGGCGCGTGGAAGATGCCCGGCAGGAGCGGGCCGAATCCCGCGTGATACTTCGATTTCGAAGCGGTCAGTGATACCGCACCGTAGGTCCGGCCGTGGAACGCGCCGAGGAACGCGACGATGTACGGGCGCTTGGTGGCGTAGCGAGCGAGCTTGATCGAAGCCTCGACCGCTTCCGCGCCGGAGTTACCGAGAAAGGCTCGTGCCTTGCCGGCCATGGGTGCGGTCTCGGCCAGGCGCCTGCAGGTGTGCGCGTAGATCGGCAGGTAGAAGTCCGACGCCGAGAAGTGGATGAGCTCCGCGGCCTGCTCCTTGATCGCGCCGACGACCTGCGGGTGAGCATGGCCGGTCGAGGTCACCGCGATGCCGGCCGCGAAATCGAGGAAGAGGTTGCCGTCGATGTCCTCGACCGTCAGGCCCTCGCCGCGGACCGGAACGATCGGGTAGGCGCGGGGCAGGCTCGGGGAGGTCCATTGCTCATCGAACGCCACGTGCGCACGAGCCTTCGGGCCAGGCAGCGCCGTGACGATGTGCGGAACGGGACGATCGCCGGCGAGACGCGACGCGGCCGAAGTCAAGGGACACCTCTGTAATGGTGACGGCGGACTGCATAGGGAGTATGCAGACTGGATATTCGCGGCGGAGTATAGCCGACCGGCCCGGCGCCCCGAGGTCGTCGGCCGGACGTTCCGGGCCGGGCATGAACGAGCCGGGCAACGGCCGTTGTGTCGTGTGGGCAGTGCGTGCGCCACGGCCCGTCACCCTGGGCAGGATCGTCACCCAGTGACGCTTATGGCAGGTCTCTTCGCCGAATCGGGGCCACATCGGCCGTGATCCGAACGTAGTCGTCTCCTCGTGACGATCCTGCCGCGAATGGCCCGGACTTCGGCCATAACCGTCCCCCGATGTCGATCCTGCCAGTTCGGCAGGTCGGGCGGTGCGCCGGCCTAGTCGACGATCGTGTGGCTCTGCTCGCGCAGGAACTGGGCGACGTAGTACATCGACAGGCCGGCCTTGCCGGTCGAGCCGCTCCCCTTCCAGCCACCGAAGGCCTGGACACCGGGCCACGCACCGGTGGTCGCACCAGCGCGCCGGTTGACGTACACGGTGCCCGCCTGGATGCGATCGAGGAACGTCTGCACCTCGGCCTTGTCCTCGGAGAAGATGCCCGCGGTCAGGCCGTAGATCGTGTCGTTGGCAAGGGTCAGCGCCTCGTCGAGCGAATCGACCGCATGGACGGCGGTCAACGGCGCAAAGAACTCGTCTCGGAAGACGCGATGGTCGGACGGCAGCCCGCCGACGACCGTCGGCTCGACGTAGGAGCCGCGCGACAGGTCACCGTCGGTCAGGTGCTCGCCGCCCGTGAATACCTGGCCGTCGCGACGCGCCTCGGACACCGCCTTCTGGTGGCGGTCGACCGCCTTCTGGTCGATGATCGGGCCGAGCCAGTTCGCGCGCTCGAGCGGGTCGCCGATGACGATCTGCTCGGTCTTCTCGACGAGCAGCTGGACGAGCTGGTCGTGGACCGGCCGCTCGACGTACACGCGCGAGTTCGCCGAACACTTCTGGCCGCCAAAGCCGAATGCCGAGCGCATGATCCCCTCGGCGGCCTCGTCGAGGTCGGCGTGGCGCGAGACGATCGCCGGGTTCTTGCCACCCATCTCGACGATGCACGGCCGCGGCCAGTCCTTCGAGAAGGAGCGAAAGAGCTTCATCCCGACGTCGTACGAGCCGGTGAATACGATGCCGTCGATTCCGGTGTGATCCTGGAGCGCCTGCCCGACGGACTCGCCCGGGCCCATGACGAGGTTCACGACGCCCTTCGGGACGCCGGCGTCGATGTACGCCTGCAGCATGTTCTGCGCCGACAACGGCGATGCGCTGGCCGGCTTGATGACAACGGTGTTGCCGGCCATCATGGCCGCGCTCGACGGCCCGGTGGCCAGCGCCATCGGGAAGTTGAACGGCGATACGACCGCGAACACGCCGTGCGGGCGGAGGATCGAGCGGGTGTGGACGGCGTTGTCACCCAGGTTGTCCATCGGGTGGTCGTAGCCGCCGTTGTCCTCCATCGTCTGGGCGTAGTAGCGGATCAGGTCGGCCGACTCCTCGACCTCGCCGAGCGCCTCGATGCGGTTCTTGCCGACTTCGATGGCCATCGCCGCCGAGTAGTCCATCAACCGGTCGCTGATGAGCTCCGCGGCGCGGCGCAGGATCGTCAGGCGCTCCTGCCAGGGCGTCGCGGCCCAGGACGGTTGGGCGGCACGCGCGGCAGCGATCGCTTCGTCGATGTCTGTCGTCGTCCCCTCCGCAAACGTACCGAGCACGAGGTCGCCGTCGATCGGCGAGCGGACATCGAACTTGTCGTGGGCGTCGCGCCACGCACCATCGATGTAGTTGCGGTAGTGCGTGCCGAGCGAGGCCCTGGCGCGCGTCACGGCCTCCTCGAAGCCGCTGTGCATCTCCTCGTTGTCGGCGCGCAGGGTCGCGTACGTGATCTTGATGCGCGGCTTGGCCTCGGACGTCATGGTCGAT
>JARDZW010000138.1 GCA_029240655.1 Chloroflexota bacterium
GGCGCCGCTGGCCTGGCCGGCGCAGCGGGGGGTGCCGCGGCCGGTGGGGCTGGCGTGACCGGTGCCGCCGGGGCCGCAGCACCGGGTGGCGCGAGCGGGGCACCTGGCTTCCTGAGTCCGAGTCACGAGGAGGGGCGCGGACTCGCTGGGAGCGCCGCCGACCGACTCGCCCGGGATGTCGGCGCCGTCGACCCCGACCTCGACGATGAGCTGCTCAGCCGACCGCCCAGGGATCATCCGTCGGCCCCGGCCGATCCGGAGCTCGCCGGTCTCGTCGGGGGAGCCGCCCTGGCCGGCTCCCGCGGGGAGCGCGACGGCCTGGCGCCGGTCGCCCGGTCCGGCCGACCACCGAGCGTCAGCTCCACGCGCGACCGGGATCGGGAACGCGAGCGCGAGCAGCGTGAACGCGAGCGGGAGCGCGGGCGGGCCGACGGTCCGGCGTGGGAGGGCCAGCGTCGCCTGGAGGCCTATCCGCAGATCCGATCCGGTCGAACCATGCCGAGCATGGCGGGATTGCCCCGGGTGGCCGTGCTCGCCGGGGCCCTGGCCATCGCGGCACTGGCGCTGTTCTTCCTGCCGGCGCTGTTCGGGGTCGGCGGGGACGGCGACGCGGACCCCACCCCGACCCCGACCGCTGCCGTCGCGACACCGACGCCCGAACCGACGCCGCCGCCGGCTCCGACCCCACAGGTGTACGTGATCAAGGAGGGCGACACGCTCTCGAAGGTGGCGCGCGCCTTCGGGTTGACGCTCGATGAGCTGCTCGCCGCGAACACCGAGACCATCACGGATCCAGACCGGATCGCGGTGGGTGACGAGATCGTCATCCCGGTACCGACCACGGACGAGGTGGACGGCGGGACCGCCTCGGAGTCGCCGGCTACCTGACCGCCAGGCGCGCCCGTGGGAGCGCCGCTAGCGGGGCGCGATGTTGATCGCCGTGATCCGGCCGGCCTCCACGCGGAACGTCGCGTCGATGTGCTGCGTCGGTGCCCCGGGCCGCACGACCAGCAGGTCCGCCTCGTAGGTGTTACCGGTGTCGCGGATCCCGCCCGGGATCATCCGTAGGCCTGCGTCGCCGCGCAGGAACCAGCCCCCGACACGCTCGACACCGCGCAGCATCTGGACGCTGTCACCGACATGCACCCGCATCTCGGTCTTCTCGTCCATGAGCGCGACCGCACCTTCGCGGTCGCCGCTATTGAGCTTCTCGAAGAAGTCTTCCATCGTCTCGACAGCACCCATGGACTGAGTGTACCGTCGGCCGCCCATGGACGCCGATGCCCGCCCCGCGAGCACGCTCGCCTCGGTCTGGCCGCTCTTCGCATTGCGCATCCGCAGCGAGCGCCTGGTGTTGCGGCTGCCCACCGACGACGAGATCCTTGCCCTGATCGACGTCGCCCGGGACGGCATCCACCCGCCCGACGAGATGCCGTTCGGGGTGGCCTGGTCGGTGCTGCCCAGCCCCGACTTCGAGCGCGGGTTCGTCCAGCACCACTGGCTGATGCGCGCGACGTGGACGCCCGATGACTGGAATCTGAATCTGATGACGGAACTGGACGGGAGGCCGATCGGAACCCAGTCCGTGCACGGGACGAGCTTTGCCGTGCTTCGCACCGTCCGCACCGGGTCGTGGATCACGCGCGACTGGCAGGGATCGGGACTGGGCAAGGAGATGCGCGAGGCCGTGCTCGCCTTCGCGTTCGACGGCCTGGGCGCACGGGTAGCGACGTCGGAGGCGTTCCTGGACAACGCGGCATCCAACGGGGTCTCCCGTTCGATCGGCTACGAGGACAACGGGCGCGGCGCCCTCGCCCCACAAGGCGTCTCGCGCGAAACCCAGCGCTTCCGCCTGACCGAGGAGGGCTGGCGCTCGAAGCCACGACCACCGATCGAGATCGACGGCCTGGACGCGTGCCGCGAGATGTTCGGAGCGTAGGGCTAGAACCCGCCGCCCGAGCCGCCTCCGCCGCCGCCCGACGAACCGCCGCTGAATCCGCCGCCACCGCCGCTGCTCCCGGACGATGCCGGCGAGTTCCCGATCGTGCCCAGCGCCGCCATCATGCCGCCGAGATTCGGAATGGCTGACCCGGAGAAGATGCTGCCGCCGCTTCCCGATTCGACGCCGCTCGCGAAGGACGACCCGTCCGACGTCCGATACCACGCCGGGAAGTAGGTCGCCGACGCCATCGACGGCTGCTGGCGCACGTCCTCGAGGCTGCGCGCGAGGACTTCTTCGATCTCGTGCTGGAGTCCGAGGGCGGTTCCCCAGACGACGGCCTGGTCCGGCGTCTCGAGCCACTCCAGGCCGGCCTCGTTGACGACCTGCTCCATGGATCGTGCCTGCGCCATCGTCTTCTGGAGGGTGCGCCGGTACGCGGCGAGCATCGCCCGGATCATCGCCCCCGGCATGGTCACCGACGGCATGCCACGAGCGAACCCGAGGATCACGATGCCGCCCGCGATCGCCGCGACGCCGATCATGACAAGCCCGGCGATCGGGATGTTGATCCCGGCGAAGAGGGCGATGCCGCCGGCGATGATCACGAGCACGCCCTTGCCGGTCCAGCGACTGACGACCTTGCTCGGCTTCTCGACCATCCAGCCCTTCTTGACGACGTGCGACTCGAGCTTGGAGTCGAACGTCGACACCGATGGTCCGAACTTCGGCAGGTCCTCGGCGTCGATGTAGCCATCGTCCTTGCCCGAGGCGAGCTCACGGAGCTCCTTGAGGGCGTACTCCTCCGCTGGCCCGATCGGCTTGCGCGCGTTGAGCGCCCGCCGCGCCTCCTCGACCGGGTCCAGCGCGGAGGGTCCCACGTCGATGCCGACCTTGTTGGACAGCCCGAGCAGCCCACGATCCTCGCGGAACGACATCAGCCCCCGCGATGCGAGATCGAGCATCGCCGTCGTGAGGGCACGTCGCGAGGTGCTGCCGTCCATGACGAACGCCCCCGACGCGGCGGTCAGATCGGGCGGCGGGGCCGGCATGAGGATCGAAGGGTCGTCGAGGTAGACCGGATCCTTCCCGTATCGGCGCCACTGCATGTAGGACCAACCGGCCAGGCCCATGAACACCACCGGGGCGCCGATGAGTCCCAGCACCGCATTGATCTGCCGGCCCGTTTCGAGACGAGCGGCGTTCTCGGGCGTTGCGGCTGCGTCGATCTTCTCGAGCGCGACGCCGAGGGCCCCGTCGAAATCGGCGTTCTCCAGGTACGGCAGCATGTCGTCGTCGAAGATCGCCTGGCGCTCGGCGTTGGTCAGGAACGTCGCCTCGAAACCGGGCGCGGCGTAGAGCTGCACCTGTCCGTGCTCGAGTGATGGGTCGATGTCGAAGAAGATCGCGAGCCCGTCGTCGAACCCGCGCCGACCGACGCCCCACTGGTCGATGAGCGCGCGGGCTCGCGTCTCGGTCTCCTCGGTCGTCACACCGTAGTCGACGAGCTGGGTGTAGACGACGATCTCCGCCGCCGTCCGCGCTTCGATGGCATCGATCGTCGCCTCGGCATTCGCGATCGTCGCATCGGACAGGATGCCGGCGTTGTCGTAAACCGCCTGGCCCTCGACCGGATCGGGGTAAGGAGGCCCAGCGGCCGAGACCGCGATCGGCAACAGCAGGGCGATCGCCGTGCCGACGGACAGCAAGGCAGCGCTGGCGTTACGGCGCATCACGCGAGGATGATGGCACGGCGCGCGGGCGTCAGGTGTCGGGAGCCCGGCGCAGGCGCTCGAGCTCGCGCCTGAGCCGCTTGCTCGGCCGGCCCTCGCCCCTGACTGCCATGATCCCCGGCCGCACCTCGGTGACGATCGGCGGCGGGGTGTGGTCCAGGTAGCACGTCGCAGCGACGGGTGCTCCGACACGCGTCTCGATCGGTCGCACGACCTCCACGACACGGTCGCGATCCGCGATCCGCGCCTCGACCCGGTCGCCGGCGCGAACCTTCGTGGAGGGCTTGGCCGGCGCCCCATTCACGCGAACGTGCCCGCCCTCGCACAGGCTCGTCGCAAGCGGGCGGGTCTTCACCAGGCGCACCGCACAGAGCCAGCGATCGATGCGTGTCTCGGTGGGAGTACCGGGGTCAGCCATGTGGATCAGGGTCCCACGCCTCGGCCGCGCTGACACGCACCATCAGGGTGGGTTCTCGGTGGTCGCGCAGCGTGGGCCGCTGTCAATCGACGCGGATCCTGGGGATCGAGGTATCCGGTGCCAATTCTCGAGTCTGGGCAAGGAGTTGTGCGGAGATCGATAGGTAGACCCAGAGGTCTGTCTCCTCGAGGTTGGCGAGTTCGTCGCGTCCGCCGAGGAAGAGCGGGACGCGATATCCCACGCACCGGTCGGGCGCGAGAGGCAGCGCGTCTGGGTTGGCGGCGATCCATTCGTTGAAGAAGGTGAACGCCACCACGGCGTCGCGCTGATCGACCAATTCGGAGTTATGAAAGTCGACGAACGACATCGGAATCCGGAGGATCTCACCGGTCCCCGGCTCGATCATTCGGACGGACTCAGACTCCGCCGCGGTGGTGTCGATTCCGAACTGACTCCCGAGCCAGTCATACCCGAAGAGCGCGATGCGTTGAGCCAAGTCTGGGTACCCCGCCGAGATCTCGTTCATCGCCCGAGCACGAGACGTTCGCGTGTGAAGGCGGTAGAGGCCACCTTCGAAGGTGGAACCCGCGTGGGCACCCATCAGCTCCTGCCAGCCTGTTTGGTAGTCCCCGGGTTGCTCCTCCGGCGAGCCGACCTCGGTCAATGCGTAGGCCGACAGGAAGCGGTCGAACATCGTCATGGCACAGCGTAGTCACCGATTGATCAGTCAGTGTCCGCCAATGTCACCTGAGTAAAGACGCCAGCCCACCGGGGTCAATCGCCTCGCGGCGGGTCGAATCGAACGCGATGGACTCAACTGGCACACGTCCGAGACGACGGCCCCGCGCCGGCAGTTCGCGCCAGTCGGCCCCGACGGTGCGACGAGGGTCGGCGTCCAGCTCGTAGACGTCGTAGGCGGGCGGGTAGTCATCCAAATCAGTGTCGAAGGGGCAGTCGAGGAGAAGATATCGCCCTTCCGTCTGGACCAGCACAAGGCGGGGCACGTCGTGAAAGTCGCGGTACTCAAGGATGGGAAGCCATGCCACCGTTCGAATGGTACGGGTCCCAGTGCTCGCAAAGCGTGCGTCAATGACACCAGCGGCCCATGGGCGGAAAGCCTGCGAGCAGTGCCGAGGATCCTTACCTACTCCTCAATCTCGGCGCGCGCAAGATGGTGGATGAACGCCCGCCGCAACCGGCCGGAACGGTACAGGGCCTTGAGGGCAGATAGGGAAGCTGTCGCCTCGAAGAACTGCCGGATTGGGGTTCCGGCCTCCAATTCGAGACTGCTGATTCGTTCGTCGACGGCAAACGGCTGATCAAGATCGAGAAGACGTGCAACGTCCGTCCCTGCATCCGCGACCGAATCGAGACGGACCCTGATGTGACAGTGCTCTTCGCGAAGAACGTTCGTTGCGCCGAGCGACTTGAGGGCGATCCCGAGATTGATGTAGTACTGCCGCCCGTAGTTCGACCGTTGCAGGTCAAGGACCTGGATGACATCTGAAGATTGGCGATGCGCCGTCGAGCCTTTGGTCGTGAAGCCCAGACCCGCACCTACGGCCCGGAACCAGACCTTGATTGGGTCTTCAGTCACAGCCGAAAACCGTCGTCGAGCACATCGACGAGGTGGTAGCCAAGGGCCCCAGGCCCGGGGCGAATGCGGCGCGCATCGCTTCAATGAATTCGCGGCGGCACTCAGGATCTGACACAGGTGCAGGGTAGATCGGCACGCTGTCGCTTAGCGTACGGGAATGTCACCCGATGTTGGCGTCTCTGCCGCGTCGTCCTCGTCCTCGTCCTCTGGGAGTTATGCCGCCCGCTGAGCGGATGCGACGCAAGCTGGCTGCCACTCGATCCGAACGTGGATGCTCAGATAGGTCTCCGCGTCGATGAGGTCAGTCAAGCCTGGTCTGGGTGATCGCGCACCACCAGAGCGGCGTTCCTCCACCATAGCTTGATTCGACCCGCGTACTCGACAATTTCGCCGAGGATGAGGCGCATCTCGGCGTCATGGGCATCCAGATATTCGGCCGCCGACCGCTTCTGGCGTGGCATCTAGTCCTGCTAGTCAGAAGGAAAAGGTACAGCGCGGCGTCCTCGCAAAGCGTGCACCAATAGCACCTGAAGTCAGGGCTCGCGCGGGGGAAACCACTCGGCCCACGACGGGTGTCTCGTCAGGTGTGGCGCCTGCTCCATTAGCCAGTCGTGCACGCTCCGCTCGAATCGCGCGACTGCGTCATGAAACTCACGAACGGGCGCGACAGCGACTGTTGATCCACGCGCGGACGTCACTTCGAGCTGCGACCCATCCAGGAGCGTGAGGACGAGGTCCCAGTCTTCGATCAGATAGCAGCGTGACAGACCCGATCGTTCCGCCGCTTCAATCGCCTGACGCAGACCACACATGAAGCCTAGAAGCGGCTGCTGGGTCCAATGCTCCAACAGGACCGGTTCGTTGGGGCTGGCGGTACCGCTCGAATCAACCGACCAGATCGTCGTCGACCGGGGCCTGATCGGGAGCAAGTCATGCCCGTCGACTCTGAAGCGGACCGGCACGACCAGCAGCGTCTCGCCAAACAGCCCTGCCGAATCTGTAGCCGAGGCGGCCGAGGCTTCGTGCGGGTCCGGCTGGAATTCGAGTTCAACAGGCATCCACCTGACGGTACTGCACGGCGTCATCACTAAGAGTCCGCCAATGACACCCGAGGACCAGTCGCTGATAGCGCGAACCACCCTGGCTCTGGCTAAAGTCGGCCTACTGCGGATCCTGAGTCCTGAGGTGGGCCGCGGCCAATACCTCAACGTTCTCCGGATAGGCGAAGAGGT
>JARDZW010000028.1 GCA_029240655.1 Chloroflexota bacterium
GCCGACATGCCAGAGCAGCGCCGCAGCCCCCTTGAGGCCGTCCAGCAGGGATCGCCCACCCACGACGATGAGATCGAGCCGCCCGTCGGTCGGATCGAGCGGTTGACGAGCGCCGAGCCGGCCCGGGATCAGATCGCCACAGTTGGCGACGAGGACCACGAGACCGGTGATATCGATCTCCATGCCGTCGGCCTGGATCCGGAACCGCGCCGGCCGGAGTCGCGCCGCCTCGCGCACCGCCGCTCCTACGTAGGCCCCGAACCGGATCCGGCGCTTCCACTCGTGCTCGGCCGCGGCCATGATCCGGGCATCGAGACCCATGCCGCAGGCGACGATGAAGTGCCGCTCGTGCGCCGCCCCGCCGGAGTCGGTCCCCCAGCGCGCCAGTCCGAGATCGAGCGAACGGAGCGTCCCCGAGCGGATCGCTGCGAGCGCCCGGTCCACGCCGCCGACCTGGAGCGCGGCGGCCAGCACGTTGCCGGTCCCGGCCGGCACCACCGCCAGCGGTACACCGGTCCCGGCCAGCGACTCGGCGGCATCTCGAACCGTGCCGTCGCCACCGACCGCCACGACGAGGGGGCGGCCGATGGGGTCATGGAGCGCAGCCAGCGCGGCGTCGTGGTCGTGGTCGTCGTCCAGGATCTCGGGGGTGACGCTGCCGTACCGCTGCTCGAGCGCAGCCTTCACGGTTTGGCGCATGCGCGCCCGATGGGCCGGATCACCCAGACGTGCAGCCCGCGGGTTGATGACGACGAGCGGTGGGCGCTCGAGCGTCGTGGGGCGTGGCATGTCCCCCGATGCTATCGCGTGTCAGCCGGCAAGGATCCGCTCGCGCAGGCGCTCGAGGCTTGCCGTCGCCTCGATCGCCATGGCGTCGCGCACCCGGAGATCGATCGGGACAGCGGGCCGCGTCACGCGATCTGGAAGGCTCGGATCGTCGAACGCGCAGACGAGGTCCGGCCGGCCGAGCCGGCGGAGAAGATTGCGGTTCTTGTCGGTCGTGCTCATCGACACCGACGGGATCCCGTAGCTGACCGCCACGACCGTGCCGTGGAACTTATGGCTCGCGAGCATCGTGCACTCCCCGACGGCGCGCGTCAGGACATCGAGGTCGTCCGAGGCGACCCGCTCGACATCGGCGAGGCCCAGCTCGTCGAGCGCTCGCTCGTCTCGGGCACGTACGTCCCCGGTCGAGAGCACGATCGTGCGCAGCCGGTAGCCGAGATTCCGGCCGCGTGCGGCGAGCGCGCGGACCGCCGTGTAGTCGTCGCCGCCCTCGCGCCAGCGAACCACGATCCCGAGGAGGGGCGGATCTGACGGGCGCTCGACGGGTGGCAAGGGCAGCGCGAACACGAGGTCCGCCGACGACGCGACCTCGACCCGCGGCCGGAGGTGCTCGCGGATCCAGCTCGCGCTCTCGTCGTCTCGGGCCGTGATCGAGCGAACGTTCCGGTGCCGCAGGAAGTCTCCCAGCGCCTCGACCACCCTCGGCTTTGCCGGCCGCCAGGTGGGAACCCCGACACCGATCACGTGGACCGGGCGGCGCAGATAGTCGGTGAGCCAGTAGCGGTCGCTCGGGGCCCACGGGATGACCAGGTCTCCGCCGCCGATGACGATAACGTCGAACTCGCGGACGACGTCGCGGACGGGCCGCTCGAAATACGGCCGGGTCGGCGATTCGAAGACGACCCCGATATCGGCGACCGCGCCGATGTGTCGGCGGAAGACCTCCAGGAACAGCTCGTCGCCGTAGTTGCCAGGACCGTAGAACCCGACCAGGCCGACACGAGGTCGCGTCCCCGCTCGCGCGGGCCTCCGGGCCGGCTCCGGCGGCCAGCCGACGAGCGTGAGGTCGGGCGCGATCCGGCGCGCAGCACGCCCGGCGACGCGGCGGACTCGGGTGGGGATGCGCACCGCGGCATCATGCCAGTTCGGTCCGCGGTGCTACCGTTTTCCCCCACGACAACCGAGGATCGGGAGGCTTCCATGGACCGCGATGGCTTCCGCGACTGGCTGCAGCGGTATGTCGATGCCTGGCGACTCAACGATCCGGTCGCGATCGGTGACCTGTTCAGCGCGGATGTCCGCTATGCCTTCGACCCATTCGGCGAGGCCGTCGTGGGGCGCGCGGCCGTGGTCTCCTCCTGGTTGGACGACCGCGACGAGCCCGGGTCGTGGCAGGCCGACTACGAGGTCCTCGCCGTCGATGGCGACGTCTTCGTCGCCCACGGCCGGACCCGCTACCTGACGGACGACCGGCGCGAGGTGGACCGCGAGTTCGCGAACGTGTTCGTGTGCCGGTTCGACGCCGAGAGGCGCTGCCGCGAGTTCACCGAGTACTACAACCGCCGCCGGCCCGAGGCGCCCGCGGACGAACCACTCTCCGCCGGCTGAAGGGGGCGTCGGGATCGGCCGCTCGTGTGCCGCTCGGCCGGGCACATCGCCGTCATCAAGATCCTTCGATTTCGAAGCTCTCGGTGGCAATGGCCGGCGACCGGGCGTCTGGAGCGAGCGCTCACGGCGTCCGTGGCGAGACCACCCGGAGAGCCCCGGGCAGGGTCCTGAAGATCACCGGCGTCGTGCCGAGGTCCTTGCCGTCGGCCCGCGCCGGCAGCGGATGGGCGCTCGAGATCCGAACCTTGGC
Organism: Chloroflexota bacterium; assembly: GCA_029240655.1. Taxonomy (GTDB): domain Bacteria; phylum Chloroflexota; class Limnocylindria; order Limnocylindrales; family CSP1-4; genus SPCO01. The sequence goes on from JARDZW010000028.1 coordinate 2,645, forward strand.
TGATCGGTAGGTCGAGACATGCGGGGCGTACCGCCACCGCCCGAAGGCGATCCCGGCGAGGTGCCGGATGAGCTCCCACTTGGAAAAGCCCCGAAACACACGCACGTCGAACTGGCCGTCGTCGAGGCGCGCGTCCGGCGCGACGGTCATCCCGGCTCCGGTGTACGGCCCGATCGAGACGGTCACCATGAGCGCTCGGGTCCGGGCGGTCCCCTCGTCGAGCTCGAGGTGCATCCGAGCCGGGCGGTAGCGGAGCGCCACCCAGATCGTGCGGAGGATGGACGCCCAGTCCCCGTCGTCGAAACGTTGCGCTTCGCGGAAGATCGCGGCATTCATCCCCACCGATCCCGCCTCCAGGAATCGCACGCGGCGGCCGTCGGCGGCTTCTGCCTCGCCCGCGTCGATCACGGAGATCCCGCTGCCGGGGATCAAGGCCGCAGCAGCCTCGAGGTCCCTCGGGACACCGAGGGCGCGGGCCACGTTCATGACGCTGCCCAACGGCAGGATCGCAAGCGCGGCCGGGCTGTCCAGCACGCCTTCGGCGACGAGACCGACCGTGCCGTCACCCCCGGCTGCCACGACGACATCGACGCCGTCCGCGACCGCGGCTCGCACGGCATCGCGCGCGGCGGCCTCGTCGGATGGCTCCACGACGTCCTGACCGAGACCGTGGCGTTCAGCAAGCGAACACAGCTCATCTGAGGTGCAGCGGTTCGTCGAGATGCCGCCCTTCGATCCCGCGCTCGGGTTGCGGATGATTCGGTATCTCCGCGCGACATCCGGGGCTCGGACCTCCGCGGCCGCACGTTCCCTCACGCGCGCTTCCGCCGCGGCTTCGGTCATGGACGCACCCCGGCCCGCCCGGCCTTGATCCGCCGATACAGGCCGGTCAGGCCGATGAGGTATGCGATCCCCAGGAGATAGGACGCGGTCACATCGGTGAACCAGTGGTGGCCCTGGTGGATGCGGCTCGGTCCGACGAACGCGATCACCGCCAGCAGTGGCGCGATCGCGATCGCGCGCCAGGTGGTCGGTCGCAGCAGCGTCGCGACGAGATAGGCGAGGAAGCCGTACACCCCGACGTACGTGATCGTGTGTCCGCTCGGGAAGCTCGACCCACCCAGGGGCGCCGTCACCACGCGCAGGTCCACCCCGGCCACGGGGCGTGGTCGTCGCATGACGGCTTTGACCGCGCTGGCTACGAGCGCCGTGCCCCACGCCCCGAGCATGAACACCGCTTCGATCGGGAGGCGCGCGAGGAGCAAGCCAACGGCGATGAGCGCGGGGATGATCCGGCTCTGCGGCGGGAACCCCGGCCACGACACGGCCCGCATGACGGTTTGGAGGGTCGGATGGTCGCGCTGCTGGAGCTTGAGCGTGACGGCCAGGTCGACCGCGTCGCTTCGCCGTGCGCGGACCAAGCCGAAGATCGCCCCGAACCCGGCGAGCGCGAGCCACGAGGCGAACCGCGCCGTCCGGCCGCGACGGACCGCGAGGCGCGGCGAGACCACCGCGTCGGGCGGCGGCGGCAGGGTCGGCAAACCGGTCGGCACGCCGCGTGGCAGTCCGCCGCTCGGCACGCCGCGTGGCAGGACGCCGGTCGGACGCTTGGTCAGCTGCACGCCGGCCAGCATGGGTGGTGGCATGTGCGGCGCTGGTCGCGACCGGCGTGGCAGGCCGTGGCAACCACGTTGCAACTCGCCAGACGTTGCCGTGAACGCGGTGTACGCTCTCTCCCTTCTCACCGACTCGCACTCGCTCGAGGGGAGGACCGATGTCCCGGAACGTCCGCGGAGCGCTCGTCCAGGCCAGCTGGACCGGCGACAAGGAATCGATGATCCAGAAGCACGAGGAGCGGGCGCACGAAGCCGCCAAGCAGGGCGCGCAGTTCGTTCTCTTCCAGGAGCTCTTCTACGGGCCGTATTTCTGCCAGGTCCAGGACGCCCAGTACTACAGCTACACCGAGCTCATCCCCGACGGCCCCACGACCAAGCGGATGCAGGACCTCGCCAAGCAGACGGGCATGGTCGTCGTCGCGCCGATGTACGAGGAGGACGAGAAAGCCTCGGGCATCTACTACAACACGGCCGCGGTCATCGACGCGGACGGCACGTATCTCGGCAAGTACCGCAAGACCCACATCCCGCACGTCAAGGGCTTCTGGGAGAAGTTCTATTTCCGGCCGGGCAACCTGGGATACCCGGTGTTCGAGACGGCCGTCGGCAAGATCGGCGTGTACATCTGCTACGACCGGCACTTCCCTGAGGGGGCCCGGGCGCTCGGGCTCAACGGGGCGGAGATCGTGCTGATCCCGTCGGCCACGTCCCGGGGCCTGAGCGAATACCTCTGGCGCATCGAGCAGGTCTCCCACGCCGTCGCCAACGGCTACTACGTGGGGACCATCAACCGGGTCGGGATCGAGAAGGAGCTCGGCGACGATGACTTCTACGGTCAGAGCTACTTTGTCGATCCGCGCGGCCAGTTCGTCGGCGACGTGGCCTCGGCGCACGACGAGGAGCTGATCGTGCGCGACCTCGACCTCGAGCGGATCCAGGAGGTCCGCAACACCTGGCAGTTCTATCGGGACCGCCGGCCGGACGCGTACAGCGACCTCGTCGCGCCCTGATCCTGCCCGGATGCAGTTCGGATTCACGCTCAAGCCTGAGCACTCGATCGAGCGCACGCTCGCCCTGACGCGCGAGGCCGAGGCGGCGGGGTTCGAATACGGCTGGCTGTTCGACAGCCATGTCCTGTGGCGCGATCCCTATCCGCTGCTGACCCTGATGGCCGGCGCCACCGACCGGTTGCGGCTGGGCACGTGCGTCACCAATCCGGGCACGCGCGAGCCGACTGTCACCGCTTCCTCGCTCGCAACGCTCGACGAGCTATCCGATGGCCGCATGGACCTGGGCATCGGGCGCGGCGACTCCGCTCGGCGGGTGCTCGGGAAGCCGCCGATCACGCTGGCGCACACGGAAGAGGCGATCCGGGTCATCCGGGCGCTCGTCGCCGGCGAGAGCATCAGCTACGAAGGCACGGACTTGCAGTTCCCCTGGACCCGCGGCTGGACCCTGCCGGTGTGGGTGGCGGGGTATGGACCACTGGCCCTCGCGATGACCGGGCGCGTCGCGGACGGACTCATCCTGCAGCTCGGCGACCCGGATCTGGTCCGCTGGTTCGTCGGTCAGGTGCGGGACGCGGCGACCGCCGCAGGGCGCGATCCCGCGAGTATCCGGATCCAGGCTGCGGCGCCCGCCCACGTGGCCCCACGTGACGTCGGGCGCGAGCGGACTCGCTGGTTCCCGGCGCTCGTCTCCAACCACGTCGTCGACCTGGTGAACAAGTACCCGCGCGACCAGCTGCCCGAGACGCTCACCGGCTATATCACCGACCGCGAGGGCTACGACTACCGGCACCACGCCGAGGTCGGCTCTTCCAACGCGGCGTTCGTCGGCGACGAGGTCACGGACCGGTTCGCCATCCTGGGCCCCGCGGACGAGCACGTCGCGAAGCTGCAGGAGCTCGCTGCCGCCGGCGTCGATCAGTTCAACCTGTACCTGATGAACGGCGACGAGGAAGCCCAGATCGAGGCCTACGGCCGGGACGTGATCCCGGCGATGCGCGGATAGCCCTCCAGTCCCCTCTCCGGCAGGCCGCGGGCTGGCCCCATCGTCCGGCTGGACGGGCGCCCGGTTCCGGGGCACGATGAGGCCGATCGCGCGACCCTTGCCTGAGCGCCCGACGGTGGCGCCGGCCCCGTGAGGAGCTTGCACCCATGAACATGTTCCGGCGAGCCCATGACCCGTGGTGGGATCTGGAGGGTCGGGGGGCAAAGCGCCGTCGAATCCGTCACAAGGTCGTCGCCGACGTCGCGTTCGCACTGGCCATCGTGGCCTGCGGGATCACCGCCGCGGCGTGGTTACGCACGCTGGCGCCGGTCGTTGGAGACCTGGGCCTCGGCTAACGTCACGCCGGTGTCTGCGCACACCGGAATCACTCGTGCCAGCGTTCCGGAACCCCATCGCGATGCCGTGCGGTGGCGTCCGGATGGGCGGGTGGGACCCCTTCGCTACTCGACAACGGGACCACCCCGCGCGCGACACTGCCGGTCCGCCGTCATCCACCGCCGGGGGTCCGCATCGTGCGTCGCTCACCAGTCCTCCTGGTCGTCGCCTCCTTCGCCGTCGCATTCGCGCTCGCGTGGTCGGTCGCGCCCGTCCGCGGGGCAGTCGGCGTCAACCTCGATCAGTGGGCGAGTACTGACAGGGCTTGGCAGAACGGCAACCTGAACGGCAACAACTCCCGATACCCCGAAGGCGGCATCGTGCCGTTCCGCGTCGCCTTCGAGGGCCTCAAGGCCGGAAATCACTCGATCAACATCAACTACGACTTCACGGCCGGCGGCCACAAGGCGTACGACTTCCTCGCGACCTGGAACGTCACGAATGCGGCCGGCAAGATCTGTGCGGCCTCCGGCGGCGCGATCTCCTCGATGTGCCCCTCCATGCCCGGGTCGTCGAGCTTCGCGTTCCCGTCTGATGGCTTCCGCGCCAACGGGCTGCGTGTCAGCGGGGCCGAGGCGTACTCGGGCTCCCCTCGGCGGCTGACCATCTGGGGCGGCACCATCACGAGCATCCAGCGTCCTGTCCACGCGGGATCCGTGAATGGCAACAGCACCGCCAATTTACTCGTGCGCTTCAAGTCGACCGGCTCAGCGGTCCTCCTCGCATGGGGTGGGCACCTGGCCCAGTCGTCGTACTGGGACAAGGCCAACGGCGGCGCGCCCGATGGCGCAGCCCAGGTCTCGGGCGCCCCGTGGCACATGCGGACCCTGCAGCTCGACGGAGCTGGCAACAAGAACCAGGACCGCAGCATCCAGCCAAGCGCGATCGTCGGCGAGCTGGCACCACGGGCACTGGCTCCGGCGACACCTCGCCCCACAGCGCGCCCGACCCCAGCTGCACCGCGGGCGACGCCGCGTCCCACAGCACGTCCGACGTCGGCCACACCGCGGTCGACCGTGAACCCGCCGGGCGGCGGCGGTGGTGGTGGGACCGGCGACCCTGGCAGCCCGGCGGGTCCGGCGACGGCATTGCCGCGATTGACGCCCCCGGCGACCAGCACGAGTGATGGCCTCTCCGCACCCACGGATGGTGGAGCCGGCGTCGCAGTCGCGGTCGCGATGCTCGTGGGCCTGGTCGGGTTCGCCGCGCGGCGACCCACCACCCGCCGACGCCCCCGAGGCTGAGGCCTCCGCAACCCGCACGCGCGCTCGCGGCAGCACGGGCCATCACGCTGCGGCCCATCGCCTACCATCTCCCTCCTGACGGCCGCTGTCTTCTCGACAGGAGGGATCGATGCGCACGCTCATCACCAACGGCACCATCGTCACGGCCGAGGGCTCGCAGGCCGCCGACGTCCTCATCGACGGCGAGACCATCGTGGCCATCGGTGCCGGCCTAGCGGGCGCGGGGATGACGGCGGACGAGTCGATCGACGCAAGCGGGAAATACGTCATCCCGGGTGCGATCGACGTCCACACCCACATGGAGCTGCCGTTCGGAGGGACCTTCGCCAAGGACACGTTCGAGACGGGCACCCGGGCGGCAGCCTTCGGTGGCACGACCACGGTCGTCGACTTCGCCGTGCAGTCTCGCGGCGCGTCGCTGCGTGAGGGCCTCGACGCCTGGCACGCCAAGGCCGAGGGCAATGCGGTCGCCGATTACGGCTTCCACATGATCATGAGCGACGTCAACGAGGGGACCCTCGCGGAGATGGACCAGCTCGTCGCCGAGGGCGTCCCGGACTTCAAGCTCTTCACGGCTTACCCGGGCGTCTTCTACAGCGACGACGGCGCGATCTTCCGGGCGATGCAGCAGACCGCCAGCAACGGCGGGCTGATCATGATGCACGCCGAGAACGGGATGGCCATCGATGTCGTCGCGGAACAGACGGTTGCCGCCGGTACCACGGACCCGATCGGCCACGGCATCGCCCGCAAAGCGGTCTTCGAGGGCGAGGCGACCAACCGAGTCATCCGCCTCGCTGAGGCGGCTGAAGTCCCGGTCTATATCGTCCACCTGTCGGCGCGGGAGGCCCTCGAGGCCGTGCGTGACGCGCGCGACCGAGGCACGGCCGCGTTCGCCGAGACCTGCCCGCAGTACCTCTTCCTGTCGCTCGACGACATGGGCAACGGCTTCGAGGGCGCGAAGTACGTGTGCTCCCCGCCCCTGCGCTCGAAGGACCACTGGGACGATCTCTGGAAAGGCCTCGTCAAGGACGATCTGCAGGTCGTGTCCACGGACCACTGCCCGTTCGACTTCGAAGGGCAGAAGGAGATGGGCCGCGGCGACTTCCGCAAGATCCCCAACGGCCTGCCGGGCGTCGAGGACCGGGTCGATCTGCTCCACGACGGCGGCGTCGTGGGCGGCCGCATCTCCAGGGAGCGCTGGGTCGAGGTCATCTCGACGGCGCCGGCGAAGCTGTTCGGGATGTACCCGCGCAAGGGCTCGGTCAGCGTCGGCGCCGATGCGGACCTCGTGATCTATGACCCCGATCGCAAGCGGACGATCTCGGCGACATCGCATCACATGGAGGTCGACTACTCGTGCTACGAGGGGCGGATGGTCCAGGGCTCGAGCGACGTCGTGCTGTCGAGGGGGTCGGTCATCGTCCGCGATGGAACGTTCACGGGACGCAAGGGCCACGGGCAGTTCGTCAAGCGAGCACCGGCCGAGTACGCGCGGATGGCGTGACCACCGAAACTCGCCGCCGCCTGTCCGTCCCGGCCGACCTCGGTCGCCTGGCCGACATCCGCGCGCTCGTGCGTGAAGTGGCGACCAGTTGCGGCGCTCCCGAGGTCTGCATGGACGAGCTCGTGCAGGCGGTCGATGAGGCCGCGACGAACGTCGCGGTCCACGGTTACCGTGGCGGCCCGGGCCATCTCGACGTGACCGCGGAGCTGGTCGGGGACCGGATCGTGATCACGCTCGAGGACACCGCGCCGCCGTTCGATCCGACCCTGGAGCCCGAGCCCGATGTCTCGACCGCGCCCGAAACACGAACGCCTGGCGGGATGGGCATCCATCTCATGCGTCTCGCCACCGACTCGGTGACGCACTCGCCGCGGCCGGGTGGCGGCAATATCCTGACCCTGGAACGTCGATTGGATCCGCGCCCGAAGGAGGATCGCTGATGGCAATGGAAACGACGATCGAGCGGATCGAAGGGCCGGTTCCCGTCACCGTCGTGAGCCTCGACGGGGAGCTGGATGCCTCGAACTTCGAAGCCCTGATCGATGCGGTCCGAGGGTTGTATGACGGCGGAGCACGCCGACTGCTGCTCGACCTGTCAGCTCTGCGGTTCATGGCGAGCTCCGGGCTCGTCGCGCTCCATTCGATCGTCCGGATCATGCACGGCGAACCACCCTTGGACCCGGAGGCCGGCTGGTCCGCGCTCCACACGCCCGTTGGCCAGACCCAGACCGAGGTCCAGCTGTGTGGTCCGCTCCCGGCGGTCGAACGGGTGCTTGCCCGGACCGGGCTCGATCGGATGTTCGTCGTGCACCCGGATCGAGTGTCGGCGCTCGCCGCGATCTGACCGCCGCGGATCGGAGACGGGTCCCGTGCCGGACGAGAAGCGCACGATGCCGTTCGATCTCGAAGCGCTGATCGCGCCGTTTCGTGGGCTCCCGGGTGTCGATATCGCGATCGAAGCTCCCGCCGGCGTCATCCTCGTCAGCACGTCGAGCGATGCGCCCACCGCTGACGCGGTCAGCCAGGCGATCGAGGCCGGGCCGCTGGCGAGTGGCCGGATCCGTGTCTGGGGGGCGCGCGCGGACCCGGGGCTGACGGGGGCGTTTCTCACGGCGCTCGTGGGGGCCCTGGCGAGAGACGGTTCCGCCGATCCGGTGACGGCGCCGCGCCACGATGCCAGCGCGCGTCGCATCGACGACGAGCTGGCCCACGGGCGGCGTCTCCAGCGCAGCTTCGTATCCCTCGTCGCCCCGGACGTTCCGGGCTATGAAGTCGCGAGCCATTACGAAGCCGCCCGCGAGGTCGGCGGCGACTTCTTTGACCTCTTCCGGCTGCGACGGCGCGGTCGGCCACTGAGCGTCGTGATCGCCGACGTCACCGGCAAAGGCATCGCTGCTGCCCTCCTGATGGCGTTTTCGCGGCCGCTCCTCCACGCGGCGATCGATCACACCAAGGGTCCTGCTGCCGCGCTCGAGCGCACGAACCGCATCCTCGTGGAGGAGCGCCGGTCGTCGTTGTTCATCACCGCGCTGTGCGCTCGCCTGGACCTGCCCAGCGGCCGTCTCGCGGTCGCGAACGCGGGGCACGAGCCGCCGCTGGTGGCCCGCGCCGACGGCTCGCCGATCGAGTGCATGCTCGGGGCGGGGCCCTTGATCGGGGCGTTCCCGACGCTCGAGATCCCCGAGATCTCGACCGATCTCGCGCCCGGCGACCTCGTGCTGTTCTATACCGACGGGGTGACCGATGCGCGCGATCCCACCGGCGAGCGGTTCGAGGAACAGCGGCTCTTCGCGGCGGTCGAGTCAGCGCGTGGCGGGTCCGCACAGGATGTCGTGGATGCGGTGGCCGGCGCGGTGGACCGGTTCCAGGGATCCACCGAGCCCGCGGACGATGTCACGATCGTGGCCATCCGGCGGGTGCTTGCTCCAGTCGATGCCCGTCCCAAGGGCTGAACGTGAACGGACCCGCCGGAAGGCTTCCGACGGGTCCGCCCGGAGGAGAGCGACAAGCGGCTAGACGGCGTCAGATGGTCGGCGGCTGAAGATCCGGAGCGCGGCCAGGATCAGGGCCTCGACCAAGGTCCAGCCGATCAGCGCGACGAGCGCCGCGACATCGAGCTTCGACTCGCCCGCGGTCACGCTGTCGAGCGAGAACATGCCACGGAACGGTTCGACGAACGGGTCGGTGATGTTGAGGATCAACGACACGACATCGTTGCCAGTGTTGGCGACGAGCAGGAGCAGGATGATCCGGATGATCAGCGCTGCCTGGAGGATGCCGAAGAGGAACGTGACGACGCGCGATGCGGTCGTGACACCGCTGGGGCCGGGGGCCACGGCGGTTCGTTCGGTCGTGCGGACGGATGCGGCCTGGGTCGCAGGCTCTGCGTAGCCCGGTGCGGCTGGTGCGGCCGGGTCGACCGTGGTGGTCTCCCGGGTGGTGGTTCGCTCGTAATCGGTCATGGTTGGGCCTCCCTGGGACGGGCTGACCCTACCAGCATGGGCGGAGGTTGGCCCGCGTGTTGTCGCAACCTCCGAGCGGGCGAGTTGCAGCGACGTGTCAGCGAAAGGCCCCCGCGCGAGCTGTCAGCGGGTGCGCGGGAACCCCAGGTCCACCTTGGAGGTTCCCGGATCCGGCCAGCGCGACGTGACGATCTTGGCCCGCGTGTAGAACTGGATGCCCTCGGGCCCGTACATGTGCAGGTCGCCGAAGAGCGAGGCCTTCCAGCCGCCGAAGCTGTAATACGCCACGGGTACCGGGATCGGGACGTTGATGCCGACCATGCCGGTGTTCACCTCGAACTGGAACTGGCGGGCAGCGCCACCATCGCGCGTGAAGATCGCGGTCCCGTTGCCGTAGGGGTTGTCGTTGATCAGCGCCACGGCCTCCGGATAGGTCGGGACGCGCACGACCTCGAGGACCGGCCCGAAGATCTCGTTTCGGTAGCACTCCATCTCCGGGCTCACCCGGTCGAGGAGCGACACGCCCAGGAAGAAGCCCTTCCCTTCCTGGAACAGGACATGCTCGCGGCCGTCGACCACCAGGTCGGCGCCCTGGGCCGGCCCGGAATCGAGGTAGCTCGCGACCTTGTCGCGGTGCTCGCGCGTGACAAGCGGGCCCATCTCGGCATCGGGGTCCGTGCCGGGGCCGACCTTGATCTTGGGCAGACGGACCTTGAGCGCCTCGACCAGCGGGTCGGCGATGTCGCCGACGGCCACCACGACGCTGATCGCCATGCATCGCTCGCCCGCCGAGCCGTACGCCGCGGACACGGCAGCATCGGCAGCCATGTCGATGTCCGCGTCAGGCAGGACGATCATGTGGTTCTTGGCGCCGCCAAGGGCCTGGACACGCTTCCCGTTGCGCGTGCCGGTCTCGTAGATGTGCCGCGCGATCGGCGTGGACCCGACGAACGAGACGGCAGCGATGTCCGGATGCTCGAGGATCGCATCGACCGCCACCTTGTCGCCGTGCACGACATTGAAGACACCGTCCGGGACTCCCGCGTCGTGGAGCAGCTCGGCCAGGAAGTTGGCGGCGGATGGATCCTTCTCCGATGGCTTCAGGATGAAGGTGTTGCCAGTCGCGATGGCCGTCCCGAACATCCACATGGGGACCATGGCCGGGAAATTGAACGGGGTGATGCCGGCCACGACGCCCAGCGGCTGGCGGATCTGGTAGACGTCGACGCCGGTGCTGACCTGCTCGCTGAAGCCCCCCTTGAGCAGGTGCGGGATGCCGGTCGCGAACTCGAGGTTCTCGAGGCCTCGGGCGATCTCACCGAGGGCGTCGGACGGGACCTTGCCGTGCTCCGCCGTCAGGTGGGCCGCGAGCTCGTTTCGACGCTGATCGACCAGGTTCCGGATCTTGAACATGATGTCGGTGCGCTTCGACAGCGACGTCGCACGCCAGGCGGGGAAGGCCGCCTTGGCCGCCGCGACCGCCGCAGACACCTCGTCGATGGAGGCGAAGTCGACGTGACGCGTCAGCGCCCCGGTCGCTGGGTCGTATACCGGACCCTCGCGACCGGACGTGCCCGGCACGGGCCGCCCGTCGATCCAGTGGCTGACTCGTCCGGGCGGGGACGTCTTGGAGATCTCGGGTTCGGCGACCTGCGTCATGGATGGATCCTCATGCGATGGTGCGGCCCGGCGGCGCGGGCGCGGGGTGCAGTCCCCTCACGATACTCCGTTGATGCGATCGCCCTGATGCTAGGCCCGAACCTCAGAACTGCGGGCGGGTCTCCGGATCCGGCCACGAGGGGCCGTCCTCGCCGGCGCGCGCGGCGCGCACACGCGCGCGCCAGCGCGTCCAGTGCGGCAGCGCGGCGATCGTGATCGCCGCCCCAACGACGATCCCGGCCGCGATCACCCCTCCGGCCGGGAGCGGGCCAAGCACCGCAGGATCGCGCCAGGTGATCGAAACCGCGGCTCGGACCATCGCCCACGCACCGATGGCGAGCAGCAACAAGCGCCCTTGCTTCGCGCGCGAATGCTCGCCCACGCCGCCAAGGATCAGCAGCAGGACCAGGACGAGGGTCCCGATCCCCTCGTAGAGCTGTGCCGGGTGCGAAGGAAGCTCGGGGACCAGTGAACCCCAGGGACCCGGACCGAGGTAGGCCGTCGACCAGACGGCGACCAGCGGCGATCCCTGACCGCTCCCGCCGAGCGCCATGGCCAGCTTGCCCCCGCCCAGCACCGCGAGCAGCGGCAACGCCAGCACATGCGCCCAGCGGCCGACCGGCGCCCCGAGCAGCTTTCCGACGTAGGCGCCGCTCAGGCATCCCCCGACGACGGCGAGGCCAAGCTCGAACCCGCCGATCGCGGGATCCAGCAGGCTCAGCGGACCAGCGGCGAAGGCCTCGGGAACCGTCACCAACTGGCCCAGTCGCCCTCCGATCACGGCTCCAGGCACGGCTCCCACGACGATGTACAGCAGATCGTCCGGGCGCAGCGCCGCGCGTCGAGCGAGGACGCCCGCGACGACGAGACAGGCGGCGACGAGAGCGGCGAGCGCGACCGTCTGCCAGCGCACGACGAGGCCGTCGCCGAGGCGCAAGAGGGGGTCGAAGTCGAACGCGATGACAGCGATCGGCACGGTCCCGGCAGTGTACCCGTGCCTGCGGTGTCGGCTGGCCGACACGTGGCGTGTCGCGCGTTCCGTCGCGGCGGGATGCCTTAGCCGACACCATGCCCGTCATACGGCGGTCGGCTGGGGGCCACTGCCGCGATGGGGGGAATGGGATCGGCCAGCCTTGGGGGGCTACCGATCGGAGTCCGACGTCCGGTCCTCCGGGGGGATGGACCGGACGTCGTGACCCACTCTTTGAGGGGACGTCGTGCCACACCGTTCCGCCACCCCGCTCGGCCTCGAGATCACGCTCCTCGGCCGGTTCTCGGTCCGCACCACGACCGGGCAGGAGATCCGGCTCGTGGGTCGCCACGCGCAGGCGCTGTTCACGCTGCTCGTGTTGACGCGCAGACCGCGGACCCGCGAGGCCATCGCGACCGACCTCTGGCCGGAGTCGATGGTCACCGCCACCGGTCCATTGCGCCAGGCCCTGTACCAGATGCGCGGTGCCCTGGCGGGCGCGGGGTTGGACCTCGATGCGATGCTCGAGGCTGACACCGAGACCCTCGGCCTGCGACCCGACGCCGTTCATCTTCTGGATACCGATCGCTTCGAGGCGTGCGTCGCCGACCCCGCCTGCGGCGCCGAGGCCGCGGTGGCGCTCTACGGTGGCGACCTCGCCGAGGGGCTCGGGCACGACTGCTTCGCGGCGGAGCGCGAGCGGCTGGCAGACCGCTACGAGGACGCCCTCGCCAGTGTCGCAGCTCAGCGGCTGGCTGCCGGCGATGCGGATGGCGCGCGGGAAGCGGCCGAGCGGCTCATCGGGCGCGACCCGCTACGCGAGGAGGCGCACGAGGCCCTCATCGCCGTGCACGGCCTGATCGGATCGCGCTCCCAGGTCGTCCGCCAATACCGGCGCCTGCGCGAGGTGCTCGCCCGCGAACTCGCCGAACGGCCGCTGCCGGAGACCGACGCGACGTATCGGCTGGCCCTCGCCCGGACCGTGGAGCGCTCGCACCTGCGCGCGAGTGCGATGGAGCGGCCGGCGGCGATGGCGAGCCTCGCCGCCGTCGGCTAGCCACCACGCCGGACCCTCGCCATCCCGCACCAGCCCGGTTGGCGTAGCATCAAGCGGTGCTGCGCCCCGTTCCGATCCTGATCGCCGCGATCATGGTGCTCGCCGCCTGTACCGTGGGTGGCGGCGCCGACGGCTCGTCCGGAGCCCCGGCGGCCTCGCCCGCGGATCGGTCGGGCGAGCCGGGTGCGGGCAATAGCGACTCGTCGCCAGCGGCGAGCGGTGGCGGCTCGCTCCCCGCGTCGATCACCGACCCGATCGTCGCCGACGCGGCAACGCGCCTTGGCGTGGATCCATCCGCGGTCACGATCGTCGAGGCAAAGACCGAGACGTTTTCCGATGGGTCGCTCGGGTGTCCCGAGCCCGGGATGATGTACACGCAGGCGCTCGTCGACGGGTACCAGGTCGTCGTCGAGGCAAACGGCACGCAGCTCGACTACCGCGGCTCTGCCCCGGGCAAGTTCAGGATCTGCACGAACCCTTGACCGATCTCTGCCCGCCCACGCCGCGGGACTGACCCCGCTCTAGTCGGAGTGCGACGGCGGCGGGAGGGTCTGCTCGGCGTCCGGATGCTCACCCTGGACGGCAGGCGCCACGGGAGCGGGCGAGGACGGCCACGGGATCGTCTCTTCGGCGTCCGGATGCTCACCCTGGACGGCAGGCGCCACGGGCGCAGATGAGCTCGGGAACGGGATCGTCTGCTCGGCATCGGGATGGTCCGTCTGGATGGCTGGTGCCACGGGAGAGGCCGAGCCTTCCGGCATGCCCGACGGCGCGGCCGATCCGTCGTCGACGCGCTGTCGACACGCGGCGGCAACGATCAGGAGCAAAGCGAGCAGTGCGAGGAGCGCGATCCGAACTGACACCCGCGTAGTGTGGCGCAGGGACGATGAATCGGCTTTCGAGGACGGCATGGGCCCTGGACGTGCCGAGACCCCCGGCGGTGCCGAGGGTCTCGGGTTTCTGACTCGGGACGATCAAGTCCCGGTGAGCGTTGGTCAGGGCGCCGGTGCCGGCACGACCCGGATGGTCGCGTAGGTGTTGTTCTTGGCGACCTTCCGGACCTCGAACGAGACGCCGATCGCGACCCCGTCGTCAGCCGGATTGCCGGTGCCGAGAACGATGTTCGAACCGAGGTCCAGGCCGTAGAAGTCCGGCAGCGGGTTCCCGTTCGCGTCGACCACGCGGGTCGAGTACGGGGCATTGCCCACTGACGGCACGACGACCGAGGCGTCGATGTCGCGGAAGAACAGGCTGCTCCCCCGGATCTCGATGCCTGGGTACCAACCCTTCGTGTCGGTGAACTTCTTGACCGGTGCCTGTGCCGCGAAGTCCGTGCAGTACTCACTGAACGGCTCGGCGGGCAGCAGCTCGAAGCATTCGCGGAATGGATACGTGTTCCGCAGGCCGAACGCGATGTTCGACGACTGCGGGCGCGATGGCAGGTTGTTGAGGGTCGACGGGTCCTTGTCGGCCGCGATCCCTTGCCGTCGGAACGGTTCGAAGTGGCTGTCGACGAGGAGCAGGCCGCCCTTCGAGCCGGTGCTCGGCAGGGCCGTGGTCGTGGCCGTCACGTGGTTGTTGTTCCCCCACGTGGTGTCGCGGTACCAGACCAGCATGCCCGGGGCGTTGTACCTGATCTTCTCGACCTTCCACGCGTCGTGGAGGTAGGTCGAGTCGTAGGCGTACTGCAGACCCTTGTCAAAGCCGTCGAAGTTCCGCCACTCAGCCAGGTAGTAGTGCGCCCGGACCTGCGTGCCCGAGTCGCGGTGCCAGCCCTGGCCGGTCGTGTCGGTGAAGGTGTCGACCTCCGGAACCCAGTCGCCGTCGGTCTCCGCGTCGTCACTCCAGACGGTCGCGCCGCCGGAGGTGATCGAGAAGTCGTCGGCGAACCAGCCGCGCTCCAGGAACGCCTCGTCGGTCGCATAGCGAAGGCGAAGCTTGATGTTCTGGCCCGCGAACGGCGCCAACTTGACATAGTCGAGACGCCAGCCATGGCTGTCGCCGGTCAGACCGTACTTCTTGTCGCCGAAGTCGTGCATCCGACCGTTCGGGTCGGCATAGCCATCGGGCGTCGTGACCTCGACGTCAGCGCCCGTGTAGACCTTCTGCTCGGTCCACGTGGTGCCGCCGTCGGTCGAGACCTCGAGGAACCCGAAGTCCCAGTCCGCCTCGATGACGTAGTTGTTCCAGAGGTTGAACCGGGTGTCGGCGCCGGCCGGCACCGCGATGTCCCGGCTCAGTCGGACGTCCGCCCAGTCCTGGTCGGAGCCGCTGTACCACATGCTCGCGCCGCTGTGCGGCTCGGCGAGCGTGATGACCTTCGTCGGAAGATCGACCTTGATGCCGTCCTTCGTCCCGCGTGGGGTCCGCGACGTCTGGCCAAGCTGGACATTTCGCGCCTCCGCACCTGGAGTGAGGAGCAGCGGGTCGGCCCAGCCGAGCACCCACTTGTCCCACAGCCCCATGTGTGTCGGGAGCGACTGGAAGATCGGGCCGCTGTGCGAGCCCGAGCTCATGAGATCCCAGAAGTCGATGTCGGAGTCTGCGGCTCCCGACGTGTCGTACAGGTCGGGGAGACCCAGGTCATGGCCGTACTCGTGCGCGAAGACGCCGACGCCGGAGTCCTCGGGCTGGACGATGTAGTTCCAGACCTCGATGTCGGTGCCCGGGACCTGGTGGCCGCCGGCGATCGTCGAGGAGTGGGCCCAGATGGCGTAGACGCCCTGTGCCCCGCCACCACCGGACTTGTCCTCGCCCGAGTGGACGAGCACGAGGTGGTCGACGATGCCGTCCGGCTCGAAGACGTTGCCGTCACCGTCCGCATCGCCCTGGTCCTCGATGTCGTAGTCCTCCCAGGGGAAGTCCGGCTGAGCCGCTGCGAGCGCATCGACCGCATGCTCACCCAGCGTACCGGCGCCACCGGGGTTGTCCGGGTGCCCGTTCATCGACTGGATGGCCCCGGCTTCCCACTCGCCCTGGTCGTTGCGGAAGCAGCGCGAGGCCCCGTACCACGCCTCGGAATGCGGCACGGTCACCCACGCGGTGGCCGAGCCATCGACGGTGTAGGCGCCCTTGGACATCTCCTCGTACATGTTCTTCATCGTGTAACCGGAGATGTCGATACCGGGCTGCCCGTCCGGACCGGTCAGGTCGGGCCGGACACGCGTGGTGATGCCCTCCTTGGTGTAGAGCATCTTGTTGAAGTGGTCGGGTGAGAAATCCGGCACCCAGAACGTGTTGTTGTCTTCATGGGTGTAGGTCGCCGGGTCGGGGATGTTGTTGTGGAGTGGACCGTTCTGCACGTTACCTGGCACGCATTCGCGGCTTTCGAACACCGTCTCCGGCACCATGCTGCCCGTGAAATCGTCGTTCGCCGAGTTGTTGAACTCGACGAGGATGGTCAGCAGCTGCGCTTCCTGCATGCCTTTGGCCTGCTTGATCTGGCGGGGGCTCGTCTTCGCCTTCATCGCCTTGGCCTCGGCCTTGGCCAGCATCTTCGCATCGCGCGGGTTGCCGCCGGCGAACTTGCGATCGACCGCGTTCGCCTTGTCGACCGCGGCCTTGCGGATGCCGTTCTTGCCCTTGACCTCCTTGCCGCTCGTCGACCGTTCGGCCTGGGGCGCGACGTAGTTGATGTAATAGCCGAGGTCGTCGGCCGGAGATGGTTCATCCGCGCTTGCGACTCGCTGGGCGACAAAGAGCGCCGAAGCGAGGAGCGCCAGGACGATGACTGGCGTAAGCAGCCGCATCGCAGCCGTACGCGTCGTGGGTGACACGATCTGTCTCCTCCAGATTTCGTCGAATGACGCGAGCGCATGCGGCGGGGGGCCGCATCCGGTCACGGCGGAGCTGAAACTCGATCCAGCCGGCGTCTGGCCTCCAACATCAGACGCAGGCGGTCTCCCTTCGACGCCTGGGGATAGGGACTCCCCAAGGCTCGAATGCGTTCGTGCGAGGACCCTAACGCCGTGATACGCCGTGGGTCAACTCGGGGGCGGGACAGGCGGCCACCATTGCGTTGCTCGTTGGCAACGCAACTTTTTGGGCCTACCGCCCGAGGACCTCGACGAGCTCCTTCACCGCTCCGGCAGATCGGTCGAAGGCGGCCTGCTCGTCGGCGGCCAGCTCGATCTCGAAGACCCGCTCCATCCCGCCGGCCCCAAGCACCACGGGCACACCGACGAACAGGTCGTGGGTCTTGAATTCCCCCTTGAGCAGGACGGCGCACGGCAGCACGCGCTTGCGATCGAGCAGGATGGCCTCGACCATCTCGAACACGCCGGCGGATGGGGCGTAGAACGCCGAGCCGGTCTTGAGCAGGGCGACCACCTCGGCGCCGCCGTTGGCCGTCCGCTCCTCGAGGGCCTGGACGCGGTCAGGAGGGAGCAGCTCGGTGATGGGCACCCCGGCGACGGTCGAGTAGCGCGACAGCGGGACCATCGTGTCGCCGTGCCCACCCAACACGAATGCGTGAGTGTCCGCAACGCTGACCCCGAGCTCTTCGGCGATGAAGGTCCGGAATCGAGCGGAGTCGAGTACGCCGGCCATGCCGAGCACCCGCTCACGGGGGAAGCCCGATGCCTCGAAGGCCACGTGACACATGGCGTCGAGCGGGTTGGTCACCACGATGAGGACGGCATCCGGTGAGTGTTTCGCCGCCTGCTCGACGACGGACCGGACGATCCCGGCGTTCTTCGTGAGGAGGTCGTCCCGGCTCATCCCCGGCTGCCGGGCGAGGCCGGACGTGACGACGATGATGTCGCTCCCCGCGGTGTCGGCGTAGTCGTTGGTCCCGGTGATCCGGGCGTCATGGTCGACGACGGGCGCGGCCTCGGCGAGGTCCAGGCCCTTGCCCTGGGGCAGCCCCTCCACGATATCGACAAGGACGACGTCGGCCAGCCCGGCCTCCGCGATGCGCTGGGCGGACGTGGCGCCGACGTTGCCGGCTCCGATGACGGTGACTCTGCTGCGGGGCATGGGTCGGGGGCTCCTTCCGGTGGTCTGCGGGCGGTCGATTCTATGCCCGCGCGCTGGGGGGGTCGTCGTTCGTGGGTCGCGGCGATGGACGCGTGACGATGGCCGCGCGGTTCCGGCGGGCCGACGATCGAGGCCGACCTCTTCGCATCGGAGCGCCATCCATGTCCAAGTCCACTCCCGTCGCGATCCTCGCCGTCCTCGGCGCCGTGATCGCCGTCCTCGGACTGTTCGTCGCGGGCAATATCGTCATGGCCGCCGTGGGGCTCGGCGCCGTATTCGGTGCCGGGCTGCTCGACGTTCTCGCCATCCGGGGCGCTCGAGCATGAGCGGCGCGTACGCCCTCCTCGGCATCCTGCTCATCCTGATCGCGATCCCGTTCGGGCTGATGCTCGCGCCACTCGCCA
>JARDZW010000139.1 GCA_029240655.1 Chloroflexota bacterium
TCGGGGGCGACGGCGCCAAGGAGGAGGCCTCATGCGGCAACGCCTGTTCGCGCTGCTCACGTCAGCGCTCATGATCGCGACGTTCGGAACGACGGTTTCGGCGGCCGTCCCAACGGACACTGCTGCGCTGCGCTCGGAGGTGAACGCCGCCGAGATCTATACGCACCTGCAGGAGTTCCAGGACTTCGCGTCCGCGAACGGTGACACGCGCGAGGCGAGCACGGCCGGCTTTGACCTGTCTGCCGACTACGTCGCGGGCCTGATGGAGGATGCGGGCTATACCGTGTCGCGTCAGACGTTCCCGTACAACTTCTTCGAGCAGCTCGCCCCGCCCGTGCTCGTCGGGCTGACCCCGAGCCCCTTCCCCTACACGTATGACGACGGCGAAGATATCTCGACGATGGACTACTCCGGAAACGGGACGGTGTCGGGCGTCGTCCAGGAGGCCGACGTGACCGTGCCGTTGCCGGTCGGCCAGCCGGATGGCACGTCGACATCCGGCTGCGAGGACGCGGACTTCGCCGGCTTCACGGGCGACATCGCCCTCGTGCAGCGCGGAACCTGCTTCTTCTTCGAGAAGATCGAAAACGCGGTCGAGGCCGGCGCCGAGGCCGTCATCATCTTCAACGAGGGCAACAGCGACGAGCGGACGGGTGTCGATTTCGGCCAGGCCAGCTTCCCGCAGGACGTTCCCGTCCTCGAGATGTCGTCGGCGGCCGGCGCCCAGCTGGTCGAGCTCATCCGCACCGAGCGTGCGGCCGGTCGGACGGTCACGATGACCGTCACGACGACCACGGTGTCCGAGGAGCGTGAGTCCGAGAACGTCATCGCCGACTCGACCTTCGGCCGAACGGATCGCGTCGTGGTCAGCGGTGCCCACCTTGACTCGGTCATCGAAGGCCCGGGCATCAACGACAACGGGTCGGGCTCGGCAGCCCAGCTCGAAGTCGCGTTGGAGCTCGCGGAGTCAGGAGTCGAGACGCGTAACGCGGTCCGGTTCATCTGGTTCGGCGCTGAGGAGGCCGGACTCGTCGGGTCCGCCTTCTACGTCTCGGAGCTGACGAAGCGGGAAGTGAAGAACATCGCGGTCATGCTCAACTTCGACATGGTCGCCTCGCCCAATGCGGGCTGGTTCGTGTACGACGGCGATGCCTCCGACACGGCCTCGACCGGCTCGTCCGGCTCGGGCGTCGTCGAAGACGTCTTCGTCGACTTCTTCGACTCCATCGGTCGCGTCACGAAGCCCACGGCGTTCGATGGCCGGTCCGACTACGACGCGTTCGTCGCGGTGGGCATCCCAGCCGGTGGCCTCTTCACCGGCGCCGAGGACTTCAAGGCCGCCGACGAGGTCGCGATCTGGGGTGGCACCGCGGGGATCGCCTACGACCCCTGCTATCACGCCGCATGCGACGACATCGACAACCTCAACCTCGTCGCGCTCGACGAGATGGCAGACGCGCTGGCGCACGGCTTGCTGACGTTCGCCAACACGACCTCGGCCGCGGAGGGAACCGGCAAGGGCGACGGATCGCCCGCCTACGATCCGAGCTTCAAGGGCCACAAGGCCATCCGCTAGCGCTGCGCGAGTCGCGCGAGTCACGGAAGACCCCCTGGTCCACGGCCCGGGGGTCTTCCCTTGTGTCGACCCCGCCGGATCGAACCGAGTCAGGCGCCGCCGATCTCGTTGTTGATGAAGGTGAGGATCTCGGTCCAGGTCGCCTCGCTCTCGGCAGCGAACTCGGCGGCCTTGCGATCGAAGAAGCTGTGCGGCGCGCCTGGATACGTCACGATCCGATGGTCCATGCCGGCCGCTCCGAGCGCCGCATCGAACGCCGCGACCTGCTCGGGCGTGATGCCCTGATCCGCCCCGCCGAACAGGCCCAGCACGGGCGCTTCGAAGGAGCCCACGAGATCCAGCGGCGCCGGAGCGTCGTTGCGCCACGGCCCCGAAAGGGTGCCGTACAGGCCGATCACCCCGGCGAGTTCGAGGCCCAGGGTCGCGGCCAGGAACGACATGCGCCCGCCCATGCAGAACCCGAGCGTGAACACGGCCTGCGGTGACTCGTCGTCGGAGCCGGGATCGCCACGCACGGCGGCGACGGCCGCTTCGATATCCGCCGAGATGCCGGCCCACGTTGTCTTCGTGACGTGCGGCATGTACTCGAAGTCCTCGCCGCGCCGGGTGGCGCCAGCAGTCCGACCGAACCAATCGATCGCGATCGCGTCGACGCCGCGCTCCGCGAACCGCAGGGCGAGCTCCTCGTAATACGGGTGGAGACCGCGCACATCGGGGAGGATCACGACCGCCGCGCGGCCCACGGAGGCTGGGCGGGCGCGAAAGGCCGCGAACCGGTTCCCGTCACGCGCCGCGAGCTCGGTGAGCATGCCGTCGATCGCCCCGCCCGCGATGGGCGCGATGGGTGGCCGGCTGTCGTGATCGAAACACATGGCGAGACCTCGCGTCGAGCTGACGCCTATCGGCGCCGAATCCTTCGAAATCGAAGTATCCGCGCGCTGGCCGCCGGCCGCCCGCTGACGCCTGCTGGCCGCCTCCATACCGGGGGCGGGAATTCCCTCACGGTAGAATGTCGCGATGCCCAGCCCCCTCGTTGTCCAGAAATTCGGTGGCTCGTCGGTCGCCGGCGCCGATCGCATCAAGCGCGTCGCCCGACGGATCGCGCGTGAGCGCGCGGCCGGCCACGATCTCGTGGTCGTGGTCTCCGCCATGGGCGACACCACGGACGAGCTGCTGGGGCTCGCCGCGGGCATCACCGAAGACCCCGACCCGCGTGAGCTCGACGTCCTGCTCGCGACCGGCGAGCATCAGAGCGCGACGCTCGTCTCCATGGCGCTCCACGCGATCGGCGTTTCGGCGATCAGCCTGAGCGGACCGCAGGCCGGCATCACGACCGACGGCACGTACGGTCGCGCCCGGATCGCGGGGATCGAGCCTCGTCGCGTCCGCACCGAGCTCGAGGGTGGGAAGGTCGTCATCGTGGCGGGCTTCCAGGGCCAGAGCGCTACGTCCGCGATCGACCAGGAGATCACGACCCTCGGCCGCGGCGGCAGCGACACGACCGCCGTCGCGCTTGCCGCCGCCCTCCAGGCGGATCGCTGCCAGATCTTCACCGACGTGCGCGGCATCTTCACCGCCGATCCGCGCCTCGTGCCCATGGCCCGGCAACTGCCGATCGTCGGTTACGAGGAGATGCTCGAGCTCGCCCACCAGGGCGCCCAGGTGATGCAGGTCCGGGCCGTCGAGCTCGGTTGGATCAACGACATCGTCATCGAAGTCCTGAGCTCCTTCGAGGACGCCCCGGGCACGCTCATCAAGGAGGACCCGCTCGTGGAGCAGCGCAACAAGGTCCGCGGGCTCGCCCACGACCGCAACGTGGCCAAGGTCACGGTCGTCGCCGTGCCGGACCGGCCCGGCATCGCCCGGGCGATCTTCGACCCGCTCGCCGCCGCCGGCGTGAACATCGATCTCATCGTCCAGAACGTCGGCCACGGCGGCGAGACCGACCTCTCGTTCACCGTCCCCCAGGTGGAGCTCGGCAAGGCCAAGAAGACGCTCGATCCGGTCGTCCGCGAGCTCGGAGCCCGGGAGCTGACCACGGATGCCTCGGTCGCAAAGGTATCGATCGTGGGCGCTGGGCTTCACAACGCGCCGGGCTACGCCGCGCGCATGTTCGGCACGCTCGCCGATGCGGGCGTGAACATCGAGATGATCTCGACCTCGGAGGTGAGAATCACCTGCATGATCGCCGAGGACGAGCTCGAAACCGCGCTGCGCGCGCTGCACGAGGCGTTCGAGCTGGAGCGACCCGAGCCGATCGAGGTCGCGGCGGCCGGCTGAGCCGCAGCACCGTGACCGGGTTTCTCGCCCGCCAGGAACAGTTCGCCGTCGTCGGCTCGACCAACGACGTCGTGCGCGACTGGCTGGCCGCCGGAACACCGGAGGTCTGCCTCGCGGTCGCCGACGAGCAGACCTCCGGTCGCGGGCGCGAGGGCCGGACCTGGATCGCCCCCGCGGGTGGCGCGTTGCTGCTGTCGCTCGGGTTCCGGCCGACGTGGCTCGCCCCGGATCGGGTCTGGCGCCTGGCCGCGGCGGCATCGCTGGCCATGGCCGAGGCCGCCGAGCATGTCGCCGGGCTGCCCGAGCGCACGATCCGCCTGAAATGGCCCAACGACCTGGCCCTGGACACCACCGACGGCGTGCGCAAGCTGGCCGGCGTGCTCGGCGAGACCGACGGCCTGGGCGGACCGGACCCGCGCGCGATCATCGGCCTCGGGCTGAACACGGATTGGGCCGCGGACGACTTCCCACCCGACCTGGCCGAGTCGATGATCTCGCTGCGCGAGCTGTCGTCGCGCCGGACGATCGACCACGAAACCCTGCTCGATGCGTTCCTCCGCCGGCTCGAGGCTAGCCTGGCAGCGCTGCGCAGTGGCCGGTTCGAGCTCGTCGCCTGGGCCGACCGCCAGCTGACGAGCGGGCGCCACGTCGAGCTGATCGCCCCGGGCGGTGCCGTGACCACGGTCCAAGCGCGGGGCGTGGATCCGGACACGGGGGCCCTCGTGGTCGAGGACGGCAGCGTGCCGTCGGGCGAGCGCCACGTGGTCGTCGGGGAGATCCGTCACGTGCGCGTGTCCGCGGGCACCGGGGCCGGGGTGTAACGCGATGGCACGACCGGCATTGAGGAAAGTGGCACGACCGGAAGAGACCGTTCGTCCCCGCCACGCCCGCCTGGATCGCGATCGATCGCTGGTGGACGCGGCGCGGATCGATCCGGCACGGTTCGACGCCCTGTATCGGAAGTACCTGGCCCAGGTGTACAACTTCGCGGTCTACGAGCTCGGCGACCATCACGAGGCCGAGGACGCCACGGAGCGCACGTTCCTCTCCGCCCTTGCCGGCCTGACCGGTTTCGAGGAGCGAGCGCGGCCCGAAGATGGGCTCGAGGCGTCCACGTTCCGGATCTGGCTGTTCCAGATCGCGCGCAACGTGGTCGCAGAGCGTCGGCGCCGCCAGCGTCGCCGACCGGAGGCCCCCCTCGAGATCGCCTCCGAAGCTCCGGACCCCGCCGATCTCGAGGACGCCGTCGTTCGGCGCGAGTTGGCGACTGCCGCATGGGGCGCCGTGGACCGACTGACCGGGGATCGCCGTCGGGCGGTCGTCCTGCGGTTCGTCCACGAGATGACGACGGCCGAGATCGCGTCGATCCTAGGTCGATCGGAGGGCGCGGTCCGGGTCCTCATCCATCGGGGCCTGCGGCGCGTCGCCGGCGAGCTCCGGGCGCCGGATCGGGATCCTCGGTGAACATCGGGGCTACCACGCGCGATGGAGAGAACGAGGCGTTCGTGGTCGACGGCTACCTCGAGTCGCTGCTGAGCCGCACGCCCGCTGATGCGACCGACCTTGCGCCCGAGCTCCGCGAAGCGGCCGCGGCGCTCGCGGCCGGGCTTCCTCGCTACCACCCGTCCTTCCGCTTCGAGGAATCGCTCGCCCAGCGCCTGGCGGAGGCCGCCGCTGCCATGGGACCCGCCGCCGAGCCGGTCGCCGGAGCGGCCAGTGCCGTCACCCCGTTCCCGAGGGCCCCGATCACGGACGGGGCCCTGGACGGGCGCGCCGGTGCCTTCCGGCCGGCCGTCATCGGCGGCGTCCTGACGTCGGCGGCCCTCTCCCTGGCCGGGGCGGCCTATGTCGCCTGGCGCCGAGGTCGACCCGCGGCCGATCCGATGGCCCGCGCGATCCGCGCGGCCGCCCGCCGAAGGACCGCCTGATGCCGCTGAAGCTGCCGTCGTTCCGTGCTCGCCGGGACGTGTATCCGCCCGACTTGTGGACTAAGTGTCCGGCCTGTTCGACCATGCTCTTCAACAAGCAGCTCGAGAAGAACCTTCGGGTGTGCTCGACATGCGGGCACCACTTCCGCCTGGCCGCCGGCGCACGCCTCGAGCAGCTGCTCGATCCCGGCTCGTGGTCGGAGCGCGATCCCGGGCTGCAGTCGGTCGACGCCCTCGGCTTCGTGGATCAGAAGCCTTATCCGGACCGATTGAGCGCCGCCCAGCTCGCGACCGGCATGCGCGACGCCGCTGTCTGGGGAACCGGCGCGATCGGCGGCACCCAGCTGGCCACCTGTGTCATGGACTTCGGGTTCATGGGCGGCTCCATGGGCGCGGTCGTCGGCGAGAAGGTGACGCGCGCGGCCGAGCACGCCTTCGA
The DNA here is from genome assembly GCA_029240655.1 of Chloroflexota bacterium. Classification (GTDB taxonomy): domain Bacteria; phylum Chloroflexota; class Limnocylindria; order Limnocylindrales; family CSP1-4; genus SPCO01. The sequence goes on from JARDZW010000139.1 coordinate 6,224, forward strand.
TGCCCGCGTGCCGCTGCTCATCGTCAGCGCGTCTGGCGGGGCGCGGATGCAGGAGGGCACGCTGGCCCTGATGCAGCTGGCCAAGACGCTCGGGGCGCTCGAGCGGCTGCGTGCGACCGGCGTGCCGTTCATCTCCATCCTGTCCGACCCCACGACCGGCGGCGTCTTCGCGTCCTTCGCGGCCGTGGGTGACGTGAACCTCGCCGAGCCAGATGCGCTCATCGGGTTCGCCGGCGCCCGGGTCACCGCCGGCACGATCGCGGCCGAGCTGCCCGAGGGGTTCCAGCGCGCCGAGTTCCTGTTCAGCCACGGGTTCATCGACCGAGTCGTGCCGCGCCCCGATCTGCGCGGCGAGCTCACCCTCCTGCTTCGCCTCCTGCCCGCCCGTGGCGTGACCGCCCCGCCGGTGGATGCCGCCGATGACGTTCCCGCGTTCCGTCCGTTGTCGTTCCTGTCCTCGATCGCGGACCGCGTGGGCGAGCTGGCGACCGGTGACGGCGCTGGAGCGACCGACCCC
>JARDZW010000004.1 GCA_029240655.1 Chloroflexota bacterium
GGTGGGGCAACGCACCGCGCTGGCCCTGGGGGCGACGAGATGGATACTGACGGCCGCAACGGTCACGGACCTGGATCCGCCCGGCGAACGGGCGCGGGCTTCCCGGGATCCGCCTTCGACGCGCACCGGATCATCAATCTCGAGCAGACGTCGGCCGATGCCGAGCAGTCACTTGCCGATGCCGACCAGACGCGATCGGACCTTGATCAGGCAGCCGCGACGGCCGACGCCGCAAGTGCGATGACCGACCAGATCGCCGCCGACCGCGACCAGGCGGCGGCGGACCGCGCTCACGAAGCGGAGCTCACCCAAGGGGTCGCCGATGACGATGCGTACGACCGATCCAGGGGCGAGCGCGAGGCAGCCACCGTCGAACGGACCGGGACCCGCCTTCGGCGCGGTCAAACGGCCGGCGAGCGGGACCTGACCGCCGCCCAGCGGGATCGCATCGCAGAGGCGCGGGACAAGGCCGGCCGGGACCGCGATGCGCGCGCGGCGGAGCTGGCGAGGGCGGTCGCCGAGCCCCATGCGTCACTGGAGCAACAGCTCGAACTGGTTCGCGCGCAGGCGGCCGCCGATCGGGCCCGCGCCGCCGCCGATCGCGAGCGCGCCGCGTTGGATCGCGCAAACGCCGCTCGCGAACGAGATCGGCTCGAGGCGGAGCTGCGGTCAGCCCACCTCGACGAGCTGACCGGTGCGTACCGGCGCGAGATGGGTGAGCTGACCCTTTCGCACGAGATCGACCGGGCTCGACGGTCGGACGGTCGGTTCGTCGTGGCGTTCGTCGACGTCGACGAGCTCAAGCTCGTGAACGATCGCGACGGCCACGCCGCTGGCGATCGTGTGCTCCAGATCGTGGTCCACGAGATCCGTTCCAGGCTCCGCTCGTTCGACCCGATCGTCCGCTACGGCGGGGATGAGTTCGTGTGCGGACTGAGTGGGACCGACCTGGCCGAGGCCGCCCGACGCTTCGACACGATCGCTGACGCCATCCGCGCCGACGCCGGCGTCGGCATCAGCGTCGGGATGGCCGCGCTCATCGCCGACGAGACCGCCGTCCAACTGACCGAACGTGCGGACGCCGCCATGCTCAAGGTCAAGGCCAGGCACCACGCCCGGGCCTAGGCGGACCGCCCGGTATCGGGTCAGCGCCGCGGAGGCACGCAGTCCTCTCCGGCGCCCCGCGCGGCGTTCCACAGTCCGCGCCGAGCCCCTTCGATCCGATCCAGCCCCGCCATGGCCGACATCTCGACCTCCCGCCCGACCCGCTCGCGAACCTCCTGGGCAAGGACCCGCGCCCAACGCCGGCCGAGCCATCCGGCGTGGGCCCCGAGCATCCGCGCGATGAGGTACCCGGCCAGCAGGGCCGCCACGAGAATGATGAAGGGGATCGGCAGCAGACCGAGGATCGGCACGCTGACCGAGTCGACGGGGAATTTGATGAGCACCCACAGGACGACCCACACACCGGCGAAGATCAGGGCCAGCGTGGCCAGGGTCTGCAGCAACCCGAAGACCGTCCAGAGACGGCTCGTGGGCACGTCCGTCCCGCGCGCGGCGATGGCCCGGTCCACGGCTCGCGCGAGATTCGTCCCGACCGACCGTGGCTCCATGCTCGTGGCGAGCGCGGCGCGGACGGCGGGTGGGGCCTCCCGGAGTGGCGCCTCGACCGCGCCGCGCAGGACGTCGAGCGCGGGCGCGAGCGAGCCGCGGTCGCGCCAGCGGGCCAGGAACGCGCCCGGATCGGCGACCCGCGCTTGCCGGCCCGACCATCGATAGATCCGCGACGTGATCCCGGAAAGTGGCCCGGCTCCCCTGGCGCGGGCGCGTGCACGGGTCGCGGCCACGGCCTGGCGCTCGGCCGCGGGCACGTCAACGACGCGCAGCACCTCGTCGGTGACGCGGTCGATCGTCGCCCGGCGCGACGCCCCGTCGAGGAACGGCTTGGCCCTCGCGGTGGAGTCCACGCCGGCCGCGCTGGCCAGTGCGGTCACCGCGGCCGCGATCGAGGTGACCACGCGCGCTCGGACCACGCGCTTGGCCTCGACCGCGCCGGCGAGCCATTCGCGCACGGGCTCGATTCCGCCGGCATCGGATCCACGCGCCGAGGTCAGCAGGACCGGGACCCGGAAGCCTCGCGCCCCGCCTCGTGCCATCGTGGCCAGATCACGCTCGAGATCGCGCCGGACACGGGTTGCGTCGTCGGCCGAGAGGCGATCGATCTTGTTGAGCACCACGACCTGGCGCTCGAGCCGAGGCAGCCAGGTCGCGAGGAAATCGTCGTGCAGGATCGCGTCGTGGTATTTCTCCGGATCTGTCACCCAGACGACGGCGTCCACGCGCGGCAGGATCGCCTCGACTCGTTCGCGATGCCCCTCCTCGATCGAATCAAGATCCGGCAGATCGAGGATCGCAACGTCCCCGAGCGCATCCTCTCCATGATCGCGAACCTCGTGATCGGGGATCCCGAGCCATCCAAGGAGACCACCCAGATCGGGGCGGCTCGATCGGGGGACCCACGCGAGCGGGTGGGCCGTCGTCGGTCGGCGCGCCGACGCGTCGCTGACCGGCGATCCGGCAAGGCCATTGAGCAGGCTCGACTTCCCGACGCCGGTACCCCCGACCAGGGCGAGGACGTAGGTCTCCGCCGGGAACCCGAGGCGCCCCGAGATCTCTCCCGCGGCTGCCCGTACGTCACCGATCGGGACGCCGAGCACGACCGCGGCGGCGATCGCTTCGTCGAGCCGCAGGAGACAGGCCCCGATCCCGCGATCGCCGAGCGACGGCCCCGCCCAGTCGGGCAGTGGCTGATCGGACAGCGTCGGAACGGCCGAGACGTCGCGCGTGGTCGTCGGGAGCGGCTCGGCGATGCTCATCACTGGCTGGACGCGGTGGCGTCGACCCCCTCGGCACCAGCCGGGACCGGATCGGTCGCGCCCTCGGCGCGTGGTCCCCGGAACAGCCCGAGCGCGTCCATCGGCACGGTGGCCGGCAGGCGTCGGGTCTCCTCTGCGGCCGCCCGCAGGTCGGCGGCCAATGCCTCGAGCTCCTCCGGGACCGCAGCCAGGACGTCGAAACGGCGCCGTTCCTCTGCGAACGTCTCGACGAGGGCGTCGTCGAGCCGTTGACGCGCGCGGGAGATCAGCTCGACCATCGCGGCCTCCCCGAACAGGGCGCCCAGCAGCTTCTGGTTGAGGAACGCCGTCGCGGCAGCGACGCCGACCTCGGTCCCGGTCAGGCCGGCGGTATGGATGAACGAGGCGAGCATGACCCCGACGCCGAGGGCATTGACCCCGATCGAGGCGCCGCGCGCGAGGCGCCGCTTTCCGGCCCCGGTCTCGGCGATGTCGGTGCCGATCGACGCGATCCAGTCTTCGAGCCTGGCGCGCAGGCGCTCGTCGAAGCCTGCCGACGGGCCCCACAGCGTCGGGTCCGCCGCGACGGCGTCGGCCACGGAACGTGTCTCCGCCCAGGCCGAGGCGGTCCGGCGCGCAGCTTCCGCGGCGTGGAGCCGGGCGACCGCCACCAGGTCATCTGTCGTGGCCTCCCGGATCTCCGCGACCGGCGCTGTGGAGGGCCGGAAGATGCTCGCGATCGCACCACGGACCGCACCGATCCCGCGCGAGAAGATCCGCGTGATGTCGTCCGCGCCGACGTAATCCTGCCAGTGCCGGAGCGCCTCCTCGCGCAGGAAGGTGCCGTGCCGGACCGCGTCGCGCACCGAGCCGAGACTGCGTTCGTAGTGGGTCGCGGCGAGCCGGTGGTCCGCCGCCGCATCGATCGCCTCGTGGGCGGCATCGTCGGCCACCTGGTCGAGTAGCGGGCCCAGGCCCGCCAATGAACCGGCCAGCGCCCGCGCGGCGAGCTCGAGACGCGCCTCGCGGTCGGCGCGCAGGTGGTCGATCCGGGCGGTCACGGGCGCGACGGCGGCCGCCACGAGGGCCTCCTGCGCGGGGTCGATGTCGCCTTCGGTGACGCCCACCACCTCGAGCGCCCCCTCCGATCCATCCTCGGCGGCACGCCCACCGAGACCCGCCTCTGCGAACAGGCGCGCCACGTCGGCCAGCACTTCGCGACGGTCGTCGGCCTCGTCAGGAAGGCGGTTCACGACCACCACGAGCGGCAGGCCCCGCTCGCGCACGCGCCCGAGCACCAGCCACGGGACGCGATCCGCGTAGCGGGTCGCCGTCGTCACGAACAGGCACAGGTCGGCCGCCTCGACCAGCTGGTCGGCGAGGTCGCGGTTGGCGTGCTCGACGCTGTCGATGTCGGGGGCGTCGACGAGGGCGAGGCCCGGGGCGACATCCGGATCCTCCTCGATCCGGAGCCGGCGAGGCTCGATCCGCGAAAGCGTGCCTCCCCGGAGGGCCAGCGCGTCGTCGGGGTGGGCGAGGACGATAGCCGTCCGGGTCGTCGGCCGGAGGACACCCGTCGGGCTGGCAGCGCGACCGGCGATCGTGTTGAAGAGCGTGCTCTTGCCAGCCCCGGTCGGGCCGAGCAGGAGCACGACCAGGGGCGCGTCGAGGCTGCGGGCGCGAATCCGGACGTGGCCCGCGAGATGGTCGTGCAGCCGCGCCGCGCGAGTGCGAGCGGGATCCGATGCCGGACGCAGCGCCGATCGCCGGCCGGCGAGCTGTTCGAGCCGGTCGACGAGCTCTCGGAGCCCCCTGGCCTGAACCCCCGGATCGGCCGCCTGAGCCTGGGTGCGGTCATCCACCGTCACAGGGTCACCCCACCGCGGCGCGGGGGCACCGCAGAATGCTGGCCCGCTCTATCGGTTCTATTGCAGACCACGTCGTGCCCCAGTCGATTGACGTAGCGAAGGTGGACATCCGTCGACAAATCGCGCCTCGGCCCCCGATCGGTTGAAGGAATGGCCGGCCAGCTCGCTCATACGTGGTGAACCGGCGATCCCGCCGGTCCTGTGGACAGGGCACCACGGTGCCGGATCAAGAAGGACCATTCACATGACAACCCGAGTGCAGGATCGCCCGAACCGGTCCACGCAGATTACCCTCATCGCGTCCATCGTGGCCGGGGTGACCCTGGCGGCGGCCGTGGCCTTCACGGCGTCTGGCCGCGGCGGGAACCGCAACGACGACCCGGTGGTCGCGCCGATCGTGAACCCGAGCCCGAGCCCCACCCGGCCGACCACGCCGGTTCCGGTACCTGTCGAGACGCCGGCGCCCACGCCCGTGTCGGGAGACGGCGGCTCCGACGCCATGCCGATCAAGGTCGATCTCGAGAACGCGACCGGTGCAGACGTCCATGTCGATATCGCCGACACCACCGGCCTCCTCGTGGACGCCCGGTCCGGAACACCCGGCGAGGGCATGTCGGTCGAGGGGCTGGTGGCCGAGAACATCGATGCAACGACGCTGAAGCTGACGTGGGTCGATTTCCCGATCGACAACGCGCTTGCTCTGTACATCGACGAGCATGAAGGCGGCATGCGCTTCCTGCTCGTCCAGCCGGAGCCGAGCGGCCCGACCGATGCGATGGGGTTCGATCGCGAGCTGATCCTGTCCTTCTCGGAGCCGATCTCCGCGGAAGACGTCGATACCCTCCTCGTCGAAGGCCTCGACACCCCTGGCTGATCCTCCGGTCGCCCGCTCATCGGCCCGCTCCGACCGTCGGTCGGGGCGGGCCCTTTGTGTCTAGATCGCCCGCATGCGGTTGTTCTTCGGGTCGTGCGTGACCTCGGCAAGCCCCAGCGCCTCCATCAACGGCGGCATGTACACGCCGAACCGGCCGCGCAGGCCCTTCTTGAGGCCGTACCACCCGCCGACCGGGTTGTCCAAGGAACGGCCCCAGGCCTCGACGCTCCCGTCTGCTGCCGGCTTCTGCTCGTCCGCGCCCCCGAGCGGTACCCAGTCGCCTCGCTCCTTGAGCATGCGATGGAGGTCGTCGATCGCCCGGGCGTCATAGAAGAGGCGGGTCCCGCCGACCTGGCACACGATGGCCGGGGGGTCTGCGGCGTCGTCGCGCCACATCTGGTACTCCGACGTCCCTGGAGGCGTCTTGAGGACCCATGGATCGTCCTTGGTCCCGCTGCCGCTGAAGTTCGCCATATCGCGCGCCTCCCCTGGGCCCGATCATCGCGATCGGAGCCTCTCAGGCTAGCAGCACGGTCCGGCCCGGAGGAGGCCACCCCCGTGCTGGTACCGGAGAGGTGTCGCGCTTTGGGAATCAGGCGGCGTCCGACCCCGCGGCGAGGAGCAGCGTCGCCAGGTCCCCGGCCGCCAGTGGGCGCGCGAACAGGTATCCCTGTCCGAGCTTGGCGCCCAGACGCACGAGGCGATCGACTTGCTCCTCGGTCTCCACTCCCTCCGCGATGGTCTCGAGATGGAGGGTCTGCCCGATCTTCACGATCGAGCGGACCAGGGCCGCAGCCTGGCGCGACGTCCCGATATCCGCGATGAACGAGCGGTCGATCTTGAGCACGTCGATCGGCAGACGGGACAGATAGCTCAGCGACGAGTAGCCCGTGCCGAAGTCGTCGATGGCGATCCGCACGCCGAGCGCCTTGAGGCCTTCCAGGGCTGCCAGGCTTGCCCCGGCCTCTTCGACGAGGACGCCCTCCGTGATCTCGAGGGTCAGGTCGGCGGGTTCAAGGCCGGACTCCTCGAGGGCGAGCTGGACGTGCTCGACGATCGAGCCGTGGAGCAGCTGACGGGGCGAGATGTTGACGCTGAGACGCAGGTCGTCGGGACCGTCGGCTGACGCGCGCCAGCCCTGGACCGTCCGGCAGGCCTCTACCAGGATCCACCGCCCAAGCGGCACGATCAGGTCAGCCGCTTCGGCGAGCGGGATGAACTGCGTGGGTTCGACGGCACCGCGCATCGGGTGATTCCAGCGTGCGAGCGCCTCGACACCGACGATCCGCCGCGTGGCCATCTCGACGATCGGCTGGTACGCGACGGTGAGGTCACCTCCGTCGATCGCCAACTTGAGGTCGGCGCGCAGCTCGATCTCGGCCAACCCCTCGCCCGCCATCGAGGGGTCGTAGATCTGCCATACGCCCTTGCCCCGGCCCTTGGCGGTGTACATCGCCGCGTCCGCCTCGCGGAGCACCGCGGCTGCCTCCGACCCGGGGTGGCCGAACGCCAGCCCGATGCTGGCGCGGGCGGTGATGCGGTGGCTCGCGATCTCGAACGGTGGCAGGAACGCCGCGATGATGCGGTCCGCCACGCGCGTCGCTTCATCCTGGGTCGTCTGCTCCAGCAGGACTGCGAACTCGTCACCGCCCAGCCTGGCCGCCGTGTCGCCGGCCCGAACGAGCTCGCCGAGCCGGCGCGCGACCTCGACGAGGAGGCCGTCGCCGGCCGCATGGCCAAGCCCGTCGTTGATGAGCTTGAAGTCGTCGACGTCGAAGAAGATGACGCCGACCGCCGCTTCGTCACGCCGCAGGAGCGCGTGGTCGAGGCGGTCCGTGAACAGCGCGCGATTGGCCAGCCCGGTAAGCGAATCGTGGAACGCCTGGTGACGGAGCTCATCCTCGAGCCGCCGCCGCTCGGTGATGTCGTGGATCAATGCGCTGTAGTGCTGGGAGCCGCGGACCCGGACCGGCCAGATGGTCAACTCGACGGGGAAGCGACGGTCGGCGCGGTCCATGGCCGTGACCTCGACCCGGCGGCCGATGAGCGGTCCGGCCCCCGTGGCGCTGAACCGGCGAAGGCCGGCTTCGTGGGCCGCGCGCTGCTCCTCGGGGATGATGAGGTCGCTCAGGCGCATCCCTAGCGCGTCGTCGCGGGACCAACCGAACGTTTCGGTCGCACGCTCGTTCCAGTCGGTCACGCACCCTTCGCCATCGATGGCGACGTAGGCCGAGCTCGCGGTGTCGATGATCCGGCGCTGCTGTTCCTCGCTCGCACGGACCGCCTCTTCGGCCTCCGTCTGTGCAGTGACGTCCATCAGCACGCCGTGGGACTGCAGGCGGCCGTCGGGCAGTCGGTGCAGGGTGGCCTCGTCGCGGACCCAGATCTCCCGCCCTTCCCGGCTACGGATGCGGAACGTCTGGTGCAGCGGCTCCCCGCTCTTGAAGTGGTCGTTCTCGGCGGTCGTGATCTTGGCGAGGTCGTCCGGGTGGACGCGCTCGTACCAGAGCTCGGGATCGCTCATCAGCTCGGCCGGCGTATACGACAGCAGGTCGATCGCCTGCGGGCTCACGTAGGTCAGCGCCGAGCGCGGGGAGTCGGCGGTTCGCCGTTCGTCGATGTAGACCAAGGCAGGGATCCGCTCGATGAGCCTGCGGTGCCTCGCCTCGGCCGCGGACAGGTGGTTTGCCGATTCTTCGGCCTCCCGAACGGCGTTCGTTCGTTCACGAACGAGCAGCACCTGGCGGAGCACCGCGGTGAGGATCACCGCCCAGCCGAGCGGCCGGACGAGGGGGTTTTCGTCACTCGTCGTCGTGGAAGCGACCAGGCACGCGACCGCGACCGCTACCGCGGCGAGGGGCAGGGCATCGCGAAAGAACGCCGCAAGACGGACGCTTTGCCACGTGGCCCGGGAATCGAGGCGGAACGTGGCACCGGCCAGACCGATAGCCACGGCGCCGATCGAGAACAGGTAATTCGACCAATGACCGGGCGGCGTGATCGCCGGGGCCGCGGCGACCCATTGCAGGTATCCGATGCCGTACAGGAACGTTCCGATCAGCAGGGCGTAGAGCCCGCCATCGCGAACACGTGCCCGCGTCGCGAGTGCCGCGATGAGGCCGGCGCCGGCGATGGACAAGCAGGTGATCGGGAAGCTGAGGAGCAATGCGCCCGAGAGGAAGTCGTGGTCCGTGACCAGATACCCGAACACAAGGGTCACCACCGTCGCGACGGCGAGGAAGGTGATCACGCAATCCAGGTAGAGGCCGAGCCTCTCGCGTCGGTCGACCGCGTGCCGGACCGCGAGGTCGAGGGCGAGCACCGCCGGGACCATGACCGCGAACGTCAGCAGGTCCGACGGGGACGGCACGACGGCGACACCGAGCATGCTCTGGGCCAGCCACGCGCACTGGGCGGCGAGCCAGAGACCGGACACCGCGGCGAGCCTGGCGCGGATCCGGCGTTCGAGACCAGCCGAGGCTCGGAAGCCGCGGTATGCGAGCGCGAAGCCAACGGCGTAGAACGCTGTCCAGTGCACGTTCTCCCAGAGGACGGCCTGTCCGTTGAGATCGAGGACCGTCAGGAGGGCAGCGCCAAGACCGAGCGCCACGGCCAGGCCGATGCCGATCGTCCAGCGAGTGGTGGGAGGAACCGCCGCGGTGGGAGCGGAGGGGTTCAGGGTGGCCATAGGTAGTCGTGACCGTACGCTGGGACGCCTCTTGCTACCACGGCCCAATTGGCCTACCGCCGTGCGGCATTCACCGTCAGATCACGCTGGCCGGTGTCCTCAGCGATCCGTGTCGGCGGCGAGGTCTCGCACGACAGCAGCAACGGAGCGTCGGAGCCGGCCGGGCATGGCCGGCAATCGCCGATTTGCGATGAGGCGCCGGCGCTGGGGCCGGGAGCGCCCCGACGACGTATCGCCGCTGGCAGTGGCCGGAAACGGGGCGGGGTCGGGCGCGGGCGCTTGGCCAGGCTCCAGGGGGGCTTGAGCCGCCGCGGCCGGCGACGGCATCGCATGGATGCGTGGCGCGCGTTCGTGGAACGTCGTCGGGATCGCGGCCCACGGGCGGGGCGACGCCGCGGCCGCGCGCCACCCATCCGGGTCGGCCGGGCGGAGGCGACCGTCCATGACCGCTTCGAATTCGCTGCCGTCGATCCGCTCCTGCTCGTACAGGTATGCCGCCACGTCGCGAAGCCTCGACATCTCGGCGATGAGCGTGCGCCTGGCTCCGGTGTACGCCTCGTCGAGGATGCTGCCGATCGCCCTCGCTTGCGCGTCGCGAACGTCGCGGCTGAAGGCCGCGGAGTCGCCGACCAGGGTGGAGAGGATGCCCCGACCGGTGGCACCATCGTCGGCAGCGTCGGGATCGCGACCCATCCCGAAGCGCAGGACCATCGTGGTCGCGATGCTCGTCGCCTTCTCGAAGTCGTTCGAGGCACCGCCGGTCACCTCGTGGAACAGCAGCTCCTCCGCCACCCGACCGCCCATCAGCGCCACGAGTCGGGCGCGCAGGTCGGTCTCGGACGGGAGGTCGTCGTCCTCGGAACTCGAAACCGTGACGCCCAGGGCCTCGCCATGGGCGAACAGGCTGATTTCCTCGACGCGCCGCTTGTCACCGTGGAGGAAGCCGCACACGGCGTGCCCCGCCTCGTGTGCGGCGATGATGCTGCGCTCGCGGTCGTCCATCGAGCGCTTGCGCGAGGTGCCGAGCGCGGTCTTCAACCAACCGTTGTGGATCTCGACGGGGCCGATCGCATCGAGCCCGGTTCGGGCGGCGAGAATCGCGGCTTCGTTCAGGACGTCGGCGAGCATCGCCCCGGAGAACCCGTAGGTCTTGCGAGCGAGCGCGGGCAGGTCGACATCGATGGTCAGCGGTTTGCCCTGGGCATGGACGGCGAGGATCGCCAGGCGGCCGTCGCGATCGGGCAACGGGACGTGGATCTTGCGCGTGAACCGGCCGGGACGAAGGGCCGCCGGGTCGAGCGTGTCGAGCCGGTTCGTGGCCCCGATCACGACGACGCCGTCGTTGGTCCCGAAGCCGTCCATCTCCACGAGCAGCTGGTTGAGGGTCTGCTCGCGTTCCTCGTGGCTGTCGGTGCCGCCGCGGGCCTTGGCCATCGCGTCGATCTCGTCGATGAACACGACGGCGCGGCCGGCCGCACGAGCCTTGGCGAAGAGCTCCCGAACGCGTCCGGCGCCGACGCCCACGTACTTCTCGACGAACTCGGAGCCCGAGACCGAGAAGAACGGCACGTCGGCTTCCGCGGCGACGGCCTTGGCGAGCATCGTCTTGCCGGTGCCAGGCGGTCCGTAGAGCATGACCCCGCGGATGGCCGTGGCGCCGAGCCGGTTGAACCGGCTCGGGTCGCGCAGGAATTCGATGGTTTCGGTAAGTTCCAGCTTGGCCTCGTCCGCACCGGCGACGTCCGACAACGTGATGCTCGGGCGCTCCCCGACCACGGCCGTGTCGCTCCGGCGCTGATGGAGATTTCGCGACGGGCGCCAGGTCCGAGCCCCGGAGCCCCGCACGCGCATGAAGATGAGGATGGCCAGAACGAGCAGCGCTCCCGACATCGCGAGACCGACGAACGAGGGCATCGCGCCGCCATCGGCACCAGGGTCGAGGGCGATCGCCTCATCGGTCAGGAGTCGCGAGTAGCCAGCGGCGCGGATCACGTCGAGGGCGTCGCCGACGGGGACTTCCGGTCTGACGACGTGGATCGCACCGCTGGCCGTTCGCGCGATGAGCACGGGTGCAGGCGCACTCACCGCTGTTCCATTCGCCGGCGTCATGGCACTGATCGCATCGATCTCGCCGCTGCGCGCCGCCCCGAGCACCTGGTCGAGCGTCCAGCGGTCGCCGGTGGTGGTGAACGTCGGCGGCGATCCGGTGACCGGCCCGGCGGTGCCCGCCGACCGGCCGCCGAACACGCCCGTCAGGATGAGCGCGAGGCCCGCGCCGGAGAGAAGGAAGGCGAGCAGGATCGCGATCACGCGAGGCGTACGGCGGAAGGTCACGACGGAGGCTCCAGATGGATCGATCAGTGCTGTACGCGACCCTACCTCTCTGCACCCGGTCCACGACATCGGTTGAAGGTCCCGTGCCATCTACAGCGAATGGATGATGCGAGGCCCCTCAGGAACCTGCTAGCGCACCGATGACGGCGTCAGAGAACGGCGGCCACGCTTCCAGCGCCCACGGGCCGTAGTCGCGATCGGTGAGGCACACGAGCGCCCGATCCAGCGCCGGATCGACCCACAGGAATCCGCCAGCTCCGCCGAAATGCCCGAACGTCGCCGGGGAGTTCCGGCTGCCCGTCCAGTGCGGATCCTTGCCGTCGCGGAGCTCGAAACCGAGGCCCCAGTCGAGCGGATCGAAGCGCCCGACGCCGGGCAGGACTCCGATGAGGCCCGGGAAGACGGTCACGGTCGCCGCGTCGAGGGTCGTGCGGGTCAAGAGCGTCGGGCGCAGCAACTCGCGGGCGAAGGCGGCGAGATCCGTCAGCGGGCCGTGGAGCCCCTCGGAGGGCCGGGCCACGAGCTGCGTGCCGGTCAAGGCGAGCGGCCCGAGGATGCGCCGATCGATCGCGACCTCGAACGCGACGCCGTCGCGTGCGGCGAGCAGCGCACCGAGGATGTCAAAGCCGGGATTCGAGTAGATCCGACGGGTTCCGGGCTTGCCGAGGACGGTCTCGCCTTCGAACGGAAGCCCCGAAGCGTGCGCGAGCAAGTGGCGGACCGTGGCGCCGGGCGGTCCTGCCGGCTCCTCGAGATCGATGAGGCCGTCCTCGACAGCGTCGAGCACGGCGTACGCGGTGGCGAGCTTCGTCACGGACGCCCATCGGAATGGTTGGTGGACATCGCCGTGCCTGGCAACGATCCCGTCCGGGCCCACGACGGCCGCCGCGGCGCGGTCGGCGCCCCAGTCATCGACGGTCGCGAGGGCTGCGTCAAGTCGGTCATCCACGGCGGCTGATGCTAGCCGCCGTGGATGCTTGCCGTCGGGCGGCGCTAGGTGGCGGGAGTCGTCGCCGGAGATTCGGTCGACGGCGATGCGGCCGGGTCCTGCCCATCCTGCCCGTCGGTCCTGTTCTCCCCGTCGGCGCCTTCCGGACAGTCCTCGTGGTCTGCCCGACCGGCCGCCGTCGAGTCGTCGTCGGTGGCCGAGGGCTGGGTGCTCGGGGTTCCCGGCGTTGCACTCGACGAGGGTTCGGGGCTGGCGGCCATGACGACCGCGGCACCGCCGACAGCCAGTAGGCCGAGGGCAAGTCCGAACGTCGCCATGCCACGGCGCATGCCGGTGAGGCGGAGCGCCGACTGGTCGCGGGCGGCGATTCGCTCGCCGGTCCCGGTGCCGGTGCCGGTGCCGTCGATAGCGGCGGCGTCGGCACGAGCGGCTCGAAGGGGATCTGGGGATCCATGTGCGTGCTCCTGCTGCGGGGAGGTCGATACCAGCGCTGGCCACGCAAAGGCTCGCGAGGCGTCCTGAGAAGCGTCTGAGCCCTTCCCCCGGGGTCGGGGTCGTCACCGGATCGACGCACTTCGCGCCTACACTTCGGACATGCAGTTCTTCCGCTCCAAGCCGCAAACCGTTCCCTCCCCCGCCGAGGCACTCCCGGGCCGTTCCGAGCCGATCGTCCGGCCGGGCATCCACACCGTCCTGGGCACACCGCTCGCCGGTCCATGGCCCGAGGGCACGAAGACCGCGGTCTTCGGCGCCGGATGCTTCTGGGGCGACGAGAAGGATTTCTGGCAGCTCCCGGGCGTCGTCACGACCGCCGTCGGGTACGCGGGTGGCCACACGCCGAACCCGACCTATCAGGAGGTGTGCTCCGATCGGACCGGTCACGCCGAAGTGGTGCTGGTGGCGTACGACCCGTCAGCGATCTCCTACGAGCGGTTGCTCAAGAGCTTCTGGGAGCACCACGACCCGACCCAGGGGATGCGCCAGGGCAACGACGTCGGTACCAGCTACCGCTCGATCGTCATCGCCGACGACGAACAGCGGGCGGTCGCCGAGGCCTCGAAGGCCATGTACCAGGAGCAGCTGTCGAAGGCCGGGTACGGCTCGATCACGACGGAGATCGTCGACGCCGCGTCGTATCCGTTCTACTACGCCGAGGACTACCACCAGCAGTACCTCGACAAGAACCCGCGCGGCTACTGCCCGAACCATGCGACGGGCGTGAAGCTGCCGGACGATTTCGTGGTTACGCCACTGCAGTACGTCGACTAGGCTCGCCATGGATGGAGGCGAGCGAGGTTCGTAGCGCCCTCGAAGCCGACTGGCCAGAGCTGGCCTCGATGCTAGTGGAGCACGACGCCGACCCGGTCAGCGGCGGCTTGTCATATCTGGAGATGGCGGCCGTCGCTCGCTTCCTCGCCAACAAGGTCCGGTCGGGCGATATCGGCAGCTTCGAGGCCTTCTTCGAAACCGTCGAGCGATGTCTGCACGAGGGTGACGATGAGGCGGTTGAGCTTGTCATGGTCGGCCTGCTCGAAGACCTGCAGAACCCGAACCTCACCGAGCTGGACAACGACAGGCGACGTACCGGTATCTTGTTCATCGTGAAGCTCCTGTCACGCGCGTGACGGATCCAACGTCGCAGCCGGCCATCCCCGCAGATCTCGTCGCGGGCGGGGTGGTCGCCATCGCGCGTCGGCTGACGGCCGACAGCGCGCCTCAGGTCGCCGACGCCCTCCTCGCCGGTGGCGTGCTGGCGTTCGAGATCACCTTGAACGACCCGGTCGATGCGGCCCTGCGCGCGATCGAGTCGATCGCGTGGCGGTCGCCCGAGCTGACGATCGGCGCCGGGACCGTCCTGTCGATCGACGTCGCGCAGCGGGCCTTCGATGCCGGGGCCGCATTCCTGGTCATGCCGCATACCGATCCCGAGCTCGTCGCCTGGGCCACCGCGCGCGGGATCCCGACGCTCCCCGGGGCGGCGACGCCAAGCGAGGTGCTGGCGGCGTGGCGTGCCGGGGCTGCCGCGGTCAAGGTCTTCCCGGCGTCGGTGGTGGGACCGGCGTTCGTGCGCGAGTGCCGTGGGCCGTTCCCGGACATCCCCCTCGTCCCGAGCGGGGGCGTGACCGTTGAGACGGCCGCCGACTTCATCCGAGCGGGTGCCATGGCCGTGGGCGTCGGGAGCTGGCTGATCGGTGACGCTGCGCCCGACGGCGTCACGGCCCGCGCGCGCCAAGTCGTTGACGCCGTCGTAACGGCACGAGCCATCGTCGGTCGCTGACAGCCGACCGGGCCCGGCCGATCAGCCCCCGTCGGGCGTTGCGTCGATCGCCTTGGCGTCCCATGAAGCGAGCGCCGCGCGCACCTTCGCCCCGACCGCCGGATCTGCTGTCGCGCCCCCAACCTCGTCCAGGCCAAGCAACGCGGCCCCGGCGACGGGCGGCGCCTTCGATCGCACCAGCCGCGCTCGCCGGGCGACCGCCTGGACCCCGGCCTCGATCCGGGCGCGGAACGCCTCGTCAGGCGTTCGGAACACCCCGCCGCCCAGAACGACTTCGGGATCGCTTCGGGTGAGCCGAAGCCGCCGGATCATCGCCCCGGCCATCGCGACGACCTCGTCGGCGAGACGGTCGACGATCGCACGCGCGGCCTCGTCGCCCTGCGTCGCCGCCCCGAACACGACCGGGGACAGCTCGCCGATGCGCCGTTCCGAGATCCGGCCGTGGTACATCGCCATCGTCAGCGCCCGTGGCGTGGCGAGCCCGAAATATCCCGGCACGGTCCGCTCGAGGACCGTCCGAGCCCCACGGCCATCGCGCGCCCGGACGGCCGCTGCGAGGCCCTCCCAACCGACGTCGGTCGCCCCGCCCCAGTCCCCCGAGATTTCGCCCAGGGCATCCAGTCTGGCGGTTCGGCCGTCGGGCGCCACGCCGGCCGCATTGACACCCTGGCCGCAGATGACGACCACACCCCAACCCCGGTCGGTGCCGGCACGCAAGGCCGCGAACGTATCGTTGCGCAGCAGGTCGGTCCGGGCGAAGCCACCCGCGGCGAGTCGCCCGGTCAGCCCGCGGACATCGGATGGCGTATCCGCGCCGGCGAGGCAGTACACGCCCACGTCGGCGCGCTCCGCACCACGCACTCCGGCCGCGGCGTACGCCTTCGCGACGAGCCCGGATAGCCGCTGCATCCCGGCATCGCCACCGACCTGCTGGTGGGACGTGGTCTGACCTCGGACCGCGGCCAGCAGGCGGCCATCCGCATCGACCAACGCGACATCGGTCTTCGAATTCCCGCCATCGACGGCCAGGACCAACGTCACGGCAAGGCGTCCAGCCGCACGAACTCGCCGCCCCCGGCGCGCACGCCATCGATGATCGCCGGCAGCGCGAGGGCCGTCGCCATCGTCCATGGATGGAGCAGGATCACGGCACCGTCCCCATGAGCCAGCGCCGCGTTGACGGCCTCGCGCGCGACGCGACGACCCGTTGCCGCCCTTCGCCAGTCGAGCCCGTCCACGTTCCAGCTGGTCTCGCGATAGCCGAGTCGCTCCAAGGCGCCAAGGACGCCTGGATCGTTCGTTCCGGCCCCGAACGGACACCGGAACCACGGCCTCGGGTCCTGGCCGGTCGTTCGCCGGATCGCACGCTCCGCGGCCCGGACGTCCGCGGCGATGCCAGCTGGGCTCAGGAGCGTCATGCGGGCGTGATAGTGCGAGTGGTTGCCCACGAGGTGTCCGCCGTCGGCTATCGAGCGGGCGAGGCTCGGGTACGCCTCCGCCCAGCGTCCCTGCACGAAGAACGACGCCCGGATCCCGCTCGCCGCCAGCGCCTCGAGGACCTTCTCGGTACCACCGGGTCGATGGCGCCGGTCCGGGTGCTCCGCGTCGAAGGTCAGCGCGACGCGGACCGTCACTTGTCGACGCCGGTGATGACGATGCCGCGGGTGAAGAAACGCTGGGTCAGCAGGAACGCGATCACGGGGATCACGAGGGTCATCAGCGTACCGGCCTGGATGTAGCCCGGTTCGCGGTAGTAGATGCCGTTGAACCGCTGCAGGCCCAGGGCGACGGTCTGGATCTCGGGCCTGCCGGCCGTGTACAGGAGCGGACCGAAGAAGTCGTTCCACGAGTACACCAGGTGGAACACCGCCACCGCGACGATGACCGGCCAGGCCTGCGGGATGAGCACCGAGATCAGCGTCCGGAACGGGCCCGCGCCGTCGATCGCCGCGGCCTCGTCCATCTCGGTCGGGATGGTCATGAAGTACTGGCGCATCAGGAAGACGTCGTAGGCGTTCGCGAAGAACGCGGGCACCAGCAGCGGCAGCCACGTGCCAACCCAGCCGATCCGCTGGAACACCGTGTAGGTCGGGATGATCGTCACCGCCGCCGGGAGGAAGATCGTGGCGATCAGCAGCGTGAACAGGAGGCCGCGACCGGGAAACCGAAAGCGCGCAAAGCCGTAGGCGACCAAGGTGCATGAAACGAGCGTGCCGATGGTCGAGACGACGGCGATGAAGACCGTGTTGAACAGCAGGCGGGGATAGTCGATGAGGTCCCAGACCGCGGCGAAATTCTCGAAGTGCGGAGCGAACTGCCAGACCGGTTCCAGAGTCCGCCACGAACCCTCCCACACGATCGGTGCCGCGTCCGGCGCGGCCGGGTCCACGAACGTGCTCTGCCGGCGCAGCGGTTCGAGGAGGGCCAGTTGACGGGTGGATCCGTCGGGCATCGGGACGTTCATGATCGGCAGGTCCTCCCCGCCGAACGAGAACATCACGGGGTCCGCCGGGTAGAGGGGACTGTGGGCCTGGGTGATCTGGTCCAGGCTCTTCACGGAATACGCCAACGAACGGAGCATCGGCGACAGGAAGGCCGCCAGGATCAGGACGGCGATCAGCGTGATCAGGAACGAGCGGCCGCTGTCGCCGCGCTGCCGTGGTGGTCGGCTGCCCTCCGCCGCCCGGCCACGCCTGCGCAGGATCCCGCGGCGAGGGATCGACAGGGCGGTCATCGCGCCTCACCGGCGTAGTACACCCAGCGCCGGGCCGTTCCGAACAGGACGAGCGTGATGGCCAGCGTGATCGCGAACAGGAGCCACGCGAGCGTCGCCCCGTACGACATGTTCTGGAACGTGAAGAAGTTCTTGTACAAGTACAGGTTGTAGAACATCGTCGAGCCGCCTGGCTCTCCAGTGCCGTCCTGGAGCACCAGCGGGACGAGGAAATACTGCATGACCTCGACGACCGACAGCACCATCGTGAAGAAGATGACCGGGGTCAGCATCGGGATCGTGATGTGGCGCAGGGACGCCCACGCCCCCGCTCCGTCGATCCGGGCGGCTTCATACAGATCCGTGGGGATCCCCTTGAGCCCGGCAAGGTAGACGATCATCCCCGCGCCGATGCCCCAAACCCCGATGAGCGCGAGACCGGGGTAGACCCATGAGGGATCCTCCAGCCACGCGGGTGGGTTCTCGACACCGACCGCCTGGAGGGCCAGGTTGATCCAGCCCGTGCTCGGGTTGAGCATCCCGCCCCAGATGAAGACGGCGGCCACGAACGGCACGACGTAGGGCAGGAAGAACAGGACCCGGAAGGCGCTCGAGCCGTACAGGTGCCGGGAATGGAGCAGCAGCGCCACGAGGAGCGGCAGGATCACCGCTATGGGCAGTGCGAGCGCAGCGAATTTCAGGGTGATGACGAGCGAATCCCAGACCTGCTGATCGTTGATCAGCTTCTCGTAGTTCTTCAGCCCCACGAACGCCAGCGGCTGGGCCTGGGCGAGGTTGATGTTGGTGAACGAGAAGGCCAGCGTCGCGATCATCGGGATGGCGGTGAACGCCGCAAAGCCGATGAGCCATGGCGCGATGAAGACATAGCCCCAGCGAGCGCGCCGCCAGCCCAGCCCGGAGAAGCGAGGCTGCCGTGGCGGTCGCGCCACGCTGGGGTTAGCCATGGATCAGCTGCCGCCCGCGTCCCAGACGCCCTGCATCTCGGCGCGTAGGGCCTCGATCTCGGCGTTCAGGTCGAGTCCGGGGGTCGTCTGCCACTTGGTCCCGTACTTGCTCAGCAAGTCGAGGGTCTGGTTGTAGGCCGGCATATACGATTCGAAGTTCGGCACATCGGCGAACGCGACGCCCTCCTTGGCCACCTTCGTGTCGATCCCCTGCGTGTAGTCGGCGAACTGTGCCTGCAGGAACGCATCCTGCTTCGATTCCACCGCGGGCATCCCGCCATAGAGCGTGAGCAGATCCTCGTTGCCGAGCAGGTACAGCAGCACCTCGAACGCCTGGTCGGGGTTCTTGCTCGTCTTCATGATGCGCCACGTGTCGGCGTTGAACGCGGCCGTCGTCTTGCCCTGATAGGCCGGGGTCGCGGCCATGTTCCAGTCGTCACCCGCGTCCGAGATGCAATACGTCGACCACAGGTAATTGGTACTCATCGCGACCTTGCCGGCGCAGAACGGATATCCGGCCGGATTGATGTCGGTGGTCTCGAAGATGGGACCGGTCATGCTGAAGTGGTCGGTCCAGATGCCGTCGTAGAAATGCTTCCACGCGGCCGCCCATGCGGCCGGGATCTCGACGGTCTTGCCGTCCGCGGCCATGAACGAGCCGGCACCCCAGTACGCGCCGGTCTGACGCAGATCGTCACGCTGCGGTTCGAAGCCCCATTGCACGATCTTTTCCGGATCGAAGCCTTCCTCGGTGGCGTCCGCACCGTTCTCGTCGACGGTCAGGATCTTCGCGATCTCGCGGACCGTGTCGTAGTCCCACGGACGCTTGGAACCGTCCGGCATCGTGTACTCGCTGTTCCACGCGTGTGGCGGCTCGGCGAGACCGGCCTCCTTGAACATATCGGCCTTGTAGAACAACACGGACGGATAGACCGCGTACGGGATGCCGAGCTGGCCCTCGCCGCCGGCGTTGTACAGGTCAACGGTCGACTCGGGGAACTGGCCCATATCGAAGCCGGCCTTGTCGATGTGCGGCTGCAGGTCGAGCCACTGGCCGTGGAACGCCTCTGCGCCGCCGATGCCGACCGGGCCCACGATGTCGGGGCCGTTGCCCGCTGCCAGCTGCGTGGAGAGCGCGTCGCGTGCGCCCTGGTAGATGAACCCCTCGAACTGCAGATGGATGCCCTCGTGCGAGGCGTTGAAGTCGTCGGTCACCTTGAGCTCCACTTCGACCTGTTCGGGCGCATCACCGGTCCCGAGACAGCAGTACCAGCGGATCAGGACGTCGCCCGGGTCTGGCTGTGAGCCCGTGACCGGCAGCGGCGTCGGGACCGGTTCGGTCGACTCGGCGGGCGCCGATGCGTCCGCTGATCCCGCGGGTGCGGCCGATCCGGCTGACGGCGCCACCGCGCTTGGAGTTGCCCCTCCACAGGCACCGGCCAGCAGGGCCAGCATTGATACCAGGACGGCGATCCGCCCGAACGTCGGTTGCATGCGCGTAGTCCTCCGTCTGCGATGAACGCTCGATGGGTTCCTCGACGTTGTCACCGGCTCGCTCCTCCTCCACGTGGCAGCACCTCGGTTGGTCGCGACCAGCTCGGCCGCTCGACATCGCGCTCGACGTAGTAGCGCGAGCGATCCCCGCGCACGAACGTCCGACCGAACTCGACCGCCGTGTCGTCGGCAGCGAACGCGATGCCTTCGATCAGGAGTGCCGCGGCCCCGCGGCGCTGGCCCAGCAGGGCGGCCTCGCGGGTCCGCAACAGGACGGGCTCCAGCGCCTCGCGTGCGCGGACGACCGGGGTCCCGTACCGGGCAGCCATCAGCTCGTACAGCGAGGCATGTTCGAGATCGCTCGCGAGCAGACCCGGGAACCGCTCGGCCGGGAGATGGACCTGCTCGAGGAGGTACGGCTCGCCACCCGCAAGCCGGAGCCGCTCGAGATACAGCGTCGGCGAACCCGCCTCGAGACCCAACGCCGCGGCGACGGACACCGTGGCCGACTCGGGCCGGGCCGAGATCAGGCGGGTCTGTGGGTCAAGGCCGCGCTCCTGCATCTCGTCCGCGAAGCTGGCGCGGCTCGCGATGTCACGCTCCAGGCGCGGCCGCAGGACGAATGTGCCACGTCCGCGGGTCCGCTCGATGCGCCCCTGCTGGGCGAGCTCCCCGAGCGCCCGGCGGACGGTGATCAGGCTGACACCGTAATGGCGGGCCAGCTCACGCTCCGGCGGGAGGCGATCGCCCGGCTGCCACGTCCCGTCGTCCAGGGATTCGCGCAGGTCGAGATACACCTGGTGGTGCATCGGAACGGGGCCGAGCGAGAGTCGGAAACGGGCCATCGTGGCTGGCGGCTCCTCTAGGTCGGGCGGCGAAGACCAGGGTTGCGCGGTCCGCGATTGCTGATAACGTTATAAGCAATCGTGTCAAGCCCCCGGCCCCGCTGGCTTGACGGAATGGGAGGGTGGATGGGCACCAGGATCACGGTCGTCGGCGGCGGCAGCACCTACACCCCGGAGCTGGTCGACGGCTTCGTGCGACGCGCGGACCGCCTTCCCATCGACGAGCTCGTCCTGCTCGATACGGACCCCGACCGGCTCGACGTCGTCGGCGGCCTCGCGCAACGCATGCTCGACCGGCTCGACTGGACCGGCCGCCTGCAGCTGACCGGCGATCGGGACGCCGCCCTCGACGGCGCTGACTTCGTGCTCTTCCAGCTGCGGGTCGGCGGCCAGGCAGCTCGGCTCGTCGACGAGACCCTCCCCCTCCGATTCGGGGTCATCGGCCAGGAGACCACCGGCGCGGGGGGCTTCGCCAAGGCGATGCGCACGGTCCCGGTCGTGCTCGAGCTCGCAGAGCTGGTGGCCCGCCGCTCGGCGCCAGACGCGTGGATCGTCGACTTCACGAACCCGGTCGGCATCGTCACCCAGGCGCTCATCGATGCCGGGCACCGGGCGATCGGCTTGTGCAATGTCGGGATCAACCTGCAGCGCCGGATGGCCACGCTCTTCGAGGTGGAGCCGGAGCGGGTCGAGCTGGAGCACGTCGGGCTCAACCACCTGACCTGGGAACGTGCGGTCCGTGTGGATGGGATCGACCGCCTGCCCGAGCTGCTCGACGAGCACGCCGAGCTGTTCGCGGATGAATTCCGTCTCCCGGTCGACATGATCCGCACGATCGGCGCGATCCCGTCCTACTACCTGCGTTACTACTTCCTCACCCGGACGGTGCTCGAGGAGCAACGCGCGGGCCACACCCGGGCCAGGGACGTCATGGACATCGAGGCCCGCCTCCTCGAGCTCTACCGGGACCAGTCCCTCGCCGAGAAGCCAGCGTTGCTGGACGACCGCGGTGGCGCCTTCTACAGCGAGGCCGCGGCCCAGCTCATCGCATCGCTCCACGACGGCGCGGGCGACGTCCAGATCGTGGACGTCCGCAACGACGGAGCGATGCCGGACCTGCCGGCCTCGGCGGTGGTCGAGGTCCCGGCGCGCATCGATCGGGATGGCGCGCATCCGCTCCCGCTGGCGCCCCTGGCGCCAGAGCAGCGCGGCCTCGTCCAGGCCCTGAAGGCGTACGAGGACCTGACCGTGGCCGCGGCGCGTTCGGGCGACCGGACGCTGGCTGTCCGGGCGCTGGGGGCGAACCCGCTCGTCGGGTTAGAGGTCGCGCGACCGCTGCTCGAGGCGATCCTCGAAGCGGACCGGAAACACCTGGATCGGTTCGCCATCGCCTGACCCGGGACGATCGACGCGACACGCGCCTGCAATGCCGAGACGGGGCCGGTGGGCCGCGTGATCTGACCCGATGCGGCATGCTTGCCCGCGATGTCCGACCCGTACCGCTCCCAGGCCTACCCGATCAACGACCAGCAACCGCCCCGCCGGACCACCGCCGGCTGGATCGCGATCATCGTGTTCGCGTTCCTGGCCGCGGTCGGCATCCTGGCCGCGTTCGCCGCGCTGTCCGTCTACGGCTCCCTGACCGAGGATCTCGAACCGCCCGAGGAGCTGACCGACTACACGCTGCCGGAGGAGACCGTGCTCCTCGACCGAACCGGGGAGGTCGAGCTGGCCCGCTTCGGCGAGTTCAAGCGCGACGTCGTGGCCTTCGAAGACATCCCTCCGCTGATGCTCGACGCGACGACCGCGATCGAGGACAAGACCTTTTGGGAGAACGCCGGGTTCGACCCGCTGGCCATCGTCGCCGCCGGTCTCGACTCGTTGCGCGGCAACAGCCGCGGCGCATCGACGATCACCCAGCAGCTCGTCCGCGCGCGCTTGCTCGATCCGGATCTGCTGCAGGACGAGGACCGGACGTTCGAACGCAAGCTCAAGGAGATCATCCAGTCCATCCGGGTGACGCAGTACTTCGCCGAACAGGGCGACGACGGCAAGAAGCAGATCATCGAGGCGTATCTCAACCAGATCTATTACGGAAACCAGAGCTACGGCGTGAAGGCCGCGGCTCGGTCGTACTTCGGCAAGGAGCTCGCCGACCTGACGCCGGGTGAGGCAGCGACGCTCGCTGGGCTTCCCAAGTCGCCGTCCAACTACGACCTGGTGCGTAACGCAAATGAGAGCTGCGACAGCGAGCCGGAGGAGGGCGCAGCCTGTCCCGCGGCCGACAGCCACCTCATCGTCCCGCCAGACACCGTCATCCTCCAGCGCCGGGACCAGATCCTCGAGCTCATGGCGGACGACCGAACCCCGATCTCGAAGGACCAGTACAGCGACGCCGAGATCACCGCGGACGTCGGCAAGGAGGTCGAGCTCGCACGACAGACGGCGCCCCGCTGGCTGGCTCCGCACTTCGTGTGGGCCGTGCGCGACGAGCTGACGGTCAAGCTGTGCGGCGAGGACGCCCCGTCGTGCGAGGAGCTCGACAACGGCGGACTGCAGGTGATCACGACCGTGGATCTCGAGCTCCAGAAGATCGCCGAGAAGTGGGTCAAGGGCGCGACGATCGTTCCCCACCGCGCGAGCAACAGGCGGGAAGCTGCCGCCAAGGCCCTCGGCTTCGATCGCTACGAGCCCTGGATGCGCAATCTCGAGGACAAGAACGTTCGTAATGGCGCCCTGGTCGCGCTCGACTACGAGACCGGCGAGCTCGTCGCCTACGTCGGCTCGGCCGAGTACTACGCGACCCAGAGCCGCCCGGAGTTCCAGCCCCAGTACGACGTCGTCGGACAGGGCTTCCGCCAGCCGGGCTCGGCCTTCAAGCCCTTCAATTACGTCGTCGGCATCGACGACGGCACGATGACCGCGGGCGACATGTTCATGGACGTCGGCACGGATTTTGGCGGCCGCTACACCCCGAACGACGCGGACAACCTCGAGCGCGGTCCCGTGCGGCTACGGAACGCGCTGCAGTTCTCCCTGAACATCCCGGCCGTCAAGGCGATGGCCCTCAACACCCCCGAGCACATGTTCGCCCGGGCCAAGGATTTCGGCATGACCTTCCAGAGCGACACGACCGATGCCGGCCTGGCCCTCGCGCTGGGCGTCGCGGAGACCCGGCCGGTGGACCTCGCGTCCGCCTACGGGACCCTCGGGAACGGCGGCCGGCGCATCCCGCCCACGACGATCCTGGCGATCAAGAACGGTGCGGGTGAGGACGTCGTCGAGCCCTATGTCCCACCCGAAGGCACACAGGTGGTCAGCCCGCAGGCTGCCTGGATCGTCACCGATATCCTCGCTGGCAACACCAACCGCCGCGTGAACCCGTTCTGGGGCGAATTCGCCGTGGAGGGACCCGGCGGCGACCGCCGGCCGGCGACGCTCAAGACCGGCACGAACAACGACGCCAAGGACCTCAACGCGTACGGCTACATCGCGCCGCCCACCGAGGCGGGCCGGGCGGACGGCGCCTACGCCCTGTCGGTCGGGGCGTGGAACGGCAACAGCGACAACACCGCCGTCGGCCAAGTCTTCTCCATCGATGTCTCGACCTTCGTCTGGCAGGGATTCGTCCAGGAGGCCAGCGCCGAGTGGGAGATCACGAACTTCGAGCGTCCGGCCGAGGGCTTGACCCAGGTCAGGATCGACGAGTTCACCGGAATGCTGCCCAGCTCTGGCAGCGAGGGCGTCGAAGAGTGGTTCATCGGCGACAGCGCGCCCGATTCCCGCGTGGAGAGCGATACGTGCGGTGAAGAGGTCCTGTCGGTCGCCGGTCACGAAGACAAGTTCGACAACTGGATGGTCGCGGACCGCGACTGGATCGCGCGCGCGGAACGTGGGCCGGGCACCCGCGGCGGACCCGAGAACACGCGAGTCACGTACTTCTACAACAACCAATTCAACCCATACGGGCGCACCTGGGGCGTGCTCGTTGACGGCGACGGCTGCGGATCGCCCAGCCCTTCACCGAGCTGTTTCATCGTCCCCACGCCTGACCCGAGCGGCGTGGTCCCCTCGTTCGCGTTGCCCTCGCCCACGGGCGACGAGGCGGTCGCGCAGCCCTGCCCGACGGCGCCCCCGACCGCGAGCCCGTCGTTGGAACCGAGTGCCACGCCCGAACCGTCCCTCGAGCCGACGCCCGAACCGACGCCGGAACCGACACCCGAACCGACGCCGGAACCGACGCCCGAACCGACACCCGAACCGACGCCCGAACCGACGCCACCGCCGTCGGCCGCTCCTGAGGGGTCGGTCGCGCCGGCAGCCGCGTCCACATCTCCCTGACGCCGCCTTCCGTGCCGGCGTGATGCCCGCGATCGTCGAGTTGCGGGAGGTCTCGGTGCGCCGGGCGGGCCGCACCATTCTCGGTCCGCTCGACTTGACGGTGCGCGACGGCGAGCGCTGGGTCGTGCTCGGGCCGAACGGCAGTGGCAAGACGACCCTGCTGTCGGTCGCGTCCATGAATCTGTGGCCCACGACGGGCACCGTGGAGGTGCTCGGGGAGCGCTACGGACGAACGGATGCGCGCGAGCTTCGGCGTCGCGTCGGGTTCGCGGGGTCCGCGATCGAGGCTGCGATGCGACCCGATCTGACCCCGACGACGCTGATCATGACGGCCCGTCACGGCGCATTCGAGCCGTGGTGGCATGTCTACGACGACGCCGATCGCGATCGGGCGCGAGAACTCGGGGAGCGGATGGGCCTGGCCGGTCACCTCGATCAGGCGTTCGGGACATTGTCCGCCGGCGAACGCCGGCGCACCTCGATCGCCCGGGCGCTGATGCCCGACCCGGACGTGCTCATCCTGGACGAGCCGATGGCGAGCCTCGACCTCGCCGCGCGTGAGCTGCTCATCGGGGACCTCGAAGCGCTCGCCCGGGAGCCGCGGCTGCGCGCGCTGATCCTCGTGTCGCACCATCTCGAGGAGATCCCAGCGGGGTTCGGGCACGCGCTCGTGCTGCGCGAGGGTCGGGTGCTCGCGGCCGGGCCGAGTCAGGACGTCCTCACGGACGACGTCCTGACCGGGGCGTTCTCGATGCCGCTCACGGTCGAGGGGCATGATGGCCGCTGGACGGCCAGGATGCGACGCGATCCGTGACCGACGTGGCGCACGACACGCGAATGTCACGACTTCGGCGCACCATGACGCGGTGAGCACATCCGCATCGACGCTCAGCCCGGGCGTTTCCGCGCACTCGTCCACATCGCGGGTCGATGCGGCCGCCGCCGGGGTGGCCGCCACGGCCGTGGCCCTCGGAGCGTCGGAGCTGATCGCCGCGGTGTTGCCGGGCGCGACCTCCCTTGTCGCGGCGGTCGGCCAGGTGGTCATCGATCTCCAGCCGTCGGGCGCCAAGGACCTGGTCGTAGCGCTCTTCGGGACGAACGACAAGGTGGCCCTCGAGGTCGTCGTGGTGCTCGTGTCGCTCGCGTTCGGTGCCGTCCTCGGCATCCTCGCGGTCCGTCGCTTCGCCCTCGCGGCGGCGGGTTTCGTCGCGTTCGGCGTGCTCGGCTTCGCGGCCGCGCTCGGCGACCCGCAGGCCAACGCGGCGTCGGTCGCGGCGCAGGCCACGGTGGCGGTCGGGCTCGGGTTGCAGACCCTGTCGTGGCTCCTCGCCCGGGCGCCCGTTGTCGGAGCGATGGACGCGGACGGCACTGTCGCATCCTCGGACCCGGCGCGCCGCTCGTTCCTGTTGCGCACCGGCGCCGTGGGCCTGTCCGCGCTCGTCGTGGGCCTCGGTGGCCGAAGCCTGCTCGCCGGTTCACGGACGGCGCCGATCACCGCCGGGGAACTGCCGGTGGCCTCGGAGACCGTGCCACCCATCGCCGCGGGGGCCGACCTCGCGCCGACGACGCCCGGCCTGACCCCGCTCGTCGTTCCGAATCAGGATTTCTACCGCATCGACACCGCCCTCCTGGTCCCGAGCGTGGACATCACGACGTGGACCCTGCGGATCCACGGCCTCGTGGAGCGTGAGACGACACTGACCTGGAACGAGCTGCTGGCCCTGCCGATGTTCGAGCAGTACGTGACCATCGCCTGCGTCAGCAACGAGGTCGGTGGTGGGCTGGTCGGGAACGCGAAGTGGACCGGGGTCCGGCTGCGCAACGTGCTCGAGATCGCCGGCGTCATGTCGGCGGCGACGCAACTCGTAGGACGACCGGTGAGCGGAGACGTGTTCAGTGCGGGCATGCCCATGGCCTGGGTCATGGACCCATCACGCGAGCCGATGATCGCCGTCCAGATGAACGACGAGCCGCTGCCGCCCGCGCACGGCTTCCCCGCCCGGCTCATCATCCCCGGCCTGTACGGCTACGTATCGGCGACGAAATGGCTCGCAGAATTGGAGTTGACCACGCTCGAAGGTTTCGACGGCTACTGGGTCCCTCTCGGATGGGCGAAGGAGGCGCCGATCCTGACCCAGTCGCGGATCGACACGCCACGGGGTGGGTCGGTCGGCGCGGGCCGTGTGCCGATCGCCGGCATCGCCTGGGCACCCGATCGGGGCGTCACCAGGGTCGAGGTCGCGATCGACGGGGAGTGGCGCGACGCGGAGCTTTCGGCGCCCATCTCGGACGCGACCTGGGTCCAGTGGGTCGTCGCCTGGGACGCGACGCCGGGTCAGCACACGGTCAGCGTCCGAGCGACCGATGGGACCGGCGCGGTCCAGGAAGAGCGCTCATCGCGGCCCGCGCCGGATGGCGCTCGCGGCTGGCACACGGTCTCGATCACGGTCTCCTGAACCAAGCGGTGCCGTCCAGCCGACGTGGTCCGGAATCGGTATAGAGTCAAAAGATGCCGCGACGCCGCTACATCTTCGATCCACCCGAGCGCTTCGTCGCCGGCACGATCGGTGACCCGGGCAATCGGACGTTCTTCCTGCAGGCACGCGATGGCGGCCGGGTGATCTCGGTCGCGCTCGAGAAGGTCCAGGTCGCGGTCCTCGCGGAGCGACTCGACGACCTGTTGGGCGAGCTCGATCGCCGTGGCGTGCCCCACGGCGTCCCCGACGAGGTGCTCCCCGACATCGCCACGGGCCTCGACGATGACGTCTCGGCGCTGGATGAGCCGCTCGTGGAGGCATTCCGTGCCGGTTCCCTGACGCTCGGCTGGGACCCGGATGCCGAGCGCGTGCTCCTCGAGGCGCGCGCCCAGGACGAGGACGGCGAGGCCATCGATCCAGATGAGGACGACGACGAGGACGAGGACGGGCCGGACCTGCTGCGAGTGCGCCTGACTGCAGCGGCGGCTCGATCATTCGTGGCCCGGGCCGCGCGGGTCGTCGCGGGCGGTCGCCCGCCTTGTCCGCTGTGCGGCGCCCCGCTCGATCCGCGCGGTCACATCTGCCCGCGCCGGAACGGCCATTACGTCAACTAGCCGGAGCGACGGGGCAAGCGTGCCGGATCGCGCCGCGACCCTCGAGATCCTGCGCGACGGCGCCATCTCGATCGTCGGGCGGGTCATCGGCTCCAGCAACAACGCCCTGTTCGTGACGGTCGCTTGCCCGGATCCCGGGCCGCGGGAGCCGCTGGCCGCCATCTACAAGCCGACGGCCGGCGAGCGCCCGCTCGACGACTTCCCGGACGGGACCCTGACGCGCCGGGAGGTCGCCGCGTGGCACGTCTCGGAGTCGAGCGGCTGGGACATCGTCCCCCCGACCGTGCTGCGCGACGGGCCCTACGGTGAGGGCATGGTCCAGGCGTACGTGGAGCCCGATCCAACGGTCGACGTCGTAGAGCTGATCACGTCCGCGGATCCACGGTTGCGGCGGATGGCCGTGCTCGATGCCACGATCAACAACACCGATCGCAAGGGCAGCCACATCCTACCGGTCGACGGCGGCCGGCACATCCACGGCGTGGATCACGGCGTGTGTTTCTCGCCCGTGCCCAAGCTGCGGACCGTCCTGTGGGCGTGGCGCGGCCAGGAGCTGACGGCCGATGAGCTTGACGGCCTCCGGCGGATCCGCGAAGACCTCGACGGGGAGCTGGGTGCGACGCTGCGATCGCTTCTAGGGCGGACCGACGCGCGGGCCACGATCCGGCGCGTGGACTCGTTACTGAAGAGCGAGCGCTTCCCGCTCCCGTCCCCGACGTGGCCGGCGATCCCCTGGCCGCCGTTCTAGCGCCGGACATACGTTGGCGGGGTCCGCTACCGGACCCCGCCGACGAGCAATGCGAGACGGACGGGCGTTACGCCCTGCCGAACGCTGCCTTGATGTTGGGCTGCATCAGGTAATACAGGATGATCCCGGCAATGGCGACGCCGATGATCTGGCTCGAGATGTCGCTTCCGCCGATGATCGCGATGACAGCAAGGACGATGCTGGCGCCCTGGAGCACGACACCGAGCGTCCAGGCCCAGGGCTGGAGCGTCCAGGCCCCGTAGGCGAAGGCCAGGCTCGCGAGCCCGGTGGCGAGTGCGAGGATCCCGAAGACCGCTCCGAGGCCGAACATTGCCGCCTCACCCGTTGCCGCGGCGCCCAAGCCGCCGAGGCCGATCAGGGCAACGCCGCCGAGGATGCCCAAGATGCCGCCGATCGCGGAAAGGACCGCGAGGATCGTGATGCCGGTCGGCCGCGACGTGACGGACGTCGACGACGGTGCCGGCGGTGGTGCCGATGGCGGTGCAGGTGGCGGGGTAGTGGTCGGTTCAGTCATCTGGTGCTGTGCCTCCCTCATTCGTATCCGACGCGCATCCGAAACGAATGCGATGACGGCATCCTAGCCCCCCAGACCGGCGTGGCAAGGGCAATTTTCGTTCTCGGTTCGACCCGACGCACCGCGACATGACACTCCGGACGGCCCGAAATCCGTCAGTGGAGGCCCGGTGCAACGCGCGGCGCTACGATCGGGCGATGCTCACCATCGACGCGGACGCCCTGCTTGCCGATCTGGATCCCGCCCAGCGCGAGGCGGTCATCACGGTCCGTGGCCCGCTGTGCATCCTGGCCGGGGCCGGCACGGGCAAGACCCGCGTGATCACGCGCCGGGTCGCGTATGCCCTGGCGACCGAGGCGGTCCGGCCGTCGGACGTCCTCGTCGTCACCTTCACGGATAAGGCCGCGACGGAGATGCGCGATCGCCTGGCGGCGGCGGGACGCCGAGGCGTGTCGGCGTTCACGTTCCATGCGGCGGCGCTCCGTCAACTCCGGCATTTCTGGCCGCGTATCCACGACCGCGACCTGCCGAGCGTCCTCTCGTCGAAGGCGTCGCTGCTGGCGCCCCTGGCGCGGTCGTTGCCCGGCGGCTACCGATACCTGGCCGTCCGGGATCTCGCGGCCGAGATCGAATGGGCGAAAGCGCGCCGGATCGCACCCGCGGGTTACGCCGATGGCGTCATCGGGCAGCGGCACGACGGCCCGCTGCCGCCGGACCTCATGGCACGGTTCTATCGGGACTACGAGACCGCGCGCGACCGGGCCGGGCTCATCGACTTCGAGGACATGCTGGCGATGACCGTGGAGCTGATCGAGGGCAACGAGGCCGTTGCGGCCGAGGTTCGGGCACGCTATCGATGGTTCTCTGTCGATGAATACCAGGACACGAACCCGCTCCAGCAGGCGCTCCTCGATGCCTGGCTCGGCGGGCGCGATGATCTCGCCGTCGTCGGCGACGAGGATCAGACGATCTACACGTTCACCGGAGCCACGAGCGACTATCTGACGGGCTTTTCTGCTCGATATCCCGATGCCAGGATCGTTCGACTGGAGAGCAATTTCCGTTCGACGCCACAGGTGCTGGGCCTCGCCAATCGCGTGCTGGCCGCCGGGCGCGCGGCGGACGACGAGCGCGCTGCGGGAACGGCCGCGCGACCGGAGAAGCGTCTCGTGCCGACACTCGATGGCGGGCCGTCCCCGCACATCGCGGGCTTCGACACGGACGATGCGGAGCTCGCCGGGATCACGACGGCCATCCGGGCCCTCGCTCGGGACAACATCACGCACGGCGATATGGCGATCCTCGTCCGAACGAATGCCCAATTGCCGGCGCTGGAAGCCGGCCTCGGCGCGGCAGGCATCCCGTTCCACGTCCGCGGGGAGCGATTCTTCGCACGCCCGGAGGTCCGTCGGGCATTGCGCGTGGCCGCGGCGCTGGACCGGCCACTGGACGCTCGCCGCGTCGCGGAGTCGTCCGAGGCTGTTCCCGACGCGCTCCCCGCCAGGCTGGCCGGGGCCTTCGAACAGGAGCTCGGCGTCCACCGGGACACCGTGCCGGATGGCGATGCGGCGCGCGAACGGCATGCGGCTGTCGTGACGCTCCTGGAGCTCGCGGAAGCTCTCGCGGCCGCGGATCCGGGTACGGACGTGGCCGGCTTCCTTGCCGAGGTCGAGCGCCGAGCCGCGGCGGAATCGAGCGGGGCGATCAACGGCGTCGAGCTGCTGACCTACCACCGCGCCAAGGGACTCGAGTGGGAGGCCGTCTTCCTGCCCGCGCTCGAGGATGGCACGCTCCCGATCCGCCAGGCCAGCGACCCAGGCGAGCTCGCGGAGGAGCGGCGACTGCTGTACGTCGGGATCACGAGGGCACGCCGGCACCTCTGGCTGTCGTGGGCTCGTCGCCGTACGGCCTCGACCGGGCGCGAGGGTCGCCGCAGCCGTTCGCGCTTCCTCGACGGTCTCATCCCGGCACCGGTCCGGACGGTGAGGGTCGTACCGTCCGAGACACCCCAGCGCCTCGCGGCCGGTGACCGTTCACCGCTTTCCAACGCGCTCCGAGCCTGGCGGACGGCCCGTGCCCGCGCCGACCAGGTGGCGCCCTTCATCGTGTTCCATGACAGCACGATCGAGGCGATCGCCGACCGCCGACCGGCCACGATGCCGGAGCTTCGACGCGTGCCGGGTGTCGGGCCGATGAAGCTCGATCGATACGGCGAGGAGATCATCGCCATCGTGGCTCGCACGCTTGAGGCGACCCCGGACGATGGTCCACATTGACCGAACGCGCGTTCGAAGGTATAGTTCACAAGTCACCGATCCGCAGCGACGGCTCCGGTCGAGCGCCTCGAACAACGGACGCTCCCGCCCGCAGCGCGAATCACCAGACCGTTCCGGCCCCCACCTCGGGCTGTCCAGAGCGAAACCGATCACCGGCCGCGGCCCAGGATCAAACCACCTGTGGCGCGCCAGAAAGCAATACGAGAACCAAACCCATGATGTCCCGTTCCACCACCACGACCTTTGCCGGTCGTTCCAGTTCCATGCGCCGAATGCGCCGCCGCGCGACCGCCGCCAACACCGGCTCACGCATCTTCTGCGGCACCAACGGGTGCCCCAGCTTCCTCGAGATCGATCCGACCTCAGGCGTCGCTACCTGCGCGATCTGCGGCTTCACGCGCCGCACCCACTGACCTAGCCGACGTCGCACCGGCCGGGATGGCCGACACGGCAGCTCGCCGAGGCGCCATCCTGCCGGCATGACGTCCCTCCGCACGCTCGATCGCGGGCGTCTCGCGCGCCACATGGCCGACGAGACCGCGCGCTTCGTCGCCGAACATCCGCGCTCCCAGCAGCTGCACGAGCGCGCCAAGGCATCGCTCCTGGACGGCGTACCGATGAACTGGATGGTCCGCTGGGCGGGTCCGTTCCCCTTGTTCGTGGAGGAAGCCTCAGGTGCCCGGTTCACCTGTGTCGACGGCCACGAGTACGTCGATCTCTGCCTCGGCGACACCGGATCGATGGCCGGCCACGGCCCGGGCCCGACCATCGCCGCCGTCGAGCGCCAACTCCGCCGAGGCATCACGCACATGCTCCCGACCGAGGACGCGATCTGGGCCGGGGAGGAGCTCCAACGGCGCTTTGGCCTGCAGTCCTGGCAGTTCACGCTGTCGGCCACGGATGCGAACCGCTTCGCCATCCGCCTGGCCCGTCACATCAGCGGCCGCAGCAAGGTCCTGGTCCACGACCAGTGCTACCACGGCTCGGTAGATGAAACGTTCGCGGTTCTCGACAGCGATGGTCGCGTTGGTCCCAGGGAAGGCCTGATCGGGCCACCGGTCGACGTCGCCGCGACCACCCGGGTCGTGGACTTCAACGACGTCGACGGCCTCGCTCGCGCGCTCGCCGACCGTGACGTCGCTGCGGTGCTGTTCGAGCCTGCCCTCACGAACATCGGCATCGTCCTGCCCGAGCCCGGCTATCACGACGCGGTCCGCGACCTGACCCGGCAGACCGACACGATCCTCATCATCGATGAGACCCATACCATCTGCGCCGGCCCTGCCGGCGCAACCGGTGCGTGGGGCCTCGAGCCCGACATGCTCGTGATCGGCAAGACGATCGGGGGTGGGATCCCGGCCGCGGCCTACGGCATGAGCCGCGAGATCGCCGACCGGGTCAGCGCGTCCATCCCGGAGAAGGACGCCGATGTCGGCGGGATCGGCGGCACGCTGGCGGGCTACGCGCTGTCCCTCGCCGCGGTCCGGGCGACCCTTGGCGAGGTCCTCACCGACGCGGCGTTCGAGCGGATGCTGCAACTTGGCGAACGTTGGGCGGACGGGGGCGACGGCGTGATCCGCTCGCACGATGTGCCGTGGCACGTGACCCGACTCGGTGCCCGTGCGGAATACCACTTCATGCCGGAGCCGCCGCGCACCGGCGCCGAGCAGGCCGCCAACGCCGATCCGGAGCTCGAGCGCTTCCTGCACCTCTGGGCGATGAACCGTCGCATCCTCATGACGCCGTTTCACAACATGGCCCTGATGTCGCCGGTCACGGTCGAGGCCGACGTGGATCGCCACAGCGAGGTGTTCGAGGCCGCGGTCGTCGCGCTGTTCGACTGACGCTCGCAGGGACGGCCTGTCACCCGCAGCCCACCTCGTGACAGGCAAGCTGACGCTGCCCCCGACTATCGTTGACGCGTGCAGCTGATCGATGGGCGACCCGTCTTCGCCGCGACGGACCTCGTTGCATACCTGGCCTGCGAGCATCTCACCCAACTCGAACGAGCCGCGCTGGCGGGCCTCGTCAAGCGGCCGATGCGCGAGGACCCCGAGCTCGACATCATCCGCAAGCGCGGCTTCCAGCACGAGAAGCGCTACCTGGCCGACCTACAGGCGGCCGGGCGCTCATCGGTCGAGATCGCGCTGGACGGCTCGATCGAGGATCGCGGCGACCAATTGCGCGCGGCCGCGGCGGAGACGATCGCGGCGATGGCCTCCGGGGCCGACGTCATCTACCAGGCAACGTTCTTCGATGAGACGTGGCGCGGCCACGCCGACTTTCTGTTGCGGGTCGACGATCCGGGGCGGCCGTCGGTCTGGGGCCCGTATCACTACGAGGTCGCCGACACGAAGCTCGCCCGCCACGTCAAGGCGAGCGCGGTCCTGCAGATCTGTTCATACATCGACCAGCTGGAGCGCATCCAGGGCGTCCGCCCGGAGTGGCTGCATGTCGCGCTGGGCGGCAGCGCCCGGGCCGTGGAGCGGCTGCGCGTCGACGACTACATGGCGTACTACCGGAGCGCCCGCGACCGATTCCTGGCAACGATGGCGGACGAGGTGCCCGCCACGTATCCGCCGGGAGCCACGTATCCGGAGCCGGTCGAGCACTGCGATGTCTGTCGCTGGGCCGCCGAATGCGTCGAACGACGGCGTGACGACGACCACCTGAGCCTCGTCGCGGGCATCAGCGGCCGGCAGCGCCAGGCACTGACCGGGCGCGACATCGTTACGCTCGAAGCTCTCGGCGATCTGCCACTGCCGATGTCCCCACGGCTCGAGGGCGTCGGCGAGGGGGCCCTTATCCGCGTTCGAGAACAGGCGCGTATCCAGCTGGAGGGGCGACGACACGACGATCATCGCTACGAGCTCTTTCTGCCTGATGCCGGGCAGTCGATCGATCCGGAGCGCGGGCTCGCGACCCTTCCCGAACCTTCGGCTGGCGATCTATTCCTTGACCTCGAAGGCGATCCGTATGCCTTCGACGATGGGCTCGACTACCTGTTCGGCATCCTGGAGACCGACGGCACCTTCCATGCATTCTGGTCGAAGGACGACCGAGGCGAGTTCAGCCCAGCCGGCGAACAGCGCGCCTTCGAGCAGGTGATCGACTTCATCGCGGAGCGCCTGCGAGCCGATCCGGATCTGCACGTCTATCACTACGCCGCATACGAGCCGACTGCGCTCAAGCGGCTCATGGGCCGGTACGGCACGCGCGAGGAGGAAGTCGACGACCTCCTCCGCCGCGGTGTCCTGGTCGACCTGCTCCGCGCGGTCCGGCAGTCACTGCGTGCCTCGGTGGAGAGCTACTCGATCAAGAAGATGGAGGTCTTCTACGGATTCACTCGCGAGATCGACCTGCGCGACGCCGGTTCGAGCATCGTCGCCTTCGAGCAGTGGCTGGAGCTCGGCGAGGGCGAGCGCCCGGCTGCCGACCACCTGGACCAGATCGAGAAGTACAACCGCGACGACGTCGTCAGCACCCGGCGACTGCGCGACTGGCTCGAGGAGCGGCGGCTAGAGCTCGCCGAGTCGGCTGGCCTTCCCGTACCCCGCCCGATGGCTCGCGAGAACCCAGTGCCTGCCGAGCTGACCGAGGCACAGGCCCGGACGCAGGCGCTCGTTGAGCGGCTTGCCGACCCTGCCATCGCCGCCGTCGACCCTGCCGACCGCGATCCCGCGGATCACGCTCGCTGGCTTCTCGGGCAGCTGCTCGGCTGGCATCGCCGCGAGGACAAGTCCATGTGGTGGGAGTTCCACCGCCTCATGGATCTGACTCCGGAGCAGCTTGTCGACGAGGACGAGCCTATCGGGATGCTCGTCCCGGACGGGCCTGTGTCGGAGATCAAGAACGGCAAGCAAGTCTGGCGATACCGCTTCCCGGACCAGGAACAGGATGTCGGGCGCCGCGCGTTCGAGCCTCGTCGCAAGCAGGAGGCACCGGACGCCAGCCCGTTCGACTGGGGCGTCGGCGATTTCGTCGCCGTGAATCAGACGGAGCTGACGGTCGACATCCGGCGCTCGATCGCAGATCCGCATCCGGCAGCGGTCGTCCCCTTGCCCTGGGTCCCGACGCCGGAGCACAAGGCCCGGCTGTTCGAGATCGGGGAATGGGTCGCCGACCACGGCATCGACGGCGACGGGCCGCACCGGGCGGCGCGCGATCTCCTGATCGGTCGTCCGCCCCGCGCGGGACAGGCGCCAGGCGAGTCCCTTTGCCGCCCGAACGAAACGGACCTCGCCGCCGCGCGACGGCTCGTCCTCGAGCTCGATGACACGGTCCTGCCGATCCAGGGCCCGCCAGGATCGGGGAAGACCTATTCCGGCGCCAGGATGATCTGTGAGCTGTTGCGTGCCGGCAAGAAGGTCGGCATCACCAGCACGAGCCACAAAGTCATCGGCAATCTGCTTCAGGCCGTGCTCAAAGCCTCCGCACCCGAGTTCGAAGACGTCGAGGTCCGGCCTATCCAGCGCGGGGATGCGGACCAGCTTCTTGACGACGAGCGCGTCATGCGGGGCGTCAACCCACAGGCGGTCCGCGAGCACCTCGACGATGGACGCGCCAACCTGGCCGCCGGCACGTCCTGGCTTTGGGCCTCACCGAAGATGATCGGAGCCGTGGACGTGCTGTTCGTGGACGAGGCCGGCCAGATCTCCCTGGCGAACGTCATCGCGACTTCGACCGCGACGCGCAGCATCGTGCTGCTCGGCGACCCGCAGCAGCTCGATCAGCCGATGCGGGGTGCCCATCCGCCCGGAGCGGACCGGTCGGCGCTCGCCCACGTGCTCGGCGGCGCGGCCACGATCGGGGCGGATCGAGGGCTGTTCCTCGAGACGACGTGGCGGTTGCATCCTGCCCTGTGCGACTTCACCTCGGAGGTCTTCTACGACGACCGCCTCGAGCCCCAACCCCATCTCGCCGCCCAGCGCCTCATCATCCAGATGGAACTGGTCGATGGAGTAGGCCCACGCCTCGTGCAGGTGGCTGCCAGTGGTGCGGACAACGAATCGCCGGTAGAGGCCGGTGCGATCGCCGCGCTCGCGACGACGCTCGTCAAGGACGGGTCATGGACCGATGCGGAGCGCGTCACGAAGCATCTGACCTGGGAGGACGTGCTCATCGTCGCGCCGTTCAACGCTCAGGTCGGCGCGATCAAACGGCTCCTGCCGCCGGAGGCTCGGGTGGGAACCGTGGACAAGTTCCAGGGGCAGGAGGCGCCGATCAGCCTCTATTCGATGACGACCTCGAGCCCCGAGCTGGCGCCTCGGGGGATGGACTTCCTCTATAGCCGCAACCGCATGAACGTGGCGACATCGAGAGCGCAGTGCGTGGCGGTCGTCGTCGCGTCCCCCGATCTGCTTCGGGTCCGAGCGCGTACGCCGGAGCAGATGCGTCTCGCGAATGCGTTCTGCCGCTTCGCGGAGCTTGCGTCGAGCCCGCCTGATGGGCCCCCGGCGCCCCCGCCGAGGCTGGAACTCCTGACGCTCGGCCTCGTCTGACCGGCCCGCCGGTATCATCGCGGAGCATGGCTGCCGACCTCGCGCCCAACGAGCTCGAACGGCTGCGCCGCCGGACGCTGCGGTCGCTCGTCGCGGGCGTTGCGCTTGGGAGCACCGGCCACATCGCTGCCGCCACGGTCGCGACGATCGTCGCGCAGGACATCGCGGGCAGCACGGCGTGGAGCGGCGCGCCGGGGGCCACGGTGGTGCTGGGCGCCGCGGCGGGCGCGGTCGTCCTTGCGCAGCTCATGGTCCGGTTCGGGCGGCGGAACGGCCTGGCCGCCGGGTATGGGATGGGCGTCGCCGGCGCCTTCGTTGCCACCGCGTCCGTCGTCTGGGCCTCGCTCCCGCTCCTGCTCCTCGGGACGTTCATGATCGGTTTCGGCAACGCGTCCAATCAGCTGTCCCGCTACGTGGCAGCCGACCTGTTCCCGCCCGAACGACGCGCCTCCGGGCTGGGCACGGTCGTGTGGGGCGCCACGATCGGGGCAGTGATCGGGCCCAATCTCGCGGCGCCGGCGTCGGAGGTGGCCAGCGCCCTCGGGCTGCCTGATCTCGCCGGCGCCTACCTCGTCCCAGTCGTCTTCGTGGGGATGGCGATGCTGCTGACGATCGTGGCCCTCCGCCCCGACCCCTACGCGCTGGCCGACCTGTCGTCGGTGCGCGACCGCGCCGAGGGTGAGCGGGGCACGGCACTCGCGCTCAGGAGCGTCCTTCGCCGGCCAAACGTGCCCGTCGCGATCGTCGCACTCCTGACGGGCATGGTCGTGATGGTGCTGATCATGACGATGACCCCGCTGCACATGGCCCAGCACGGTCACGATATCGCTGCCGTCGGGCTGGTCCTCAGCGGGCATACCTTCGGGATGTACGGCCTGTCACCGATCTCGGGGAGGCTGACCGATCGTCTCGGTAGCGTGCCGGTCATCGTTGCCGGCCTGGCCACGTCAGCGCTCGCGGCGATGCTGGCCGCGGCCGCACCGCCCGAGGGCGGCGTCCTGTTGTTCGTCGCGTTATTCCTCCTCGGGTACGGCTGGAACCTCGGCTACGTAGCGGGCTCCGCGTTGCTGACCCAGGACCTGTCACTCGCCGAACGGACGCGGCTCCAGGGCCTGACGGACGGCCTCATCTGGAGCTCCGCCGCAGCGGCGAGCCTCGGCTCTGGCGTGGTCGTCGCATACGCGGGCTACGCGACCCTTGGGCTGCTGGGTGCGGCCCTCGTGGTCGTACCGGTGCTGCTCGTGCTCGCCCGCCGGACCGCCGTCAACGATCACGCCACGTCGGCGCCCGCCGCCGGCGCGTAGCCACGCGGCAGCCGCCCTAGGCGGTCCCCAGCTCGCGAAGCACCCACGCGGCGAGGACCCGAGCGCACGTCTCCACCTCGTCGAGCGGCACGAACTCGTCGGCGCTGTGCGCCACACGGACATCACCCGGGCCGAAGATCACGCACGGCGTTCCGCCGACGTTGACGAACATCTGCATGTCGGCCCCGTACGGCTCACCGAGCACGGCCGGTCGTCGCCCGCTGATCGCCTCGGCGACATCGGCGAGACCGGTGGGAAGCGGGTGGTCGGAGGGCACGCGGGCGGAACCGAAGCGTCCGCCGGTGATCTCGACGGTGGCAGGATGCTCGCGCAGGAAGTCGTCCGCGACGCATGCCGCGGTGATCGCTGCGCGCAGATCCGCTTCCGCTTCGGCCGCCGACTGGCCGAGCCGAACGCCATACCGACCGTCGGCGGTCACCCGGTCAAGGACGGTCGAGGCCCAATCCCCGCCCCCGACGATGCCGATGATCGTCGGGTACGGCAGGCCCAGGGCCGTCATCAGCGGGTCCGTCTCGGCAGCATTCCGGTGCGTCTCGTCGGCCTCGAGCGCTCGGGTCAGGACGAACAGCTTGTCGAGCGCGGAGATGCCCTCGCGTCGCTGCGAGGCATGCGCCGCCCGGCCCGGAACGGTGAGCCGGAACGTGATGGCGCCCGCGTGGGCGACGACGACGTCGAGGTTCGAGGGCTCGGTGATGACCGCCCGGTCGCCCGTGGCGCCGGCCCGGATCGCGGCCAGCGTGCCCTGGCCGCCATCTTCTTCCGAAGGGACCAGGACGACCATCAGCTCGCCGTCGAGTCGGCGCAGCCCACCGCTCGACCCGAGCGCGCGGACCGCGGCGAGGATCGACGCGACGCCGCCCTTCATGTCGCAGGCACCCCGTCCATAGAGTCGCCCGTCACGGATCTCGGCGCCCCACGGATCGGCCGTCCACGTCGCGAGGTCGCCAGGCGGGACCACGTCGAGGTGGCCGGACAGGATCACGCGCGGCCGTGAGCCCGTGGCGCCGGTCGCGCCGGTCGCGCCGGTCGCGCCGGAAGAGCCAGCGCGCCCGATGACGACCGGGAGCGACGTGCGCGGCATCTCCTCGCCGGGCCACGCCGGGTCCCCTTTGATTGCGGCGAGCGCCGGCCGGACGACCTCGACCCGCATGCCGAGCTCCTCCAACGCACCTGCGGCCCACGCCGCAACGGACTCCTCGGACCCGGTGATGCTCGGGATGCGGACGAGCGCCCGAAGGTCCTCGACGAGCCGCTCGCGGTCGACGGCCGGCGCCGCCGGCGCGTCAGTCACGAAGGATCGGTCGCGTCATGCACGTTGGCCCGCCCGACCCGTTGATCCCGATCTGGGTCGCCGGGTAGATGTGGACTTCGCAGCCGGCGGCGACCAGGGCGGCCGCCGTCTCGGGGTTGCCGTCCGCCATGATCACCACACCGGGCCGGACGGCCAGCACGTTGCACCCGAGCGTCGGGAATTCCGCATCCGGGACTTCGACGAGACGGATGTCGAGATCGACCAGCAGCTCCCAAAGGCCCGCGGGCAGGAGGGGCAGGTACACGACCGCGAGGTCGTCGGCGACAGGCGAGATGACGCTCAAGAGGTGGATGAGCTCGGCCGGGCCCTTCCAGTACGGGAGGTCGAAGACGCGGACGTCGCCACCGACCAGGTCGGCCAGCTGGAACACGCCACTGGCATTGCTCCGCAGCGTCCGCCCGATGCAGAACAGGTCCGGTCGCAGCCAGAAGGTGTCGCCGCCCTCGATCGTCCCTGGCGGCTCGATCCGCCCGAGCGTCGGGATGCCGGCAGCCTCGGTCCATGCCTCCAGGATGTCCGGTTCGCCGGCGCGGTTCGGCTTTCCCGGGCGGAGCGGGATCGCCCCGCGGTCGGTCACGAGCAGCGGATCGAACGGGTAGATGAGGTCCGGATCGTCCGTCTCGGCCTCCAGGACATGGACGGTCGGCCCGAGGCCTGCGAGGACCTCGACGAAGGTGTCGTGCTCGCGACGCGCCACCTCGAGGTCGACCGGATAGAGGAACCCGTGGGCGGGATCGTCGAATGCGCGACCGAACGCCTCGCCGGGCGGCTTGACCAGCACGTCGCGCAGCGTGGAGGTCATGCTCTGGGCGCCGTAGCGCCGAGCCGTCAACGTCATGCCCGAAGGATAGTCGCGAGACGTCCATCGGAGTACCCTGCGGGGACCATGGCCGCCTACGCCACGATGGTTCGCATCGATCGCGTCAAGCCGCACCTCGCGGGACACGGGCGCGCAAGCCCGGCGGAATGGACCGCGTCCGAGCCCCTCGTCGGGCCCGAGTCCATCGACCTCGTCGGCCGTCCGCTGCTCCCCCACGTGGCCGAGCGCTGGATGAGCCTTCGCGAGGTATGGGCCCAGACGACGTTCTACCTCTTCAACGCCGAAGGCTGGCGCTGATCGCCGTGCGCGCCGCTCCCTAGGCGAGTGGCGGGGGCGGGAACCGTTCAGGGTCGAGCGCGGGCGGTGGCCCTGGCACCCGGCCATCGAGCAGATCGGCGAGCAGACGCCCGCTCGCGGGCCCGGTGGAGATGCCCCACGGCCCGTGACCGGCCGCGACCCACAGCCCGTCGGGGCCAGGCACGCGTCCCACGAGCGGCCGACCATCGACACTCTGCGGTCGTGCGCACACCCGGTGTGGACCGACGCTCGCCGATGCGATATCGGGGACGTACCCAGCGCCACGGGCCAGCATCGCGGGCACGAGGCCAGCGGGATCCGGTTCCGTGTCGAGGAACGTCGATCCGAGGGAGCTCGCGGCACCGGCGGTCACCAGGCTGAAGGATTCGCCCGTGGCACCACGCGCAAGGTTCGGTTCACGTCCGGGTTCGATCTCGATCTCGGCCTCCTCGAGGACGTGCGTCGGTGGCCGCTCCAGTGTGACGCCGACGACGACGCCCCACGACCGCCCGATCGGTCGCCACGTCCCGCTCGGATCGATGACGTCGGGCGTCCAAGGCCCCGCCGCGACGACCACGTGTTGGGCCGCCAGGCGACGCCCACCTTCCGTCTTGACGCCGGCCACGCGGTCCGATGCGAGCCAAGGTCGCGCCGCTTCACCCACGCGGATGTCCACGCCGAGGCGCGCCGCCCAGGCGGCGTACGCGCGGGTCGCTGCGGCGGGAGCGACCGGGTATCCGATCGCCAGACGGCACGCCGCCACGTCCGCGGCCAGCGCTGGCTCCACCGCCCTCGCCTCCCCTGGCCCAAGGTAGCGCGGGGACAGGCCCGGATGGGTTCCGGTCAGGGCGTCGACCAGACCTCGCGCCACGCCCGGATCGTGGGTCACCATCAGGAGCCCCGCTGGCTCGGCCGGCAGCCGAAATCCGTCGTCGTCCTCGGAAGCGAGGGC
Source organism: Chloroflexota bacterium (assembly GCA_029240655.1). GTDB lineage: Bacteria > Chloroflexota > Limnocylindria > Limnocylindrales > CSP1-4 > SPCO01. Next base: position 42,062 of record JARDZW010000004.1, read on the forward strand.
ACGGTAGAGGGCGATTGTCTCGAGATGCAGCTGCACGAGGACCGGATCGAACGGATGCTGGACGACCCCCGAGTTGCGCCCGGAGGCGGCGGCTGCGATGTCCGATCGCTCGAGGAGCACGACCCGGCGGCCGGATGCCGCGAGGTGCGCGGCGCACGACACGCCGACGATCCCGCCGCCGATCACGATGACGTCGGCTGCCGGATCGGTGGAGCGATGCAGGCTGGCCATCGCGGCCGACTATGGCATGAGGCAGGCGCCCGGCGGAGGGCTCGCGGACACACGGACGCCCCGACCGTAGCCGGGGCGTCCTTCGCGCGGAGGAGACGCGCTGCTGATGTCGGCGACGTATCGGTCCGGTGCTGTCAGGAGGTGGCGCCGACCAGCTCCGCGGGCTCGGTCGCGGCGACTTCGTCGGCCGCGATGGTGATGTCGAGCTTGATCTCCTTGCCGACCAGCCAGCCGCCCTGCTCGAGGGCGACGTTCCAGTTGAGATCCCAGTCCGCCCGCACGATGGTCGCGGTCGCCGACAGGCCCGCATGGCGAGCGCCGCTCATGCCGGGGACGATCCCCTCGAGCGTGACGTCGAACGTGATCGGCTTCGTGACCTCACGGATGGTCAGGTCACCGGTGACCCTGAAATGGTCGTCACCGACCCGCTCGACATCGGTCGCGACGAATCTGATGTTCGGAAACCGCTCGGCGTCGAAGAAGTCGGGGGACCTGAGGTGCGTGTCGCGGGCGCCGAAGCTCGTGTCGACGCTTGCGGCGCCGACGCGGAACTCGCCGCGGGATCGGGTCGGGTCGTTCTCGTCGAGCTCGATCGTGCCGTCGACGTC
>JARDZW010000029.1 GCA_029240655.1 Chloroflexota bacterium
CCTCACGATCAAGCAGACCCTCTACCGCACGTCCGGCGATTCACCCATCGTCCAGTCGCTGATCCGGGCCGCCGAGCGCGGCAAGCAGGTCGTCGTTCTCGTCGAGATCAAGGCGCGCTTCGACGAAGAAGCGAACATCATCTGGGCGCGCAAGCTGGAACGGGCAGGCGCGCACGTCGTCTACGGGCTCGTCGGACTCAAGACGCATTCCAAGACGGCGCTCGTCGTGCGCCGCGAGGGCTCGGGGCTCCGCCGTTACGTCCACATCGGGACGGGCAATTACAACCCCAAGACTGCGCGTCTGTACGTTGACCTCGGGTTGCTGACCGCCCGCCCGGAGATCGGCGCGGACGTCACGGACCTGTTCAATGTCCTGACCGGCCTGTCCCGGCAGCGCACGTTCCGGCGCCTCCTCGTCGCTCCCCACAGCCTGCGCTCGGGGTTCCTTGCGCTCGTGGATCGCGAGGTGGCCCACGCCGAGGCCGGGCGGCCCGCCCGGATCGTGCTCAAGCTCAATTCGATCGTCGACACGCCCGTCATCGAGGCCCTCTATCACGCCTCGAGCGCCGGCGTCGACATCGACCTGATCGTGCGTGCGGCGTGCTCGCTGCAGCCGGGCCTGCCCGGGATCTCGGAACGGATCCGGGTCCGCTCGATCGTCGGTGAGTTCCTCGAGCACTCGCGGATCTGGGGCTTCGAGAATGGCGGCGATCGGGAGTGGTACATCGGCTCCGCCGACCTGATGGACCGGAACCTCGATCGTCGGGTGGAGGCGGTCGTGCCGGTCGAGGACACCGACGCGAAGGCGCGGATCGCCGAGATCATCGAGCTCATGCTGGCCGACGACCGGCGGTCCTGGCAGCTCCAGCCGGATGCTTCGTGGGTCCGCACGGAGGTCGTTGAGGGACGCAATGGCACGATCGACACCTTCGAGGTGCTCAAGGAACGCGCCCTGACGTCTGCGCACGTGGCGGCGGTCCCGCGACGGCCACATTCCGGGGCAGGGTCGCTGGACCCGCGAGCGTGACTGTGGAGGGCACACGGCCGGTCGAAGTCGAGCTCAAGTACCGGGTCGGTGAGCTGGCGGCTGCCGAACGGTTGCTGGCCGCCGAGTCCCTCGGGCCGTTCGCCGGGGGTGCCGGTCGTGCCAGGTCGACCCAGATGGAGGACCGCTACGTCGACACGGCGGACGGGGCCTTGGGCCGGGCCGGCTTCGCCGTACGCCTCCGCCAGTCCGGCGGCAAGACCATCGTCTCGGTCAAGTCGCTGACGCGATCCGATGGGCCCGGCGGGTCGGTCCGGCGCGAGGAATTCGAAGGCCCGGCTGATCGGGTCGGAGCGGCCATCGATTGGCCTGCCTCGGACGCACGAGCACTGGTGCTCGAGCATGCCGGGGACGCGCCGCTGGTCGAGCTCGTAACGGTTCGCCAGATGCGTCGCAAGCGCCAGCTCAAGTCCGGGGGGAGCCGCGTCGAGCTCAGTCTCGACGAGGTGGATGTCGTCAGCCGCGGCCGGATCATCGATCGGTTCGTCGAGCTCGAGGCCGAGTTGACGAAAGGCGACGAAGGGGAGCTGGAAGCACTCGGGGCGGCTCTCGACGCCGAGCCGACCCTGCGGCGAGCGATGACGAGCAAGCTCGAAGCGGCGCTCGCGGCCGTGGATGGCGCGGCCACGGACGAGCTCGGAGGCGCGGACGGACCGGCCGACGAGGAGACCGAAGCCGGCGACGGCGCTGCCGGCGGGCGCGTTCCCGACGCCATCGGTCCGCTCGCGGCCGACAAAGCCGAGCCGGCCCAGCCGCGCCTCGTCGTTGGCAAGACCCCGGGCGTGACCGCAGACGATCACATCGCAGAAGCTGGACGCAAGGTCATGCGGTTCCACCTGGCGCGGATGCTCGATCAAGAACCTGGGGTCCGCGCCGGCATCGAATCCGAGGCCGTCCACAAGATGCGTGTGGCCACTCGCCGGCAGCGTGCGGCTTGGCGGATCTTCGGCGAAGCCTTCGGCCGGCGACGCACGAAGCGATACCGCGACGGCCTCCGCGACACGGCCCGCCGACTGGGTGCCGTTCGCGACCTCGACGTCCAGCTCGAGGCGGCCGACGCCTACCGCGCCGATCTGCCGATCACGGAGCAGCGCGCGCTCGAACCGCTCCTGGACGCGTGGCGGCAGCATCGCGACGACGCCCGCGTCCTGCTCCTGCGCGAGCTCGATTCGACCGGGTTCCGGCGGTGGACTGACGACTACGTCGACTTCGTGCGGACGGAAGGTGCGGCGGTCCGCCAGGTCGATGCGGTCCAGCCGCATCGCGTGCGGGACACGGCCCCATCGCGGATCTGGACCGCCTACGAAGGCGTGCGCAGCTACGAATCCGTGCTTCGCTGGGCCGATGTCCCGACGCTCCACGAGCTGCGCATCGCCGGCAAGTGGCTGCGCTACTCGATGGAGTTCGTACGCGAGCCGCTCGGGCCGGACGTGGATCCCCTCATCGCTCGGGTGACGGCCCTCCAGGACCACCTCGGGCTGATGAACGATGCGGACGTCACCGCTGCGATGACCCGGACCTTCCTCGTCGAGCACACGGGCGACCTGAGTGCGACGGAGAGCGCGGCGATCGGCCGGTACCTCGTCGATCGTGAGAAGGAGGTCGCACGACTTCGGCGGGCCGTGGGGGTGACCTGGCGGGCCGTCGCCGGTCTGCGCTTCCGGCGGACGCTGGGCCGGGTGGTCGCGGGTCTCTGAGCCGATCGCCTAACGGCGCCAGCCGTGGGCGAGTTGCGGGAGGCGATCGCGCCAGGCCCTGCCTGCATGTTGCGCGACCAGGATGCCCCCCTCACGCATTCCCTCCTCTGACACCCGGACCTCGTCGACGCCGTAGCGACGCATGAGGGCCTCGACGATCACGGCTCCTGCGGGGAGGAGTCGCGCCCTGGTCGGGTTGACGGCGAATCGCTCGGCTGTCTCGGCGGCGGGTCGCGCGGTGAGGGTCGACGCGGCTTCGGCCAGGCGCGCGGCGGTGAGGATCGGGTCGACGGTTCCAGCGGCGGTCACCTTGACGAGGTTGGACGCGGTCCCGCCGACGATGACGAGATCGGTCGGCTCAGCCGGAAGTGCTTCCCGGAGGATCTCATCGGCGGCGATCGCCATGGACGCGAGCTGATCGGCCGTCGGCGGGTCGTCGCGGACGTACCGGGACGTCAGGCGGTTGGAGCCGAGCCGGAGGCCAGCCGCGCGTGCGCGCCCACCGGACGCGACAGCGCAGAATTCGGAACTGCCACCACCGATGTCCACGACGAGCGTCTCGTGCCCGACTGGCAGCCCCATGGTCACCCCGACGAGCGTCAGGTAGGCCTCTTCCTCGTGTGACAGGACGTGCAAGGGAACGCCCGTCGCACGTTCGACGTCGGCGACGATCCGTGCCGCATCCGCAGCCCGGCGGATCGGCTCGGTACCCACGAACGTGATGGTTGACGCGCCCAGCTGGCGAGCCGTCGTCGCATACCCTGCGAGGACGTCGACCAGATCCGCACGCCGTGGCGTGCCCAGGTGCGCCTGATCGTCGATCGCCGCCCCGAGGCCCAGAAAGACCGATTCATCGACCAGGGGCCGGAGCTCGTGACCGTCGAGCTCGGCTACGAGCAGGTGGACGGAGTTGGAACCGAGATCGACGGACGCGCCGACGTAGTCGCGTTGGCTCACCCGGTCCGGCCGCGATTCGCGCGGTCGGGAGTCACGTGGTGGCGCCGCTGTCCGTGCTGGCGGCTGGACGGGTGGAGCGCCGCGCGCGTGGCTTTGCCCGACTGGTGGAGGCCTTGCGGGCCGTGCTCGGCCGGCGCGTCGCTGACTTCCGGGTCGTCGGCTTGGCCGTGGCTGCCTTCGTGGCGGCCGGCTTGGCGGCGGCCGGCGTTGTGGTGCTGGATCTGGCGGTAGCCGACTTGGCGGACGCGGCCCGAGTCGACGCGGCCTTGCTGGCTGCCGGCTTGGTGGTTGCCGCCTTCCGTGTCGACGACTTCGCCGCGGTGGCCTTGCGCGTCGATGCCGACGTGGGCGGCGTCGCTGTCGTGGGATTGGACCCGGCGGCCGGGGCGCGCGTCGTCGACGCCGCTCGCCTGGTGGTCCCGCGCTTTGCGCTCGCGCGCTTCGTGGTCGCTCGTTTGGTGGTCGTTCGTTTGGTGGTCGCTCGCTTCGGCCGGGCAGCCGGTGTCGCCGCCGCCGAACTGGCCGCGGCGGTGCTGGTGGTGGCGGACCTCGAAGCCGTTCGCTTTGCCCCGGTCCGCGTCGTGGTCTTCCGCGTCGCGGTCTTTCGCGTCGTTGCGGGCTTTCGCGTGACCCGCCGCCTGGCCGATGAGGCCGCGCTTGCCGTACGCGCGGCGACAGCCCGAGGCGCACCCTTGATCGGGGAAACCGCCTTCGCAGCCTTCGAAGCGGCGGTCCCGACGCCAGCGGCGGCACCGCCGAGCGCTCCTGCGGCGCCCCCAGCGGCACCCCCCGCCGCCGCTCGAGCCCGGCCGCCGATCCGCACGACGAGACCCGCGACATCCGCCGCCGCCTCGGCTGCCTGCCGCTGGCGCTTTGCGACCTGCTTACGGCCCTTCGTCCCCTCGGCCTTGGCCAGCTGCGCGAGCCGCTTCGTCTCTAGTGCCCGTGCCTTATCCAGCTGCTTGCCGAGCTTCTTCAGCTCCCGGGCGGCCTTGCCGGTCACCGGGGCCGACGCCTGCTGGGCGGCGGTAACCACGTCCCCGGCGGCAACGACGACGTCCGCCGGCAGGCTGGATCGTTTCGCCGTTGATGCGTCGTTCGTCGACTTCGCCATGTGTGGTTCTCCCTATCACGTCTTTCGGCGCCCGATGCGGGGCGGCAGGGAACGGTACCACTCGGAGATTAACGCCGAACGGTCTGCGGGCCCGGACACCGACATCTTCTTGCCACGACGAAGGCGAGGCGCGGCCGTCGTCACCGTTAACGAAGCCTTAACCGCTCGACAAGCGGCCGTTGACGCCCGCGTCCGAGCCTGACGACGTCAGACCGGAGGACTGTCCGTCGAACCGCCCTGCGCGGCGGATCCTGCAGGAGGAACATCTCGTGACGATCACGACCCCGAGACGTATCGGAGCGCTCGTCCTGGTGGCGGCCTTCGCCATCGGCGCATGCGGCCCCGGCGCAGCCTCAACGGACCCGGGCGCCGGCAGCGCCGTCCCTGACAGCGCGGCGCCCGCCTCCCAGGGAGTGACCTTGGCCGGAACGGTCACCATCGACGGTTCCAGCACGGTGTTCCCCATCACGGCGGCCGTCGCCGAGGACTTCCAGATCGCCAACTCCGGCGTCCAGGTGCCGGTCGCCTTGTCGGGTACCGGCGGTGGCTTCAAGAAGTTCTGCGCGGGCGAGACTGAGATCAACAACGCCTCGCGACCGATCAAGGCCGACGACGAAGGCGAAGGCCTCGCGTGCACGGCGAACGGTATCGAATTCGTCGAGCTCCAGGTGGCCATCGACGGCCTGACGGTCGTCGTCAATCCCGAGAACGCGTTCGCCAGCTGCCTGACGGTCGAGGAGCTGGCCAAGATCTACGGCCCCGAATCGCCCGAGAACCTCATGTGGAGCGACATTCGGGCCGAATTCCCGGCGCAGCCGGTGAACCGGTTCATGCCGGGGGCGGACTCCGGGACGTTCGACTACTTCACTGAAGAGATCAATGGCGAGCTCGACGCCGCGACCCAGTTCGCCACACAGTCGGAGGACGACAACGTCCTGGTGACCGGCGTGGCGGGCGACGTCAACGCGATCTCGTTCTTCGGATACGCCTACTTCGCCGAGAACCAGGACAAGCTCAAGGCCCTCGAGGTCGATGGTGGCTCCGGCTGCGTCGCGCCGACGGAGGCGACGATCAACGACAACAGCTACGCCCCGCTCAGCCGTCCGCTGTTCATCTACCCAGATGTCGGTAAGGCCAAGGAGCGACCGGAGCTGAAGGCGTTCATCGACTACTACCTGGCCAATACGTCGACGCTCTCGGCCGAAGTCGGCTACGTAGCCCTGCCTGCCGACCTCCTCGCCGCCGAGCAGGCCGAATGGGCCGCGGCCGTAGGCAGCTGATCCGTATTCCTCCTCCGACTCCGTGCCTGACGTAGGCTACGAACTCGATCCCGAGGAGGAGCGTCACATCGCATGACGAGCGTCCCTGTCCCGCTGACCCGACGGCGGCCGAGGTCGGAACGGGTCATCGAGACCCTGCTCTTCCTTTCGGCCGCGCTCGGGGTCCTCACGACAGCTGGCATCGTACTGGTGCTGGTATTCCAGACCCTTGAGTTCTTCCAGGTCGTCAGCCCAGTCGAGTTCTTCACCGGGACCCGATGGTCGGCCGGGATCCGCCCCTACGCCTGGGGCGTGCTGCCGCTCGTGTCGGGCACGATCCTCGTGGCCACGATCGCGATGATCGTCGCCGTGCCAGTCGGGCTTCTCGCCGCCGTCCTGCTATCCGACTACGCCTCGCCCCGCGTCCGGGCGACGGTCAAGCCGCTCCTCGAGACGATCGCCGGGATCCCGACGATCGTCCTTGGCTTCTTCGCGGTCAACTTCCTTGCGCCGCAGGTGCTCATCCCGATCCTCGGCAAGCAGAACATCGGCACATTCTCGGCGCTGTCGGGAGGGATCATCGTCGGCCTGCTGGTCACGCCGCTCATCGCGTCGATCTCGGACGATGCGATGCGCGCCGTCCCGCGCGGCATGCGAGAGGGGGCGTATGCGATGGGGGCCACCAAGTTCGAGGTGATCCGCAAGGTCGTCTTTCCGGCCGCGATCTCAGGGATCATGGCGTCGATCATCCTCGCGGCGAGCCGCGCTATCGGCGAAACGATGATCGTTTCGCTGGCGGTCGGTGACAAGCCGCAGCTCACGTTCGACCCGACGGAGAGCGTCCAGACGATGACGGCGTTCATCGCGCAGATCGCCATCGGTGAAACGGCACAGGGGTCCGTCCAGTTCAAGGCCCTCTTCGCCGTGGCCGCCACGCTGCTCGTGTTCACGCTCGTCCTCAATCTGCTGAGCGGCTGGGTCGTGCGCAGGTTCCGGACGGAATACTGATGTCGCTGACGTCCACGTCTGCGGTGGACCCGGCCGTCCGGTTCGAGCCGGCGCTCATGCGCCGCAAGCTCAGCGGCACGGTCTTCTACGGGCTGTGCGTCATGGCAGTCGGGATCCTGCTCCTCGCCTTGGTCATGCTGCTGGCCGATGTCCTGGTTCGTGGCCTACCCTGGCTCGACTGGGACTTCATGACTGGTGGCCCGTCGAGGCGACCGGCGAACGCCGGCATCCTGCCCGCCCTGGTCGGCTCGTTGATGGTCGGGATCATCGTCGGGGTCGTCACCTTCCCCGTGGGGATCGCGGCGGCGATCTACCTCAACGAGTACGCGTCCGATAGCTGGGTGAACCGCGTGCTCCAGACGAACATCAGCAACCTCGCCGGCGTTCCCTCGATCATCTACGGGATCCTGGGGTTGGCGGTCTTCGTGCGGCTGATGGAGCTCGGTTCCACGATCCTGTCCGCCGGTCTCACGTTGACCCTCCTCATCTTGCCGGTGGTCATCATCGCTTCGATCGAGGCTCTGAGGGCGGTCCCGAACGCCCAGCGCGAGGGCGCCTATGCCCTGGGCGCGACCCGCTGGCAGATGGTGCGCGGCTCGGTCCTGCCGGCTGCATCTCCGGGGATCATGACGGGGATCATCCTGGCCATGGCCCGGGCCATCGGCGAAGCCGCCCCCTTGATCCTCATCGGTGCCTTTGCCTTCGTGACGTTCCTTCCGAACCCGTTCACCGGGAGCTATACCGTCCTGCCGATCCAGATCTACGACTGGGCTCGGCGGCCACAGGACGACTTCGCCGGGATCGCCGCGGCGGCGATCATCGTCATCCTGGTCCTGATGCTCGTCCTCAACGCGCTCGCCCTCATCCTTCGCGCACGCCTTTCGAGGCATATCCAGTGGTAGAGGAGAATCCCGTGAACACCCAGCTATCGGAGGCGCCTGCCCGCGACCCTTCGACCGACGGTGGCGGGCCTGCGATCCGGCTCGCCGGGATGGCCCGCGACCATGCGGCTCCCGAAACCCTTGGTGAGCCCGAGTACGTCGTCGAGCTCAAGGACGTGTCGTGCTACTACGGCGCCTTTCGCGCGGTCCGTAACGTCGACATCAAGGTCGCGAGGAATTCGATCACGGCCCTGATCGGTCCATCCGGCTGCGGGAAGTCGACCCTGCTGCGAACAATCAACCGGATGAACGACCTCGTGCCGTCGTATCGCTCCGAGGGCAGCATCCTGCTCGATGGCCAGGATTTGTCCTCGAAGTCGGTCGATCCTGTTGCTGTCAGGCGCCGGGTCGGCATGGTGTTCCAGAAGCCCAATCCCTTCCCGAAGACGGTCTGGGAGAACGTGGCATTCGGTCCCAAGATCAACGGCTACAAGGGCGATCTTCACGAGCTCGTGGAAACGAGCCTGCGGCGCGCGGCCCTGTGGGACGACGTCAAGGACAAGCTCCAGCAGTCCGGCATGGCATTGTCAGGGGGCCAGCAGCAGCGCTTATGCATCGCCCGGACCATCGCCGTCAATCCTGAGGTGATCCTGATGGACGAGCCCTGCTCGGCTCTCGATCCCCGCTCGACGCTCCAGATCGAAGAGCTGATGGCCGAGCTCAAGAAGGAGTACACGATCGTCATCGTGACCCACAACATGCAGCAGGCTGCGCGAGCCTCCGACACCACCGTGTTCATGACGATGGGTGAGGACCGCGCCGGCTTCGTCGTCGAAACGGCGCCGACTGTCGACATCTTCACGAATCCGAAGAACCAGCTGACCGAGGACTACGTCTCAGGTCGGTTCGGTTAGGACAGGTGGACGAGATGACCGAGCGAGCCGATCGCCAGGACCAGACCGCCGTCGACGACCAGGTCGACCGCCTGCTCGATGCCGCCGCCGGAACCCCGGCCCTCGCGAGCGGCCCCCCGGCCGCGCGCGATTCCCTCGACCTGCAGGAGCAGGAGATCAAGGACGCGGTCCTGCGGATGGGATCGCTCGTGGAGGAGGCCATCCGCCGAGCCAGTGAGGCGCTCACGGGCCACGACGCCGACCTCGCGCTGGACATCATCAAGGCCGATGCTCGGATCAACGACGCCCAGCGCGAGGTGTCGCGACTCATCAGCGTCACGATCGCCACCCAGCAACCGGTCGCCCGCGATCTGCGTTACCTCATGACGCTCGATCACGTGACGTATGAGCTGGAACGGATCGGGGACCATGCTTCATCGGTCGCGAAACAGGTCATCAAGCTGTCACCGGAGCCGCCACTTGCCGGCTACGTGAGCCTCCCCGAGATGGCCGAGCGCGCTGCAGTCCTCGTCCACGGCGTCCTGCGGGCCCTGGTCGACGCGGACGCGGTCGCCGCGCGCGAGGTGGCGGCCCAGGACGACGACATCGACCGCCTGTACCACGCGACCTTCGACGAAGTCGTCGAGCTCATGCGCCAGGACCCCGCCAACGTCGAGCGCGGCACTCGTATCATCATCGCGTCGCACTATCTCGAGCGCATCGGCGACCGCTCCACGAACATCGCCGAGGACATCGTCTACCTCGTCACCGGCGACGTCGAGGATCTCAATCCATGACAGATCGCGACCCGATACGGGTACTGTTCGTGTGTACCGGCAACTCGGCCCGCAGCATCATGGCCGAGGCGGTGCTGCGCCAGCACGGCGGCGGCGCCTTCGAGGTCCATAGCGCCGGCACCGAGCCCAGGGGCATCAACCCGTTGACCCTGCGGGTCCTCGCGGATGCCGGCATCGATGCATCGTGGGCGCGGTCGAAGTCGGTGCACGAATTCCTCGGCCAGACGTTCGACTATGTCGTGACGGTCTGCGACCAGGCGCGCCAGAGTTGCCCGGTCTTCCCCGGTGTCCACGAATCGCTCCACTGGGGCTATGAAGATCCGGCGGAGGCCGAGGGCACCGACGATGAGCGCCTGGCTGTCTTCCGCAAGGTCTTCGTCCAGATCGGCGAGCGGGTCCGGCAATTCGCGACCGTCACCCGGCGGCAGCGGCAGCTGGCCTGATGCTCCTCCACCTATTGCGCCACGCCCACGCCGGCAACCCCGATGCCTGGAATGGCCCGGACGCGGCTCGGCCGCTCAGTGAGAAGGGTCGGAACCAGGCCGAGCGCCTCGGTGTGCATCTCGCCGGCATCGCCTTCAAGGCGGACGCCATCATCACATCGCCGAAGCTGCGCGCGGCGCAGACCGCAGAGATCGTCGCGGATCACCTGGGCGTGCCAGTGACCGAAGACGATCGCCTGGCTGGGTCGCTGGACCTCGGGGCGGTCGAGGCGGTGCTGGCTGGCGCGGACGATCCGGAACAGGTCGTACTCGTGGGGCACGACCCGGACTTCAGCGAGCTCCTCGCCGAGCTATGTGACGCCGCGAACCACCCGATGCGCAAGGGGACATTCGCGCGGATCGAATGCGATCGGCCGCTGCGGCCGGGTGGCGGGACGCTACGCTGGCTGATCCCGCCCGACGCGCTCAGATCGGAGCGCTGACGGCCGGTTCCGTGCTCGCGGGCGCGCTCCGGCGTCGCGTCACGAGGTCGCTGACCGGGATGAGGCCTCCCGGGATCATGCTGCGGGCGATGGTCGCGAGGCGCACGGCGACGTCCGGGGCGAGACGGTAGTAGATCCACTGGCCGCGCCGCTCGGACGTGACGACGCCGGCTTCACGAAGGACCCGCAGGTGGTGCGAGACGGTGGGCTGGCCCACGTCGCAGGCCGCCGTGAAATCGCACGCGCAGGTCTCGTTGCTCTCGGCCAGCTCGCGGACGATGGCGAGGCGGGTCGGGTCCGCCAAGGCGGACAGCAGTCGGATGTCGGGGTCGCTGGTGGTGGTTCGAGGGGTGCGCGGCATACGAGGATCATATCGTCAGAAATCGATATTGACAAGCCTTTCGTGATACGGCATATTGATGTCAATCGATACATACTTGCTTGCCCGGAGGCACCTACGATGCTCAACGACAACGGAATCGCCTGGATGATCGCCGGTGGCGCGCGGGAAGGGTCCCGCGACGATCACCGACAGTTGCTCCATCGGATCGCTCTCGCCGAGAGCCGGCCGCCGCGGACAGACGGCCTGCGCCGCTGGATCGCGGGGGTCAGGGGTGTTCGCGACGACTCACCCGCTGCCCTCGCCACGCTGTCCACCGACTGCTGCCCCGCCTGATCCTCGCCGGCCACGCCCCCGCGATCCGAATCGGAGTCGAAACATGACCACGACCGACGCCACGCAGACGACCGGCCACAGCCCGGAAGCGATCACTGACGAGGTGCGAGCCCGGTACGCCGAGGCGGCGCTCTCGGTGCTGGGACGCGGCGAGGGGCGCGCGGACGCTTCCGCGGGCTGCTGCAGTCCATCCGTGATGACCGACCCTTCCGACCCGGCGTGGGGGCAGCTCCTGTACGACGAAACGGATCGGGCGGCGCTGCCGGACGCGGCCGTCCTCGCGAGCCTGGGCTGCGGGAACCCGACCGCGGTCGCCGAGCTGCGGCCCGGCGAAGTCGTCCTCGACCTGGGTTCCGGAGGCGGGATCGATGTGCTCTTATCAGCGTCCCGGGTCGGGCCGACCGGGTTCGCGTACGGCCTCGACATGACCGACGAGATGCTCGAGCTCGCGCGCAGCAACGCCACCGAGGCCGGCGCGACCAACGTCGAATTTCGCAAGGGCCGGATCGAATCGATCCCGCTCGGCGACGCCTCGGTTGACGTCGTCATCAGCAACTGCGTCGTCAATCTCTCGACCGACAAGGCCGCGGTGCTCGGGGAAGTCGCCCGGGTGCTGAAGCCCGGCGGCCGCGTCGGCATCAGCGATGTCGTCGCGGACGACAGCCTGTCCCCCGCTGATCGCGCCGAGCGCGGCAGCTTCGTCGGCTGCATCGCGGGGGCCCTGTCCTTCGCCGAGTACCGGGCCGGACTCGAGGCCGTCGGTCTCGGGGAGATCTCGGTCACACCGACGCACTCGGTCGGCGGCGGTCTGCACGGCGCGATCGTCAAGGCCACCAAGCCCGCGGCATGGACGATGGCGGACATCCACCCGGTCGATCTCCCGAAGCCGTCGAATGCGGGTCTGCCCGTGCTCGCCGAAGGCGGTGGCTGCTGCGGGGACGGTTGCGGCTGCAGTTGAGAGCGGTCGACCGCCCCTGATCAGTCGGCCACGACCGGGAACGGCAGCGCCACCGAATCGGGTGCGAGCCGGCTGCGGCCCTGCTCGTCGAAGCGGTCCAGGCCGTAGTCGCTGGCGTCGATGAGGGATGTCGCACCGTGCACCGCCAGGTCCGCGGCCACGCGCGCCACGCCGGGTCCCCACATCATCCCGTGACCCGCGGCCGAAGCGATCGTGACCCCGTCGATCACCGAGCCATCCGGACGGATCGCCGGGCCAAGGATCGGCAGATGGTCGGGCGTGTAGTCGATCGTCGCCGCCCAGATCTTGCGCAGCCCGAGGTCCAGCGTGACGGGCACGTACCCCGCGAGTCGCTCCCGGTAGCGCTCGTACGCCGCCCAGTCGATCTCGCGCGCCTGCCCCGGCGTCTCGTCCGGATCGCTCCAGCCGAACAGCAGGCCGCCTTCCTCGAGGCGCCAGTAGAGGCCGGCGCCCAGATCGAAGACCATCGGCATCCGCTCGACCGCGAACGCCTCGTGTGGCTCGAGCACGGCGACCGTGTGGCGCGCGGCACCTGCCGGGATCCGCAGGCCGGCCAGGGAGCCGACGGACCGCAGCGAGGGTCCGCCCGTCAGGAGCACACGCTCGGTCTCGATGACGCCGCCGCTGGTCTCGACACCGGTCACGCGAGCGCCGTCGTCGCTCGTCCGCAGGCCGGCGAACGGGGTCCGTTCGCGGAGCTCGATGCCGGCGGCCTGCATGGCCATCGAATAGGCACGGACGTTGCGCGGCGGGTCGATGTGGCCGTCGCCGTCGCGGAAGCTGCCGCCCCGGTGCCCATGCGGCGAGAGCGTGCCGACCGTCGCGACCGCTTCGGCGGCGTCCAGCCAGCGGACATCCGCCAGTCCGGCGCCGTGCTGCATGGCGACGCGCTCCCGCCCGAGCCGCTCGTCCTCCTCGGTGGCCGCCAGGATCAGGTAGCCGAGCTCGCGAAAGCCGGAATCGGCGCCGTAGGTCTCCGCCTGGCCCCGGTAGAAGTCGATCGACCAGCGCCCGAGCGCGACCGTCGCGGGCGTGCCGCCCTGGGCGCGAACGATGCCGGCAGCGCGGGATGAGGCTCCGTCACCGGCCAGCCCTCGCTCGAGGACGACCACGTGCCCGGCGCCGGCCTCCGCGGCGAAGACCGATGCCCAGCCACCGACCGTGCCCGCGCCCACGACCACGAGGTCCGCCCTGTCGGTCATGCGCTCCCCTACGTGCTGGCCTCGGTTCCGAGCCAAAGGATACGTGGCGATCACGTGGCGCCGGATGCTGTCGCGCGGCACGGTCATCCGTCGAGTGCGGCTGCCTCCGCACTGATCGCGATGATCCCAAGCCGTGCGAGCCTGGCGGCCGTGTCGCGCCGCCGCACGGTCCAGGCTGCGACCTCGAGCCCGGCGGCCCGGGCCCGCGTCAGGGACTCCGGATCGATCGCGTGCCACTCGACGGAGATCGCCCGACACTCGAGCTCGGTCGCGACCGCGATCGTCGCCGGCTCCAGGTCGCGGGCATTGAGCCAGCGCGGCCACGTCGGAACGAGCCCGGCGACGCGCTCCAGGGTATCGGGCTTGAAGGACGAGACCACGGCGTTCACGAGGCCGGGCCCGCGGCCTGCGGCCAGTACCTCGACGACGGCTCGGTCGTGTCGGCCCTTCAGCTCGATATCGAGGTACGCGCGGTGCGGGATCACGGCCAGAGCATCGGCAAGACTCGGGACGCCAAGGTCCTCGAGCGCCCTGGCTCGCAACTCGCCGACCGGCTCGGGCCGGCCCTGCACCCGCGCGAGGGTCCTGTCGTGGAGGAGCACCGGGACCCCGTCCGCCGCCAGGCGCACGTCGAATTCGAGGCCGTCGCAGGCCGGCACCTTGAGCGCAGCGAGGAGCGCCGGAAGCGTGTTCTCCGCGGCATGCCGCCAGTCACCTCGATGAGCCAGTCGAAGCACCGGTCCCTCCCTCAGTGATCGCCGTTGCCGGCGACGGGGAGAGCGAACGAGAACGTCGACCCGGATCCCTCCGAGGACTCGACCCAGATGCGCCCGCCGTGCTGCTCCACGACGTGCCGCGCGATGGCGAGACCCAGGCCCGTGCCGCCACCGGTCTCGGCACGCATGCGTGCTCGATCGACCTTGTAGAACCGCTCGAAGACCCGGTCCTGGGCGTCGCGCGGGATGCCGACCCCGTGATCCTGGACCGACGTGACGATGTCCGCGCCCTCGCGGTCCGCCCGGACCAGGATCTCGCCGCCGTCCGGGCTGAACTTGACGGCATTGTGGACAAGGTTGACGACGACCTGACCCAGCCGGGCCGAATCGCCTCGGACGGGTGGAAGTCCGTCGGGTGCCTCGACCCGGAGCGTGACACCCTGGCGATCGGCAAACAGGCGCAACCGCTCCGCCGACTGTGCGGCGAGCCGGCCCATGTCCAGCCCGTCGACCAGGGCGAGGGTGTCGCCGCTCTCGATGCGCGAGAGGTCGAGGAGCTCGTTGACCATCTGGACGAGGTGGCCGGTCTCGACTTCGATCTTGCCGATGCGGTCGCGCATCTTGGGTGGCAGCACCACGTCCGGGCCATCCGCCTCGCGCGACAGCGTCTCGGCGAGAAGGCTCACCGTCGTGAGCGGTGTCCGGAGCTCGTGCGACAGGTTGTCGATGAATTCGGTCCGGATCCGCTGCAGCCGGCGGAGCTCGGAGACATCGTCGACGATCAACCACAGGCCGCCTGCGTGCGCCCTCCGACCCAGCACGGTCAGCATCGGTCCATCCGCGTCCGCCCGCCGGACCTCCGTCCGTGCCGTGCCATTCGCGAGGGCTGCCTGGGCCATCGACTCCACCGACGCATCGAGGAACGCCTCCATGACCGATCGACCCACGAGCGTGCCCGGCGTCCGGCCCAGGAGCGTATGGGCTACCGCGTTCGCCGAGATGACACGAAGACTGCGATCCACGCGCACGATCCCGGAGCCCACCGCCTCCCCCAGGACGGCCTGCTCCGCGGCGGCCCCGGCGATCTCGTCATCACGCTGTGACACGTCGGCCCGAAGGCGCCTGTTCGCCGCCAGCGATCGGGTCAGGGCTCGCGCATTGCGGATGGCGATCCCAGCGACGACGATCGCGGTGACGGCCAGCCCCAGGCTGATGACGATCCATGGGTCCACGGGTCGAGCATCGCACAGCCTGCGGCCCGCTTGTCAGGGCGAAGGGCCATCGGTCAATCGCCGCTGGCGCGCCGGCCTACCGAGCTCCCCACGGTGCGAGGCGCGGGATGAGGTCCCCCAGCCATGGCGCGGCGTGACGCTCGAACTCGCGGGCGGGGAACGCGTGGCGCAGAACCAGGAGGTGGGCCATCCGGGCAGCCGCGCGCCGCGCCGGTGCGCCGTGGCGCTCACCGACCCGCGCTACGGCATCGATCGCGGCGGCCGCGTCGGCCGATGCGAGCTCGCTCGATACGCGCAGCGCATCATCCTCCTCCGGCGATGTCGCGCGCGGCCACGGGGGCGCCCCGAGGCGCTCCCTCGTGCCCGTCGACGCCAGCGAACGGACCTGCTCCGCGCTGAGTGCCCGCAATCGCTCCAGGAGGTCCCCGACCGCGACCGTTGCCGGCCCGTAGCGGGGCTGCCCGACGGCCGCCTCCCAGCCACGGGTCAGTCGCTCGCGGGCGCGTGGTCCGGCCGGATCGCCGAGCAACGCTTCGAGGATGTCGCCCAGGACGATGTCGGCGAGCTGACCGACCACCGCGTCGCGCGTCGCAAGGTCGCGTCGGGCCGGCCCGGGCAGGTTGGCGACGGCCTCGCGCTCAGCCCGCTCGATCACCTCATCGAGCTCCGGCGGGACGAAGCGCCGGAGCGTGGCGAGGAAGGCGATCGGGGCGGGCTCGGCGAGCGCCAGACGATCGAGCTCGTCGCGGGTGAGCCGGCCGACCCGCTCGACGACCGCGGTCACCCGCTCCGCGGTCGTCGGTGGCCGGCGAACGGGACGCCAGGCGGTGGCCGACCGGTCCGGCCGGCTGGATGCACGTGGCGATCGACCCGAGCGGATCCCGTCCGCGCGCTCGCGGTCGTATCGGCGACGCAGTTCCGGGTCGCTCAGCCAGTCGTGGGCGATATTGATCCGCTTCGCGAGCTCGAGCGCGTCGGGGCCGGCGATGTCAGGGTGGTGCTTGCGCAAGAGACCACGCCACGCAAGATCGATCGCCTCGGCGCTGGCGTCGCGGGGGACCCCGAGACGGGCATACAGGTCGTCGCCGGGAAGCGTCTGACGTGGCGGCATGACGACGACATCGTAGTGGTCCCGCCGGACCCGTCTCGCTATCCTCTGGCGATGCGGCCGATGGCCGGAGGGGAGTCGCGAAGGGGATCGCCGTGAGCTTCATCAAGCGGGCCCAGGAAGCTGCGGCGCAGGCGGCCGAAGCCGCCCGGGTGAAGGCGCAGGAGGCTAGCGGACAGGCGGCCGCCACCGCCGGCGACGGCGGCGCGGCCGGTACCGGTGGGACGGGCGAGGCACTGACCCAGGACATGCTCGTGAAGCGCCTCTCAGGCACCGGTGCGAACGCGCGCGAGGCTCTCGGGGTCGCCAAGCGAGGCATGAGCACCGTCATCGAGAAGATCGACCCGGGGACGCTGGCGGAACTGATCATCAAGGCGACCGCCCTCCAGGAGATGACCAATCGGGCATTGCGGATCAAGGGCTCGCCGTATCGGATCGCCGAGATCTCGATCTCCGCGTCGATCCCGCCGGCGGTCAGCTTCGCGATCAGCCGCATCGGCGATGAGCCGGAGGAGATCGGTAGCGAGGTCGTTTCCTCGAGCGAGCTCGTCGAGCAGATCGTTGAGAGCGGAGACCTCGTCCTGGCGCTCGACGGGACGACCGTCGATCCGAGCGGCGTCGTCGAGCCGCCCGAGGCCGACGGAGCGCGCCGGGCGATGCCGCCGAGCGGCACCTCGAGTGACGGGAGCTAGGGTCCGGTCGGGAACCCGTTCGCGACCAGCGCCTCGACCTCCTCGAGCGGTCGGGTCGACCGATCGCCGGTCGCCCGCTCGGTGACCTCGACGCCGCCGGCGGCCAGCGAGCGCGGCGACACGGTCAGGATCCAGGGCATCCCGAGCAGCTCCGCGTCGGTGAACTTGACGCCGGGCGATTCGTCGCGGTCGTCCCACAGGATCTCGTGCCGCGGACCGGCGTCCTGCGCCAGTGCGTGCAGCCTCTCCGCGATCTCGGTGACACGCGGATCCTTGGCCCCGCCGATCGACACGAGGTGGGCCGCGTAGGGCGCGACCTCGGCGGGCCAGACGATGCCCTTGTCATCGTGGTGCGCCTCGACGATGCACGCGACGTTCCGCCCGACGCCGATGCCGTAGGAACCCATGACGATGGGGTGGGCCTGGCCATCCTCGCCGAGATAGGTCGCGCCGGCAGCGTCCGTGAACTTCGTCCCGAGCTTGAAGATGTTCCCGACCTCGATCCCGTTGCGCAGGATGACGGGCTTGCCGCAGACCGGGCAAGCATCGCCCTCCTGGGCGTTCGTGATATCGGCCGTCACGTCCGGGGTGTAGTCCCGGCCCGAGTTGACGTTGCGGTAGTGGAAACCTTCGCGGTTGGCGCCGGCCACCAGGTTCGCCGACCGCGCCACCAGGTCGTCGACCGCGACGACGGTGTCACGTGCACCCATCGGGGATCCGTAGCCGGGCTCCATGCCGGCGGCCTTGATCTCGTCGACCGTGGCGGGTCGCATGCCACCGATGGCCTTGACCGCGTTCCCGAGCTTCGTCTCGTTGACCTCGTGATCGCCGCGGACGATGGCGGTCACCAGGCGGGCGTCCCCCGTCATGAAGAATGCGGCCTTGGCCGTGCGTTCCGGGCCCACGCCCAGGAACTCGGCGAGGGAGGCGATCGTGGTCGTACCGGGTGTCGCGACCTCCTCGAGGGGCAGCGGCTCCTCCGGCGTGGGATCCGGTCTGGGGACGGCCGCGACCTGGCGGTTCGCGGCATAGCCGCACGCCTCGCACAGGACCAGGACGTCCTCGCCGGCGGGATTGAGGAACATGAACTCGTGGGCCTGGGATCCGCCCATGATCCCCACATCCGAGGCCACCGCAACGGTATCCAGGCCGAGGCGTTCGAAGGTCCGGACGTAGGCGCCGTGCTGCGCGTCATAGCTGGCATCCAGGCCGGCCTGGTCGAGGTCGCAGCTGTAGGCGTCCTTCATCACGAACTCGCGCACGCGGATCAGCCCGCCGCGGGCACGCGGCTCGTCGCGCCACTTCGTCTGGAAGTGATAGACCTGCATCGGGAGCTGGCGATACGACTTGACGATATCGGCGAGGAGGATGCCGACGACCTCTTCGTGGGTCATCGCAAGCACCATGTCCCGGCCGTTGCGGTCCTTGAAGCGACCCAACTCCGGTCCGATCGCGTCGTACCGGCCGCTCGCTCGCCAGATGTCGGCCGGGTGGACGACCGGCATCTCCATCTCCTGGCCGCCGATGCGGTCCTGCTCCTCCCGGATGACCTGCTCGACCCGGTCGCTGACCTTCTTGCCCAATGGCAGCAGCGAGTAGATACCGGACCCGAGCTGGCGCACGTAGCCCGCCCGCAGGAGCAGGCGATGCGACGGCATCTCGGCCTCGGTCGGGTCGTCGCGGAGCGTGGCGAAGAAGAGATGGGAGAGTCGCATGGCCGGGTAAGGATAGCGGCCGAGACCCGCGACGCAGCATCACCGCCGTCCGCGCCGCCCGGCATTACCATCGCGTTAACGACAAGGCCCGCCCACTCCCCTGCCCGATCCCACCCGCCCGGAGGCCCACGACACCGTTGGAAGGCGTCACGTTCGCGCTCGTCGTGGTCATCGTCCTCGCGGTGGCATTCGACTACATCAATGGATTCCACGACACCGCGAACGCCATCGCCACGTCGGTCGCGACCAGGGCGCTCAGCCCGCGCCATGCGATCCTCATGGCCGCGTCGTTCAACTTCCTCGGCGCGTTCGCCGGAACGGCCGTGGCCAAGACCATCGGCAGCGGCCTCGTCGATGACGCGACCACGACGCAGGCCGTGGTCGCTGCCGCCCTCATCGGGGCGATCACGTGGAACCTGATCACCTGGTACCAGGGGCTGCCGAGCTCGAGCTCGCACGCGCTGATCGGCGGCCTGCTCGGGGCGACGATCATCGCGGCCGGGACCGGGGCGCTCAAGGTCGACGGCATCACCAGCAAGGTGCTGGTCCCGATGGTGGTGTCTCCCTTCCTCGGCTTCACGATCGCGTTCGGGCTGATGCTCGCGCTGTACTGGACCTTCCGGAACGCCAAACGCAAACCCATGGCGCGCATCTTCCGGCGGCTGCAACTGCTCTCGGCTGGCTACATGGCCTTCAGCCATGGTTCGAACGATGCGCAAAAGACGATGGGCATCATCACGCTCGCCTTGTTTGCGGCGGGCGTCATCCCGACCAACGACGTTCCGCTCTGGGTGATCGTCGTCTCGGCCACGGCGTTGTCGCTCGGGACGGCCGTGGGGGGCTGGCGGATCATGCGGACGATGGGCCAGCGTGTGGCCGAGCTCGAGCCCGTCCACGGCTTCGCAGCCGAGACTACGGCCGCCACGATCCTCCTCGGTACGGCTCAGCTCGGGATGCCGGTCTCCACGACGCACGTCATCTCGAGCGCCATCATGGGCGTTGGTTCCGCGCGAGGACCCAAGGGCGTCCGCTGGGGCGTCGCCCGGCGGATCCTCCTTGCCTGGGTCATCACCATCCCGGCCGCGGGCATCATCGCCGCGCTGTCGTGGTTCATCCTGCATACC
This sequence comes from Chloroflexota bacterium, assembly GCA_029240655.1. GTDB lineage: Bacteria > Chloroflexota > Limnocylindria > Limnocylindrales > CSP1-4 > SPCO01. Next base: position 20,021 of record JARDZW010000029.1, read on the forward strand.
ATCGGCTTCGGCTGAAAGAGGAGATACCGATGTCGTTCCGCCTGCTCCCCAAGGATGTGCGCTTCTTCGATCTCTTCGTGGCGGCCGGAGAGAACCTGCATGCGGCCGCGACGCGCCTCCACGAGATGGTGTCGACCTACGAGAACATCAATGAGCACGTGGTCGAGATCCAGCGCCTAGAAAAGGCCGGCGACGGGATCGACCGCGAGATCAACCAGCGGCTCGAGGATGCCTTCATCACCCCCTTCGACCGCGAGGACATCCACGAGCTGACGGTCCAGCTCGACGATGTCGTCGATGGCATCCAGGCCGTGGCCGAGACGCTCGTCATCTACGACATCGTGGAACCGACGGCCGAGGCTCGCGAGCTCACCCGGATCCTCGCCGCCCAGTCCGTCGA
>JARDZW010000231.1 GCA_029240655.1 Chloroflexota bacterium
GTCGAGGCGGTCGACGCCGACTGGGCGGTGCCGCTGGTCGGCGTCGGGGCGGCGGTCGCCAGCCTGGGTGCCCTGCTCGCCCTCATCGCCGGCATCGGGCGCACGTCGCTTGCCATGGCCCGGGAGGGGGATCTGCCTCGCTGGCTGGCCTCGGTGCACCCGCGCTACCGCGTTCCGGATCACGCCGAGATGGCGGTCGCGGCCGCGGTCACGCTTCTCGTCCTGACCACCGACTTGCGTGGGGCGATCGCATTCTCTTCGTTCGGTGTACTGACCTACTACGCGATCGCCAACGCCTCTGCTTGGACGCAACGCGGCGAGTGGCGTCGCTGGCCGCGTGCCGTGAACGCGATCGGCCTGGTCGGGTGCGTGACGTTGGTGGCGACGCTCCCGGTACGCGCTGTGGCAGTGGGGTTGGCGATGTTCGCGGCCGGCCTCGCCTGGCGAGTGATCATCCGGAGGCGGGGCGGCGGCGACGTCCGAGTGAGCGCCCAGGCATCGATTCGTCGAGCTAGCGGACGGCCTATGCCGTGAAGTCACTCGACTGCTTCGAGGATCTCCCACTGATCGGGAACGCCCTTCAGGCTGTGTGCGCCTCGTTCGACGAAGGAGAGGCCGGAGCCCGTAACGAGGTCCCTCACCGTCCGCGACACGAGCACTTCGCCCGCTCCGGCGAGCCCGTTCACACGAGCGGCGATATGGACGCCGATGCCGCGTGTGGAGACCGGCACGCATGTCCAGGTCGAGCGTTCGCAGGCGGTCCCGGAGCGCAAACGCGCAGCGAACGGCGCGCGCCGGGCCGTCGAAGGTTGCGAGCAGCCCGTCACCCGCGAAGTCGGAGATCGTTCCGCCGAAGCGCGCGACTTCGGTCGCCGCCAGCTCGTCGTGCCTCTCGAGCAGCTCCCGCCATCGCGCGTCGCCTAGCTCAACCGCCCGTGGGGTGGAGTCGACGATGTCGGTGAACAGCACCGTGGCGAGGACCCGGTCGGTGGCGTGAGCCGGCCGGGATCCCGTGAGGAACTCCTCCACCTCGTCGATGAGGACGTCGATGTCGCCGACTCCCAGCCCGTAGTCGGCGCCCGGCACGGCGACGAAGGTCGCGCCCTCGATGTGCTCCGCGACATACCGTCCCTGGTCGACGGTGACGATCGGGTTGTCCCGGCGGTGGACGACAAGCGTGGGCACCCTGATCGATGGAAGGACGTCCCGTACGTCGAGCTCGAAAAGCATGCGCATGACGGCCGCAGCCGTTGCCGGGCTTGCGGACAGGCGAAGGAAGCGTCCCCAGGCCTCGATTGCAGCGGCATCGCCGGCGAGGCTCGGATTGATCGCAGCGATGATGTCGCCGCGACCCCACGTCTGCTCGACCATCGAGACGAGGCCCTCCTGCACTTCCGGCGGTGCTCCGATCTCGTATCCCGGCGCCGCCGAGACGCGTGCGGTCGCGTTCATCAGGACGAGTGCGCTCGTACGCTCGGGATACGTGGCGGCGAAGAGCTCTGCCATCGGCGAGGCCTCGCCGGCGCCGGCGATCGCGGCCCGCTCGAGGCCGACAGCGTCCATCACCGCGGACACGTCGTCCATCCAGTCCTCGAGCGGGGGTAGCTCGCTGGACCTGATCGGATCGGACAGGCCGATCCCGTACTTGTCGAACGAGATCAGCCTGCTGAACGAGGCGAGGCGGCTGAGGTAGTGCGCATAGCCCGGCAGATCCCACCGTGCCTCGACATGGCTGAACCAGGTCGAGACGAGCACGATGTCGAGCTGGTTGCCCTCGCCGACGATCTGGTACGCAATGTGCGCATCGCCCTTCTTGGCGTACTGCGTCTGTGGCACCACTCCCAAGACGATACGCCCGGCCGCTCAGCTCGCGTCAAGCCCGTTACGCCGATGCGCGCAAGCGACGCTTGCCCAGGATCTCGCGGGCGGCGTTGAGCCCCGGTGTGCCCATCACCCCGCCACCGGGATGGGCGGCGGCGCCGCAGAGGTAGAGGCCGGCGACCGGCGTCCGGTAGCGCGCGTGGCCGGGAACGGGACGGAACGCGAAGAGCTGGCCGGGAGTCATCGCGCCCTGGAAGATGTTGCCGCCCGTGAGGTTGAAGACGCGCTCGAGGTCCGGCGGCGCCAGCACCTGGCGGTCGAGGACCGAGCGCTTGAAGTTGGGCGCGTACGCGTCGAGCAGGTCGAAGCAGCGGTCCGCAAAGGCGTCACGCTGGTCGTCCCAGGATCCGTCGCGAAGCTCGTACGGGGCGTACTGCACGAACATCGACATCAGATGGCGGCCGGGCGGCGCGACCGTCGGGTCGACCGCCGAGGGGATCGTGCACTCGAGGACGGGCTCTGCGGAGGGGCGCCCGTACTTGGCGTCGTCGAAGGCGCGCTCGATGTAGTCCTGGTCGGGACAGATGTGGATGGTGCCGCGATGCTGGGGGCCCGCCTCGGAGCCCGGCAGCGCGTGGAAGTCCGGCAGCTCGGCCAGGGCGATGTTGATCTTCAGCGAGGCGCTGGCGTAGCTGATCCGCTCGACGTCGGAGACGAAGGCCTCGGGCAGTGCGCTCCGGTCGAGCAGGCGAAGGAACGTCACGTTGGCGTCGGCGTTGCTGGCCACGA